>CAYOKN010000368.1:0-2750 GCA_964404545.1 uncultured Rhodospirillaceae bacterium | reverse complement strand
CGGGGCATCTTCGCCTCGCTGACCGTGCGCGAGAACCTGCTGCTGCCGCCGGTGGTGAAAGCGGGCGGCATGAGCTTGGCCGAGATCGACGAGCTGTTCCCGCGCCTGCGCGAACGTTCGGACAGCCAGGGCACCAAGCTGTCGGGCGGCGAGCAGCAGATGCTGGCCATCGCCCGCATCCTGCGCACCGGCGCCGACCTTCTGCTGCTGGACGAGCCCACCGAGGGACTGGCCCCGGTCATCGTGGACCAGATCGGCGCCATCATCGCCACCCTGAAGCAGCGGGGCTTCACCATCCTGCTGGTGGAACAGAATTTCCGGTTCGCGACCCGCGTGGCCGACCGCCATTTCGTGGTGGAACACGGCCGGGTGGTGGACCAGGTGGACGCCCAAGAGGCGATCCGCGACCAGGAGCGCCTGCAACGCTATCTGGGTGTCTGACCAAAGCAAGCAACGAAGGCAGGGAGAAAAACCATGAAGGCATCCATCAAATCCGTGCTGCTGTCTGCGGTGTTCATGACCGCCGCCACGGCGGCGGCCCAGGCCCAGGGCATCTCGGGCGATGTGGTGAAGATCGGCGTGCTGAACGACCAGTCCGGCACCTATGCCGACCTGGCCGGCCCCGGCTCGGTGGTGGCCGCCCGCATGGCGGTCGAGGACCACGGCGGCAAGGTGAACGGCAAGCCGGTGGAAGTGGTCTTTGCCGACCATCAGAACAAGCCCGATGTGGGCAGCTCCATCGCCAACCGCTGGATCGACGTCGAGGGCGTGGACGCCATCGTGGACGTGCCCACCAGTTCGGTGGCCCTGGCCATCCAGGAAATCACCAAGAACAAGAACCGGGTGCATCTGAACAGCACCGCCGGGTCCTCGGACCTGACCGGCAAGGCCTGCTCGCCCACCGGCATCCACTGGACCTATGACACCTTCGCCCTGGCCAACGGCACCGGCAATGCGCTGGTCAAGGCCGGCGGCGACAAATGGTATTTCCTGACCGCCGACTATGCCTTCGGCCACGCCCTGGAAAAGGACACCGCCAACGCGGTCAAACAGGCCGGCGGTACGGTGGTGGGCACGGTGCGCCACCCCTTCCCCAACAACGACTTCTCGTCCTTCCTACTGCAGGCGCAAGGCTCCGGCGCCAATGTGATCGGCCTGGCCAATGCCGGCAACGACACCATCAATGCCATCAAGCAGGCTTCGGAATTCGGCATCACCCAATCGGGCAAGGTCAAGCTGGCGGGCCTTTTGACCTTCATCTCGGACGTGCATTCCCTGGGCCTGCCCACGGCGCAGGGGCTGGTGCTGACCACCGGCTTCTACTGGGACATGGACGAGAAGACCCGGCAATGGTCCAAGCGCTTCGCCGAGCGGCATAACGGCAAGATGCCCACCATGGCCCAGGCCGGCGTCTATTCCGCCGTGGCCCATTACCTGAAGGCCATCGATAAGGCCGGCACCGACGAAGCCAAGGCCACGGTCAAGCAGATGAAGGCCATGCCGGTGAACGACTTCTTCGCCCGCAATGGCAAGATCCGCGAGGATGGCCGCATGGTGCACGACATGTATCTGGTGCAGGTCAAGGCGCCGTCGGAATCCAAGGGGCCGTGGGACTATTACCGCGTCCTGCGCACCATCCCCGGCGATGATGCCTTCCGCGCCATGGACCAGGGCAACTGCCCGCTGGTGAGCAAGTAACCGGGGCCAGGGGCGGCGGGAGACCAGACCATGCCAGACCTTTTCGGCATTCCGCTGGCGGTGTTGTTCGGCCAGCTCATGCTGGGCCTGATCAACGGGGCCTTCTACGCCGTCCTCAGCCTTGGGCTGGCCCTGATCTTCGGCCTGCTGAACATCATCAACTTCACCCATGGCGCCCAGTACATGCTGGGCGCCTTCGTGGCCTGGTGGCTGCTGACCGTGGCCGGGGTGGGCTATTGGTGGGCGCTGCTGTTGGCGCCGCTGGCGGTGGCGGTGCTGGGCATGGCGCTGGAACGGCTGTTCCTGCGAAAGCTTTATAAGCTGGACCATCTCTACGGCCTTTTGCTCACCTTTGGCCTGGCCCTGCTGATCGAGGGCGCCCTGCGTCAGGTCTATGGCGTGTCGGGCCATCCCTACCAGGCCCCGGCGCTGCTGCAGGGCGGCACCAATCTGGGCTTCATGTATCTGCCCACCTACCGCGCCTGGGTGGTGGTGGCGTCGCTGGCGGTGTGCCTGGCGGTATGGCTGCTGGTGGAAAAGACACGCCTGGGCGCCTATCTGCGGGCGGCCACCGAAAACCCGGCGCTGGTGCAGGCCTTCGGCATCAATGTGCCGGTGATGATCACCCTGACCTATGGCCTGGGCGTGGCCCTCGCGGCCTTCGCCGGGGTGCTGGCGGCGCCCATCTATTCGGTCAATCCGCTGATGGGCAGCAATATCATCATCGTGGTCTTCGCGGTGGTGGTGATCGGCGGCATGGGCTCGATCCTGGGCTCGGTGCTGACCGGCTTCGGGCTGGGGCTGATCGAGGGCCTGACCAAGGTGTTCTATCCCGAGGCCTCGGCCACGGTCATCTTCATCATCATGGCCATCGTGCTGCTGGTGCGGCCGGCTGGCCTGTTCGGAAGGGCCCACTGACATGACCCCCGCCAGACTGGCCCTGATCGCCGGCGCCCTGCTGCTGGCCGTGGTGCTGCCCTATGTGGTGTACCCGGTATTCCTGATGAAGGCGCTGTGCTTTGCGCTGTTCGCCTGCGCCTTCAACCTGCTGC
>CAYOKN010000367.1:0-2757 GCA_964404545.1 uncultured Rhodospirillaceae bacterium | reverse complement strand
TGGGCGTGATCGCCGCCATCCTGCTGTTCAGCCTGAAGCACCGGCTGAGCTTCCTGGCGCTGGGCGACGCCATCTGCGTCACCGTTCCCATCGGCCTGTTCTTTGGCCGCATCGCCAATTTCATCAATGGCGAGCTGTTCGGCCGCGAGGCCCCCGCCGACCTGCCCTGGGCCATGGTGTTCCCCCATGGCGGCCCGATCCCGCGCCATCCCAGCCAGCTCTACGAGGCCTTGCTCGAAGGCCTGGTGCTGCTGGTGGTGCTGCATCTGGCCTGGCGCCTGCCGGCGGTGCGGCAGCGGCCGGGCTTCCTGGCGGGGCTGTTCCTGGCCGGCTATGGCCTGGCCCGCAGCACCGCCGAGATGTTCCGCCAGCCCGACGCCCATCTGGGCTTCCTGCTGGGCGGCAATGTGACCATGGGCCAAATCCTGTCGGTGCCCATGATCCTGGTGGGCGCGGGCCTGATCGGCTGGGCGCTGAAACATCCGCCGCTGAAGACCGCCGCCCCTTGACCCCGCCCGAGCAGTCCCCGCCCAAGCAGTCCCCACTTGAGCGGTCCTTGCGCGCCCGCATCCAGGCCGTCGGGCCGCTGCCGGTCGAGGCGGTGATGGCCGAGGCGCTGGCCGCCTATTATCACAGCCGCGATCCGCTGGGCGCCCTGGGCGATTTCACCACGGCGCCCGAGATCAGCCAGATGTTCGGCGAGATGCTGGGGCTGTGGGCGGTGGTGGGCTGGCAGCAGATGGGCGCGCCCCTGCCCCTGAAACTGGTGGAGATCGGCCCCGGGCGCGGCACGCTGATGGCCGACGCCCTGCGCGCCATCGCCATGGCGCCGCCGCTGGCCCAGGGCATCGAGGTGCATCTGGTGGAGACCAGCCCGGCCCTGCGCGCCCGCCAGCGCCAGTCCCTGGCCAATCTGGACGTGGTCTGGCACGACCGCGTCGAGGACGTGCCGCCCGGCCCCGCCATCATCCTGGCCAACGAATTCCTGGACGCCCTGCCGGTGCGCCAGGCGGTCAAGACCGCCGACGGCTGGCGCGAGCGCATGGTGGGGCTGGCGGACGGCCGGCTGGCCTTCCTGCCCGGCGCACCGGTGGCCCCCGACCATCCCCTGGCCACGGCGGACGCCCCCGAGGGCGCCATCGTGGAATGGGCGCCGGCAGCGGTGGCGGTGGTGCAGTCCATCGGCCGCCGGTTGGCGGAACAGGGCGGGCTGGCCCTGTTCCTGGACTATGGCCCGGCCGAGAGCGGCCTGGGCGAGAGCCTGCAGGCGGTCAAGGCCCACGACTATCATCCGGTACTGGAGGATCTGGGCGAGGCCGACCTGACCGCCCATGTGGATTTCGCCGCCGCGGCCCGAGCCGCGCGGCAGGTTCCAGGACTGAAAGCCTATGGGCCGCTACCCCAGGGCGAGTTCCTGCAGCGGCTGGGCATCAATCAGCGGGCGGAAACCCTGGCCCGCGCCCAACCGGACAAAAAGGTCGAGATCGGTCTGGCCTTGCGGCGCTTGATCCATATCAAAGAAATGGGCACCCTCTTCAAAGCCCTGGTCTTGTGTCCGGGGCGGCAGCCGGTGCCGGCCGGATTCGAGAGCTGACGAGACCTGATGCCCATGATTACCGTGTCCACCCTGAATGAAGTCCTGCCCATCCGCCATGCCTTCTTCACGCGCGAGGGCGGCGTCTCGGAAGGCATCTATGCCTCGCTGAACGTGGGCAGCGGCTCGAAGGACGATCCCGCGGCGGTGGCCGCAAACCGCGCGCGCGCCATGGCCATGATCGAGCAGCCCGCCAGCGCCCTGGTCACCCTGTACCAGGCCCACACCAACCGCTGCGTGGTGATCGACAAACCCTTCGACGGCGCCCCGCCCGAGGCCGACGCCATGGTCACCAAGACCCGGGGCCTGGTGCTGGGCATTCTGACCGCCGACTGCGCGCCGGTGCTGTTCGCCGACGGCAAGGCGGGCGTGATCGGAGCCGCCCATGCCGGCTGGAAGGGCGCCCTGGGCGGTGTGCTTGAGTCCACCGTAGCCGCCATGGAAAAGCTGGGCGCCAAGAAAAGCCGCATCGTCTCGGCCATCGGCCCCTGCATCGCCCAGCGGTCCTATGAGGTGGGCCCCGACTTCCCCGCCCCCTTCCTGGCCGAATCCGACGAGAACCACGAATATTTCGCCGCAAGCCGCAAGGCCGGGCATTTCATGTTCGATCTGCCCGGCTATGTGGCCCGCCGGCTGTCCCGCATCGGGGTGATCGACGTGACCCGCACCCCCTGCGACACCTGTTCCGAGGAAGGCCGCTTCTTCAGCTATCGCCGCTCGGTGCTGCGCGGCGAACCCGACTATGGGCGCGGCCTGTCCGCCATCGTCCTGGAATAGACATGCCTTATTTCATCTTCTTCGTGGGCATTCCCGCCCTGCTGGCCATCCTGGTGTCATGCGCCGCGCTGGTGGGCTGACCGCCGCCCTGCTGCTGCTGGCCCTTGCGGCGTGCGGCCCGGTGCCCAAGCCCTTTGCCCATGGCGAGGACGCCGCCAATCCGCTGCTGGACCCCACCCCGCTGCTGGCGGTTCGGGTGGCGCCGGTAGAGGGGGCCGCCGACCCCCAAGGCCTGGCCGAGGCCATGGCCGGCGCCCTGCTGGCCCAGGAAGTTCCCGCCACCACCGCGCCGCTGAGCGCCCCGTCCCTGGTCCTGACCGGCCGGCAGGACGGGGGCCTGGTGGCCTGGACCCTGGCCGGCCCCGACGGGCGCGAACTGGCCGCCG
>CAYOKN010000366.1:0-2767 GCA_964404545.1 uncultured Rhodospirillaceae bacterium | reverse complement strand
AGCAGGTCCAGCGCCGCCTTGGCGGTGAGGTCGTCGGGGTTGATGGATTTCAGCCGGGCCTCGACGGCACTGTCCTTCTGCGGCGGGCCCGATTTCGGGCGGGCGGCGGCAAACAGCGGCAGGTCGTCGGCCAGCTTGGTCAGGGCCGAGGACTGCTCGCCCTTTTCCAGGGTTTCCAGGATCACCTGCGCCCGGTCGATCACCACCGGCGGCAGGCCAGCCAGCTGCGCCACATGGATGCCATAGGAGCGGTCGGCGGTGCCCGCCCCCACCTCGTGCAGGAACACCACATCGCCCTGCCATTCCTTTACCCGCATGCAATGGCAGGACAGGTTGGGCAGCTTGGAGGCCAGGGCCGTCAGCTCGTGGTAATGGGTGGCGAACAGCGCCCGGCAGCGGTTCACCGCATGCAGATGCTCCACCACCGCCCAGGCGATGGAGAGCCCGTCAAAGGTGGCGGTGCCGCGCCCGATCTCGTCCAGGATCACCAGGGCGCGGGGCCCGGCCTGGTTCAGGATGGCCGCCGTCTCGACCATCTCCACCATGAAGGTGGAGCGGCCGCGCGCCAGGTCGTCGGCGGCGCCCACGCGGGAGAACAGCCGGTCCACCACGCCCAGATGAGCGCTGTCGGCGGGCACGAAGCTGCCCATCTGGGCCAGCACGGCGATCAGCGCATTCTGACGCAGGAAGGTGGACTTGCCGGCCATGTTGGGGCCGGTGATCAGCCACAGCCGCTGGGCATCCGACAGGTCGCAGTCATTGGCCACGAAGCTGTCCTGGATGCTGGCCTCGACCACCGGATGGCGCCCACCGGCGATGACGAAGCCGGTGCCCTGGTCCAGCACCGGGCGCACATAGCGCCGCTCCACCGCCAGCTCGGCCAGAGCGGTGGCCACGTCCAGCCCGGCCAACGCGCCGGCTGCCAGGGCGATGCCGTCGGCGCGGGCCGAGACCTCATTGATCAGGTCGGCGAACAGCTCCAGCTCCAGGGCCAGGGCCTTGTCGGCGGCCCCCCGGATCTTGTCCTCCAATTCGGACAGCTCCACCGTGGTATAGCGCACCGCGCTGGCGATGGTCTGGCGGTGGATGAAGGGCTCGCCGATCTTCTCCGCCTGCTTGGGCGGCACCTCCACATAATAGCCCAGCACATTGTTGTGCTTGATCTTCAGCGACGACACACCGGCCAGCTCGGCATAGCGCAATTGCAGCCCGGCGATCAGGCGGCGGCTTTCGTCGCGCAGGGCCTTCAGCTCGTCCAGGGCCGGATGATAGCCGGCGGCGATGAAGCCGCCGTCGCGGGCCAGCATGGGCAGATCGGGGGCCAGGGCGCGGGCCAGCCGGTCCACCAGGGCATCATGCTGCCCTAGCGCCCGGGCCAGCTCCTGCAACCCCTCGGGCGGCGCGGTCAGGCCGCCATCCATCAGGGCGGCGCGCAGCCCCGGCACCTCGGCCAGGGCATCGCGGATATTGGCCAGGTCGCGCGGCCCGCCCCGCTGCAGCGAGATGCGCGACAGGGCCCGCTCCATGTCCGGGCAGCGGCGCAGGCGCTCGCGCAGCAGATCGCGCAGGGAATGGCGCTCGGCGAAGAAGGCCACCATGTCCAGGCGCCGGTCGATGGCGTCGGGATCAGTCAGCGGCGCCGACAGCTGCGCCAGCAGCCGCCGCCCGCCGGGGCCGGTCACGGTGCGGTCGATCACCGACAGCAGGCTGCCCTTGCGCTCGCCGGCCAGGGTCTCGGTCAGTTCCAGATTGCGCCGGGTGGCGGCGTCGATCTCCATGACCGAGCCCTCGGCCAGCCGGCGCGGCACCGACAGGCGCGGCAGCTTGCCTTTCTGGGTCAGCTCCACATAGTCCAGCAGCGCGCCGCCGGCGGCCAGTTCGGCCCGGCTGAAGGCGCCAAAGCCGTCCAGCGACTGCACCCCATAGAAGGAACACAGCCGCCGCCGCGCATTGTCCGACTCGAAGCGGGCATCAGGCAGGGGCGACAGCACCGCCTTCCACTCCCGCCACAGCTCGAACAGCTCCTCCTTCTGCAAGAGGCGGTCGGGCACCAGGATCTCGCCCGGACTCAGGCGGGCCAGGGCGGCGGACAGGTTCACCCCCGCCACCGGCTGGAACTGCACATCGCCGGTGGACACATCCACCCAGGCCAGGCCAACGGCACCCTGCACCTCGGCCACGGCGGCCAGATAATTATGCCGCCGGGCATCCAGCAGGCCGTCCTCGGTGATGGTGCCGGGCGTCACCACCCGGATCACCGCGCGGGCGACCACCGACTTGGAGCCGCGCTTCTTGGCCTCGGCCGGGTCCTCGGTCTGCTCGCAGACCGCCACCTTGAAGCCCTTGCGGATCAGGCGCGACAGATAGCCCTCGTGGCTGTGCACCGGCACGCCGCACATGGCGATATCCTGGCCCGCATGCTTGCCGCGCTTGGTCAGGGTGATGTCCAGCGCCTCGGCCGCCTGCACCGCATCATCGAAGAACAACTCGTAGAAGTCGCCCATCCGGTAGAACAGCAGGCAGTCGGGGTGCTCGTGCTTGATGGCCAGATATTGCGCCATCATGGGTGTGGCGTCGGACAGATCGGGCAGGTCTGGGGTGTCGGTCTCGGTCACGGGATCGATCTTCGCTGGGTCTGGCGTCAAAGCGGCGCAGATTACCACAGCAAGATTAAGGGCGGGGCTAGGAATCGGCGCGGGGCTGGTGCAGAATGTCGCCCCCGAATTCCCCATCAACGGGCAAGGAAGACCTCGTGAGCAGCATCAAT
>CAYOKN010000365.1:0-2783 GCA_964404545.1 uncultured Rhodospirillaceae bacterium | reverse complement strand
CCACCTTCAGCCAGATGGCCGGCCAGTATGTGGGCCGCGTGCGCTTCGCCAAGGTCAACACGGAAGCAGAGCAAATGCTGGCGGCCCAGCATGGCATCCGCAGCATCCCCACCCTGGCCCTGTTCCGGGGCGGCCGCGAGGTGGATCGAGTCGCCGGGGCGCTGCCGCCGCAGCAGCTCGCCGCCTGGCTGGCGCGGCACTGAAGAGCACGCGGCCCGCTAGGGCGAGCCGTGTTACTTGCAGGCCGGCGGATCAGGCCGTCCTGCGCTGGCGCGCCACCCAGCCCACCAGCCCGAGGCCGGCGAGCAGCATGGCCCAGCTCTCCGGCTCGGGCACCGGGGCGGCGAGAGACTCGATGTAGAAGCCATTGGCATCCCACGCGAGCACCGAGTTGGGACGCCCGGGCATATCCCACGTGAACTCGGCGCCCTCCCCAACGCAGCCCCAGTCCGACGTCGGACACTCGAAGAACCGAAGCCCGGACAGGACGCCCCCGTCACCAATGGAAGGGTCCACCAGGAAATTCACATGGCCATTGAGATAGCCGATGCCGCCAATGATGAGCTTGTCGTACAGGAAACCGCCCGCACCGTCCGGGGCGATCTCGATATTGAGCACGCCGCCGGGCTGCAGTTCGAAGTCGCCATCTATGGTCATCGTGCCCGGGCTTTTACCGGGATTGAAGACCGCTTTGCCCGGCCCGCCACCGACAAACACTTTGCCGTTGATGACACCGGTGCCGGAAAGCGTGCCACCCAGGATGGAAAGCGCGCCACCGACGTTCTGCATGACGCCGTCCACCACCAGGGAACCAGCATGATTGGTGAAGGAGGCAACCTGAGCGACTTGATCGGCACCGAGCACGAAGCTGCCCGAATTTTCGACGGTCAGCCGCTCGCCAAAGCTGCCCGGCCGGAGGTTGCCCGTGAAGCTGCCGCTGGCCTCGTTGGTGAACATGCCGCCCCCGGTAACCGCGCCGCTGCCAGTGGAAAATGCGCCCTTGTTGACCAGTGCGCTCGATACGCGCATGCCGGTGCCGCCCGACATTTGATAGGACGCACCCTTCTCGTTCACGAGATTGGCGCTGCCTGAGAAATACAGCATCCCGGCTCCCGCCTGATCGACAGTGCCATGATTGATCACGTCCAAGCCCCGCGTATCGAAGCTGCTGGCGCGGATGGAGAAGGAGTCGGTTGCGTTCGGCAAAGCCAAGTTGGTCGTGCCGTACAGATCGAGCCGGGTGCCGGGATGCTGGGCATAGCTGTGATTGATGTAGCCGCCTGCGCTCAGGAGAGAATCCGTGGAGGACAAGATTACCGCCCGACCGGCGCCCCCCTCCGCGATCCTCAGCTGGCTGGAGGTGCCACTGATGCTAGTACCGCCCATGCATAGCTGGATCAGGTCCATCGTCACGTCGGCGGCGTATGTGCCGGAAGCAGGCACGTTCAAGATGCTGCCGCCGTAAATCGACGTCTCGCACGCTGCATGGGCAGGCTGTATGACGAAACCGAGCGCTGGCACAGCCAGCGCTACGAAAGTCTTTCGGATGTACAAAGCCATTTTCTTTCCTCCACAAGGAACGGGACGTGGGAAAGAGCCTAGGTTCCTGCGCCTTTGCCCTCAATGATGCAAATGCTTCAGTCCCGCCTCACTCGTGGCCGAGGACCAGGGCGGCAAGCTGGGCCTTGTTGCGCACCCCCATGCGGCGGCAGGCACTGGCCAGGTGGTTGCGCACCGTGGCCGGCGACAGCTCGAGCAGGCGGGCGATCTCCTTGTGGCTCAGGCCCTGTGCGGTGTGCAGCGCGATCTCCCGCTCGCGGGCGGTCAGCCGGTCCACCTCGCCGAGGGGGCGTACCCGCAGCAGCCACAGGTCTTCGAGCGCAGCGATGCGGATCACCAGGTGCTCGCCGGCGTGGCGCATGAGGCCGCCGGGGGCGAGCGCCCTGGCCAGGGGCGGGGGAAGATGCGGCCCGCACCAGTCGGGCCACTCCTGCCGCAGCATGGACGCGAAACGGCTGTCGGCCTGGCGCAACACGCCCAGCCGGTCGGCCAGGGCGGCGCTCCACACCTCACCGGTGCCGGCGGAACAGGTACCGGTCAGGTGCGCCAGGCGGTTGCGCGTCGAGGCCTCGATGAGGTGCGGAAAGACCGCCTGCATGAATCGCCGCTCCGCTTCCACGAAGGGCTGGTCGCGTTCGGCACGCCACAGGGCGATGTCATCCAGCAGCCCGGTGAAAGGATCGACGTCGCAGGTGTTGAGCACGTGCTCGATGCGGTAGCGGTCCAGGTAGTCGCCAAACACCGCCGGGGCGAACACCCGGGTGTCCACCGCCAGGGACACGCCCGGCTGCATCAGGGAGGCAGCGAAGACGTTGTCGTGCCGGGCAAGGGGGGCATAGTCGAGCATGAGCTGGGCCGGCTGGCGGTAGAGCCGGTGGCTGTGCACCACTGGCGTGCCGTCCGGATCGACGTGACCCGAGGCCCACAGGCCCGAATCGAAGGGGATATGGCGCTTGAGGGTGTCGAAAGCCCAGTCGGCGAACCCCTCGACGGACTGGAAAAGGGCACCACGATGGAGTTCCAGCAACAGGGCGCTCAGACGAGCCAGTTCATCCTTTTCGGCCATCGATCGGTCCACCCGGAGTCTGGAGGGAGTTTTCGAGTATAGCCGCCAGGGCGGATGTGCTCGCGCCGTGCCTTCATATCCTGGGGCTATAATCCGACGCTTTCATCCACTCTCCGGACCCTGTCATGACCGACCAGCAGCCCCAGCAACAAGCCAT
>CAYOKN010000364.1:0-2820 GCA_964404545.1 uncultured Rhodospirillaceae bacterium | reverse complement strand
TAAAAAGCGCGGCGAGAAAAGACGAGAGAAGGCTTTTCATATCTGTCCAAGGCATAGAGTCGACCGGTCGAGAGTATGCCCCAGCAGGCGGGAGGGGCCAACCCCGAATCGCCCCCAATCGCCTGCCAGTCACCCCGCCCCGGACCGAAGACCCGGCGTGTATCAGGACTCTCTTTTTGATGCGCTGCGGCATTGATTAACTCTTGCATCGCCGGGGACGAGGCCTACCATGATTCGATCCTTTGGCCACAGAAATGAACTCTCCCGGCCGACTGGATCGTGCAAGGGGTGATGAAGGACTAAGCATGCGTTCCCTTGCGGCCGCCGCCCTTGCGGCGTTCCTCACCTTGTACTCCGCCACCGCCCGCGCCGATGGGCCGGTGATCATCAAGTTCAGCCATGTGGTGGCCGAGAATACGCCCAAGGGCCAGGGCGCGCGCCTGTTCCAGCTGTTGGTGGCCGAGCGGCTGAAGGGCCGGGTCAAGGTCGAGGTCTATCCCAACAGCGACCTGCACGGCGACTCCCGCGAGATGGAGGCGCTGATGATGGGCGAGGTGCAGATGCTGGCCCCGTCGCTGTCCAAATTCGCACCCTATACCCCCAAGCTGCAGGTGTTCGACCTGCCCTTCCTGTTCCCCGACCAGGCAGCCCTGGACCGCTTCCAGGCCAGCCCCGAGGGGCGCGGCCTGCTGGAGTCCATGCGGGACCGGGGCATCCTGGGGCTGGCCTATTGGCACAACGGCATGAAGCAGCTATCGGCCAACCGGCCGCTACGCCGTCCCGAGGACGTTCGCGGCCTGAAATTCCGCATCCAGCCCTCGCCGGTGCTGGAGGCTCAGTTCCGCGCCATGGGTGCCGCCACCCTGCGCATGCCCTTCTCCGAGGTCTATCAGGCGCTGCAGGCCGGCGTGGTGGACGGCGCCGAGAACCCCTGGTCCAACTTCTATACCCAGCAGTTGCACGAGGTGCAGCGCCATGTGACCGAAACCAATCACGGCGTGCTGGACTATATGGTGGTGGTCAATACCCGCTTCTGGGACGGCCTGCCGGCGGATGTCCGGGCCGAGATGACCGCCATCATGGCCGAGGTGACCCAGAAGGTGAATGCTAGCGCCCAGGCCCTGAACCAGGCCCATCGGAACCAGCTGGTCGCCTCGGGCGGGATTGCCATCACCACCCTGGCGCCCGAAGAGATGGCCGCCTGGCGCGAGGCCATGCGACCGGTTTGGAAGCGTTTTGAACCCGATGTTGGAAGTTCCGTTCTCCGCGCGGCCCAGGAGGCCAGCCAGCAAGAGTCCCGGACGCACTGACATCGCATGAAATGGTCCTGCGTCGCGCAAGGTTATTGCGGCGGATTTATGGCTTTGGTCATACACTCGTTGCAATGACCTAGCCGAAGGTCGTAGGATCGCCGCGGCAGCCCGCTAGAGTTCGCCGCATAACAGGGGTTCGTCCGCGGGCTGGCGGAGATCCTGGTACTTGGGAGGTACACAATAATGAAATTCACCAAATTGCTGGGTTGCCTGGTGGGCTGCCTGTTGTCCACCTCGGCGATGGCCGCGGATGCCCCGATCGTCATCAAGTTCAGCCACGTGGTCGCCCCCGACACCCCCAAGGGCAAGGCCGCCGAGAAGTTCAAGCAGCTGGCGGAAGAGCGGACCAAGGGCAAGGTCAAGGTCGAGGTCTATCCGAACAGCCAGCTCTACAAGGACAAGGAAGAGCTGGACGCGCTGCAGATGGGCGCCGTGCAGATGCTGGCCCCGTCGCTGGCCAAGTTCGGCCCGCTGGGCGTGCGCGAGTTCGAGGTGTTCGACCTGCCCTACATGTTCCAGGACCGCAAGGAACTGCGCATGGTCACCGAAGGCCCGGTGGGCAAGGACCTGCTGAAGAAGCTGGAGAAGAAGGGCGTCCTGGGCCTGGCCTATTGGGACAACGGCTTCAAGGTGATGTCCGCCAACAAGCCCCTGCGCAAGCCCGAGGATTTCCGGGGCGTGAAGATGCGCATCCAGTCGTCCAAGGTGCTTGAGGCGCAGATGCGCGCCATGGGCGCCCTGCCCCAGTCCATGGCCTTCGCCGAGGTGTATCAGGCGCTGCAGACCGGCGTGGTGGACGGCACCGAGAACCCGCCGTCCAACATGTACACCCAGAAGATGCACGAAGTGCAGAAATACGCCACCCTGTCCAACCACGGCTATCTGGGCTATGCGGTGATCGTCAACAAGAAGTTCTGGGAAGGCCTGCCGGCCGACGTGCGCGCCGTGCTCGAGACCGCCATGTCCGAAGCGACCATCTACGCCAACGACATCGCCGAGCAGGAAAACATCTGGGCGCTGGACCAGATCAAGGCCTCGGGCAAGACCGAGCTGATCACCCTGACCCCGGAAGAGAAGAAGCTGTGGATCGAGACCATGAAGCCGGTCCACAAGGAGATGGCTGACCGGGTCGGCGCCGACCTGATCCAGTCTGTTTACAAGGCTACCGGCAAGTAAGTTTGCCGCAGGAAGGCACCCGTTCCCGGCAGGAGCGGGTGCCTTTCCTTTATTCCCTCGGAGCTGAAATGATTCTGAAAATCCTCGACCGGCTAGAGGAGATCATCGTGGGAACGCTGATGGCGGTGGCGACACTGGTCATCTTCGTCTCGGTGGTGCACCGCTATTCGTCCGGCATCTCATTCCTGTATCCCGTCACCAGCCTGATTCACATGGCCTGGGCCCAGGAACTGACCATTTACCTGTTCGTCTGGATGGCGAAGTTCGGCGCCGCCTATGGCGTGCGCACCGGCATCCATGTGGGCGTGGACGTGCTGATCAACCGCATGTA
>CAYOKN010000363.1:0-2834 GCA_964404545.1 uncultured Rhodospirillaceae bacterium | reverse complement strand
CGCAGCCTGGACGAGATGCGGGGCATGACCCCGGCGCAGGCGGTGGCCCATCCCAATTGGGACATGGGCGCCAAGATCTCGGTGGATTCCGCCAGCATGATGAACAAGGGCCTGGAGCTGATCGAGGCCCACCACCTGTTCGCCATGCCCGAGGAGCGGATCGAGATTCTGGTGCATCCGCAGTCGGTGATCCATTCCATGGTCACCTATATCGACGGCTCGGTTCTGGCCCAGCTGGGCAGCCCTGACATGCGCACCCCCATCGCCTATGCGCTGGGCTGGCCGCGCCGCATCTCGGCACCGTCGAAAAGGCTGAACCTGGCGGAAATTTCGGCGCTCACATTCTTTGCTCCGGACCCAATCCGTTTTCCTGCCCTGCGTTTGGCCCGCGAGGCCTTGCGCGCGGGCGGTGCCGCTCCTACGATTCTCAATGCCGCCAACGAGGTGGCAGTGCAATCCTTCCTGGCCGGCCGCGTGGGTTTCCTGGATATCGCGGCCGTGGTCGAGGAAACCTTGTCCGAGCTTCCGCCCGCTCCCTTTGCCAGCCTGGACGACGTGCTGGCGGTGGATGCCGAGTCGCGGCGGGTGGCCGGACGCCTGGTGGCGGAGCGATCCGCCGGCCGTTGAACAGAAGCTGAGACCCCATGGACATCCTGGCCTTCATCTACCACTACGTCTTCGTCTTCCTGGCAATCCTGAGCGTGGTGGTGTTCGTGCACGAGGGCGGGCACTATCTGGTGGCGCGCTGGAACGGCGTGCGGGTCGAGGTGTTCTCCATCGGCTTCGGCCCCGAGCTGTTCGGCTGGAATGACAAGCGCGGCACCCGCTGGCGGGTCAGCGCCCTGCCGCTGGGCGGCTATGTGAAGATGTTCGGTGACGCCGACCCGGCCAGCATGACCGGCGACGGCCGGACCATGACCGAGGCCGAGCGGCGGGTGGCCTTCGTGCACAAGAATGTCTGGCAGCGCATGGCCATCGTGGCAGCTGGCCCGGGCGCCAACTTCGTGTTCGGCATCGTGATGCTGGCCGCCGTGTTCATGGTGATGGGCCAGCCGCGCACCGCTCCGGTGGTGGGCAGCGTGATCGAGAATTCGGCCGCTGCCGAGGCCGGCCTGGCGCCGGGTGACCGTATCCTGACCGCCGGCGGCAGCAGCATCGACACCTTCCAGGACCTGCAGCAGGTGGTGCGCCTGCGCCTGGGCGAACCGCTGGCCTTGCTGGTGCTGCGGGACGGCCGGGAAGTGGCGCTGACCGCCAATCCGCGCATCACCGAGATGACCGACATGTTCGGCAATGTGCGCAAGGTGCCGGTACTGGGCATCGGGGCGGCCGCCGATTCCACCGAGGTGGTGCAGCACGGCCCGGGCAGCGCGCTGGTGGAGGCCGTGCGCGAGACCGGCGGCATGGTCTCGGCCACCCTGGAGGGGCTGGGCCAGATGATTACCGGCGTGCGTCCGGCGGACGAGCTGGGTGGCCCCCTGCGCATCGCCAAGGAGGCCGGCCAGGCCTCGCAGCTGGGCTTTGCCACCATCGTCATGATCACTATTCTGCTGTCCATCAATCTTGGGCTGATCAATCTTTTCCCTATCCCTCTGCTGGATGGAGGTCACCTGGTTTTTTATGCGGTGGAAGCGGTGCGGGGGCGCCCTCTGGGGGAGCGGGCGCAAGAATATGGTTTCCGAATCGGGCTGTTTGTGGTACTCGCCTTGATGATCTTCGCTACCTCCAATGACCTGGTGGACTTGAAGGTGTGGGAGATGATCAAGGGCGTCGCTTCCTGACGCAGCTTCGATACTTTGGGGGGATTTGAGTGACCTCGTATCGCTCGTCGATCGCGCTTGGTGCCTTCCTCCTGGGCGCCGGTATTCCCGTTTTGGCTGCGGCCCAGTCCGCCGCGCCGCTGCAGGGGCCCATGGCCCCCGTGGCCCGGGTCCAGGAAATCGTCGTCCAGGGCAATCAGCGTATCGAGGCCGAAACGGTCCGTTCCTACCTGTCCATTGCCGAAGGCGACCCTTTTTCGGACGAGCGCATCGACCGCTCGCTGAAGGCGCTTTATGGCACCGGCCTGTTCGCTGACGTGGCGGTCCGCCAGGAAGGCGGCGCGCTGGTGGTGCGCGTGGTGGAAAACCCCATCATCAACCGCATCGCCTTCGAGGGAAACAAGCGCGTCAATGACGAGGTCCTGGGCCAGGAAACTCAGCTGCGCCCGCGCGTGGTCTATACCCGGACCAAGGTGCAGAACGACGTCAAGCGCATCCTGGACGTCTATCGCCGCCAGGGCCGCTTTGCCGCCACGGTCGAGCCCAAGATCATCCAGTTGGAGCAGAACCGCGTCGATCTGGTGTTCGAGATCAACGAGGGCCCCGCCACCCTGGTCCGCCGCATCAATGTGGTGGGCAACAAGGCCTATTCCGATTCGCGCCTGCGCGAGGAACTCGCCACCAAGGAAGAGCGCTGGTACCGCCTGTTCAGCACCGAGGACACCTACGACCCGGACCGGCTGACCTACGACCGCGAATTGCTGCGCAAGTTCTATCTGTCCAAGGGCTATGCGGATTTTCGCGTGGTTTCGGGCGTGGCCGAGCTGACCCCGGACCGCGAGAGCTTTTTCATCACCTTCACCATCGAGGAAGGCGAGCGGTACAAGTTCGGCAAGATCGGCCTGGAGTCCAGCCTGCCTGACCTGAAGGTCGAGGAGCTGAAGCCGGCTCTGATCGCCCAGGCTGGTGAATGGTACAATGCGGACGAGGTGGAAGCCGACGTCCAGATGCTGACCGATGCGGTGGGCGAGCGCGGCTATGCCTTCGTGGACATCAAGCCCCGCGTCGAGCGCG
>CAYOKN010000362.1:0-2834 GCA_964404545.1 uncultured Rhodospirillaceae bacterium | reverse complement strand
GTCGCGCAACCCCGCGGGAAGCAGGGCCCGGTTCACCGGCTCGTTCATCGGATCGTTTCGTTCAAGGACGACAAAATGGGGCATGGGCGGGACGCGCCCAAATGCCGTAAGGGTGTAACGCTTTTGCGGGCGGGGGGCAAATGATATTGGGGGATTGGCGCGGTTCTGCCCCCGCCCGACCATGAGGGAGCGCGGGCGCCCCCGCCCGCAAGTGTACGCAGATGAAGGGAATGAACGCAGATGGGTGCTTTCATGTCCGGCACCCTGCCCTGTGCACACCGATGAACAGGATGAACACCGATAAACACCGGTAGATGCAATCCCGGGCTCTCGCCGCCCCGGGATACATCGGCGTTCATCTGTGTTCATCCCATTCATCTGTGTATTAGTGGTGCAGGGGCAAATCGGCCGCCTGCAATCCACGGCACGCCCGGGGGTGACGGAGTCGTGGAGCTCAGCCCTGATGCCGCTTGCCCAGCTGGTCCAGGTGGTAAAGCACGTCATGCGAGGCCTGGCCCACCTTCTTGATGCATTCGATGGCACCGTCCAGATCGCCCATGTTGAAGCGGCGCGCGGCTTCGATGCCGTGCTTGTGCACTTCGGCATGGGGCGGCTCCAAGGCACCCCAGGCTTGGTGGCTGGTCAGGTCGCGATCCTGGCAGGCGTCGTACCACTTGCCCAGGCGGCACTGATGGTGGTTGGACAGTTCGTCGGGGTTCAGCGCCACCTTGCCCACCACCATCTCGGCCAGGCGCTTCTTCCAGATCACATGGTCGGACTTGGCCACATGCACGGTGAAGTCGGTGACCTCCTGCTTGCCCAGCTCGGCCACCGCCTCGGCGATCACCGGCTCGGCCCGGTCCATGATGGAGATGATGTCGCCGATGGCATGGACGTTGCGCCCGGCCATCGAGGCGATGATGCCGATGGCGCCCGAGATTTCCTGCGACGCCTCGGCCTGCTGGCCCAGAATATCGGAAATCTCGTGCATCTTCTCGGTCACGCGATGGATCTGGCCGGTGATCTGGCGCATGCCCTCGCCGGTGCCGTGGATCACCTCCTGGCCGCGGGCCACCGCCTGGGCGCCCTCCTGCATGGACTGCACGATGCTGGCCATCTCAGCGCGCAGCGCGTCGATGCGGCCGCGGATGTCCACGGTGGCCTTGGCGGTCTGGTTGGCCAGATTCTTCACTTCCGAGGCCACCACGGCAAAGCCCTTGCCCATCTCGCCGGCGCGGGCCGCCTCGATGGTGGCGTTCAGGGCCAGCAGATTGGTCTGCTTGGCGATGGCTTCGATCTGGTTGACGATGTCGCCGATCTGGGCGCTGGCCTGGGCCAGACCATCCACCTTGGTGGCGGCGCCGCTGACCGCCTGGGCGATCTGCTCCATGGTGGCGATGGCGCGGTCGGCGGCCTGCTGGCCTGCGGACGCGGCCTCCTCGGCCACCCGGGCCTCCTCGGACGCGGCGTCGGAATTGCGGCTGATCTCGGCCACCGAGGCCACCAGCTGCTCGGAGGCGGCGGCGATGCCGTGGCTGCGGGTGTCCACCTCGCGCACGTCGCGCATCATCTCGGCGGTAGCGGTCACCGCCTCGTTGGCCACGATGGACATGTCCACCGTCCGCTTCATCTCGGCGCTGGCGCGGGCTTCCATCACGCCGGCCAGTTCCTTGATCTTGGCCGCCAACGGACCGTCGCCCTGAGGCACCGACAAATATTTGCCGGCAATCAAGAGATCCAGGGCAACGATCAGGCTGTCCTGCTGGTCGGCGGTCGGAACGGCTGCGGTCATGAATGTCCCCCTGGTGAATTCCACAAGACCTTACGGGAAAATCACCGGGGAAGAAAGCAGCCCAATACAGACTAAAACCAACGGTTATGCGTCAGAAGCGCAAGGCCTTTGCCTGAACCACCAGCGGAATGGCCCGCACCTTCTGCAACAACTCTTCGGACAGGGCCTGATCCACCTGGATCAGGGCGATGGCGTCGCCGCCGGCCTCGTTGCGGCCCAGATGGAAGGTGGCGATGTTCACCCCGTTCTCGCCCAGCATGCTGCCCAGGCGGCCGATGAAGCCCGGCTTGTCCTGGTTGGTCACATAGAGCATGAACGGCCCCAGCTCGGCCTCGATGGGGATTTCCTTGATCTCGACGATGCGCGGCTTGTCGCCGCCGAACAGGGTGCCGGCCACGCTGCGGCTGCGGGCCTCGGTGGTCACGGTGACCTTGACCAGGGTGGTGTAGTCGGCGGACTTGGTGCTGACCAGCTCGGACACGGTGATGTTGCGCTGCTGGGCGATCAGCGGCGCATTGACCATGTTGACGCTTTCCAGCAGCGGCTTCAGCAACCCTTCCAGCACGATGGCGGTCAGCGGCTTGGTGTTCAACTCGGCCACGGCGCCGGCATATTCCACCCGAACGGTCAGCAGCGCGTTCTCGGTCAACTGGCCGGCGAAGCTGCCCAACTGGGCGGCCAGCTTCATGTAGGGCTTCAGCTTGGGCGCGTCCTCGGCCGAGATGGAGGGCATGTTGATGGCATTGGTGACCGCGCCGGTCAGCAGGAAATCGCACATCTGCTCGGCGATCTGGATGGCCACATTCTCCATGGCTTCCTTGGTGGAGGCGCCCAGATGCGGGGTGGCGATCACCGTATCCATGCCGAACAGCGGATTGCTGGTGGCCGGCTCGTCGCAGAACACATCCAGCGCGGCGCCGCCCACATGGCCGGACTCCAGCGCGGCCTTGAGGTCGGCCTCGTTGATCAGGCCGCCGCGGGCGCAGTTGATGATGCGCACGCCGGGCTTCATCTTGGCCATGGCCTGGGCGTCGATCATGCC
>CAYOKN010000361.1:0-2846 GCA_964404545.1 uncultured Rhodospirillaceae bacterium | reverse complement strand
GCGGCGCTGGGCTGGCTGCTGACCGCCGGGCTGGTGCAGGCGGGCATGGGCAGCCTGGTGCTGCCGCTGATGGGCACCTTCCTGCTGGTGGGGCCCCTGGCCGCCGTCGGCCTGTACGAGATCAGCCGCCGCATCGAAATGCGCCAGAAACCCGGCCTGGGCGACAGCCTGGCCGCCTTTCGCCGCAATGGCGGCCAATTGGCCAGCATGGGCGTGGTGCTGCTGATCGCCGCCTTCGTCTGGATCCAGCTGGCACTGCTGCTGTTCATGCTGTTCTTCTCGGCCCAACCGCCGGCCCTGGAAAATTTCGTGCTGGACCTGTTGGCCTCGCCCAATGCCCTGCCCTTCCTGGTGGTGGGCACCCTGGTGGGGGGCATGCTGGCCACCCTGGTGTTCTCGATCAGCGTGGTCAGCCTGCCCATGCTGATGGACCGCGACGTATCGGTGGTGACCGCAATCAGCACCAGCCTGGCCGCCGTGCGCGCCAATTGGAAAGTGATGGTGGGCTGGGCGGCGGTGATCGTGCTGCTGGTGGGCAGCGGGCTTATGCTGTTCTATGTGGGCCTGGCGGTGGCGCTGCCGCTGGTGGGCCATGCCAGCTGGCACGCCTACCGCGACTTGGTGGTCTGATTTGGGCTATGCTGCCGGGGTGTCCCACCAAGGAATACCCGGCAGATGAGCGACAGCAAATCCGTGGCCGATCTGGTTCCCCTGCTGCTGAAGGAAGCAGGGCGGCGTTTTCACCTGCGCACCGAGCGCGGCTCCACCGTATTCGGGCTGCCCACCGGCATCCCCAAACTGGACACGGTGCTGGGCGGGTTCCAGCCGGGCATGCACTATCTGGCCGCCAAGCCGGGCATGGGCAAGACCACCTTCACCCTGCAACTGGCCCGGTCCATGGCCGCCCAGGGCATCCCCGTGCTGTTCGTCAGCTTCGAGGAGGCGGTGGAGCGGCTGGCGCTGAAGCTGCTCTGTTCCGCCGCCGGCCTGAATGCCAAGCAGTTCCAGGACGGGCTGGGGGATCCCGCGCTGCTGGCCCAGGCAGCCGAACAGGTGGGCGACGGCCTGCGGCTGGTGCATTTCATGGAGGGCCGCAGCCAGACCGAGCCCGAGCATATCCATGCCCGGCTGCAGGAGCTGCTGGCCGAGACCGGCTGCGAGCAGGCGCTGGTGGTGATCGACTATGTGCAGCTGTGGGGCCGCTCACGCGGGGGCGACCTGGCCCGCACCGTGGCGCTGCTGGGCGGCGAGCTGCGGGATTATCTGGTCAGCCTGCTGCGCTGCCCGGTGCTGTGCATCTCGAGCCAGCAGCGCACCGAGGACCAGGAGGGCTATGCCCTGACTCTGAAGGCTGGCGGCGACATGGAATATGACGCCGATTCGGTGCTGTATCTGGTGGACAATCCCAAGCGCACCGAGGACATGGCGGTGATCCGGCCGGGCACCACCGCCCGGGCCATCGACTTGGTGATCGAGAAGAACCGCTATGGCGACACCGGGCGAATCGAGCTGGTGCTGCGCCCGGAATTGGGGGTGTTCCGCGAAGTGGCCTTTGCCAAGTCCAAGGAGAGCTTTGGCGGCAAGGCCTATGCCGAGGCGCCGCGGGGCCTGAAACCCGTCTATATGATCGACGAGGAGAAGGGGTCGGCTTAAACCTTCGAACGATTTAACCCGGGCCGCCGGCGCCCCATCTCTGCTGGTATCCATTCCCGAGCAGGGAGGTCGCCATGACCGCTTCCCTCGACGTCGCCACCGTCACCACCGTGCTGGGCCTGTGGGCCCTGGGGCTTTACGCCCTGCTGAGCCAGAACTGGCAGCAATTCCGCCGCTGGCTGCGCCCGCCGCGCAAGCCCGCCGCCGTGCGCAGCCGCCAGCGCCGCCAGATTCCGGTGATGGTGGGGCTGGTGCCCACCCTGGCGGGCATCGCCTGCCTGGCCGGCGCCCAGGCCCGTCCCGAATGGGTGATCCCCGGCATGGCCCTGTTCGCCGCCGGCTGCGGCCTGATGGTCAGCGGCCTGATGCGGGTCGCCGACGCCGAGGACCAGGACGCCCGCGACATCTCCACCCGTCCACTGCCGCCGCGCCTGCGCATGCCCCGGGTCGCGGAGCGGCACCGGGAGCCTCACCAGGCCGGCTTGGTCGTCACCAAATCCTCGGCGGCGGGCACCGTCAAGGCGGGCGAGAACAGATAGCCCTGGCCGAAATCGCAGCCCATGCCGCGCAAGGCCTGCAACTGGTGGCCGGTCTCCACCCCCTCGGCCACCACCGAGAGACCCAGATCATGGGCCAGGTTCACCATCCCGCGCACCAGCCGCACATGGTCCTCGCGCTCGGACAGGCGGGTGACGAAACTGCGGTCGATCTTCAGCACGTCGAAGGGGAACCGGTGCAGATAGGCCAGCGATGAATAGCCCGTGCCGAAATCGTCGATGCACAGCTGGACGCCCAGGTCCTTCATCTTCTGCAGCACCTGCACCGAATGGTCCGGGTTCTCCATCAGCAGGCTTTCGGTCACTTCCAGCTTCAGCAAGCCGGGCGGCAGGGCGGCCTTGCGGATCAGGCCATAGACCCGGTCCAGATGGCGGTCGTCGCAGAACTGCCGGGCTGACAGATTGACCGCCACGGTCAGGCGGGCGTCGGGGCCGAAATCGGCGCGCCACTCGGCCAGCTGCCGCGCCGCCTCCTCCAGCACGAATTCGCCGATGGGCACGATCAGGCCGGTATCCTCGGCCAGCGGGATGAACTGCACCGGGCTGATCAGCCCCTTGTCGGGATGCTGCCAGCGCAGCAGCGCCTCGAAGCCGGCGATGCGGCCGCCCTGAAGCTCCACCACCGGCTGATAGGCC
>CAYOKN010000360.1:0-2858 GCA_964404545.1 uncultured Rhodospirillaceae bacterium | reverse complement strand
GCGGCTCGGCCTATGACAAGCACGGCACCCCGCTGGCCGACGAGACCCTGGCCGACGCCATGGCCGCCGATGCGGTGCTGCTGGGCGCCGTGGGCGGGCCGAAGTGGGACGACCTGCCGTTCGAGGTGAAGCCCGAGCGCGGCCTGTTGAAGATCCGCAAGGAAATGGGCCTGTTCGCCAATCTGCGCCCGGCCACCGTGTTCGACGCCCTGGTGGATGCTTCGACCCTGAAGGCCGACGTGGTCAAGGGCCTGGACATCATGATCGTGCGCGAGCTGACCGGCGGCTTGTATTTCGGCCAGCCGCGCGGCATCGAGACCCTGCCCAATGGCGAGCGCAAGGGTGTGAACACCCTGACCTACACCACCTCCGAGATCCAGCGCATCGGCCGCGCCGCCTTCGACCTGGCCCGCAAGCGCAACAAGAAGCTGTGCTCGGTGGACAAGGCCAATGTGCTGGAATGCACCGTGCTGTGGCGCGAGGAGATGATCAAGCTGCAGCAGACCGAATACCAGGACGTGGAGCTGTCCCACATGTATGTGGACAACGCCGCCATGCAGCTGGTGCGCAACCCCAAGCAGTTCGACGTGATGGTGACCGAGAACATGTTCGGCGACATCCTGTCCGACTGCGCCGCCATGTTGACCGGCTCGCTGGGCATGCTGCCCTCGGCCTCGCTGGGTGCCGCTGATGCCAACGGCAAGCGCAAGGCCCTGTACGAGCCCGTGCACGGCTCGGCCCCCGACATCGCCGGCAAGGACCTGGCCAACCCGCTGGCCACCATCCAGTCCTTCTCCATGTGCCTGCGCTATAGCTTCAACATGGACCAGGATGCCGACCTGATCGATCAGGCCTGCAAGAGCGTGCTGGCCGGCGGCCTGCGCACCGGCGACATCATGTCCCCGGGCATGGCCAAGGTTTCCTGCTCGGTCATGGGCGAGTCCGTGGTGCGCGAGCTGGACAAGCTGGTCTAAGCAGCGTCGGTTTCTGCGAAAAGCCCCCGCCGGAAACGGCGGGGGCTTGTTCGTTATGGGGCATCAAAAGACGCAGATGCAGGGGATGAACGCAGATAGACGCAGATCATATCCGCCTTGATGGCTTTCCTCCCCATCTGCGTTTATCTCCTTCATCTGCGTATCAAGTCTTTCTGGGCCGCCCCAGAGCGTCTTGCAACCTGGCGCAGTTGCAGCCACCATCCCAGGACGACGCCCTAGGAGAGAAACCATGCGCATCGGTGTGCCCAAGGAGATCAAGACCCATGAATACCGGGTCGGGATGACCCCCGCCTCGGTGCGCGAACTGATCCATCATGGGCATCAGGTGGTGGTGCAGACTGGGGCCGGCACCGGCATCGGCCATGGCGACAAGGACTATATGGCCGTGGGCGCCACCATCGTCGGCAGCGCTGCCGAGGTGTTCAAGGCCGCCGACATGATCGTGAAGGTCAAGGAGCCGCAGCCCAGCGAATGGCCGCTGCTGCGGGAAGGTCAGCTGCTGTTCACCTATCTGCATCTGGCGCCCGATCCCGAGCAGGCCAAGGGGCTGGTGGCGGCGGGCTGTTCCGCTATTGCCTATGAGACGGTGACGGACGGGCGCGGCGGGCTGCCGCTGCTGGCACCCATGTCCGAGGTGGCGGGGCGCATGGCCATCCAGGTGGGCGCCCATTACCTGGAAAAGGAACAGGGCGGCGCCGGCGTGCTGCTGGGCGGGGTGCCGGGCGTGCTGCCGGGTCATGTGGTGATCCTGGGCGGCGGCGTGGTGGGCACCAATGCGGCGCGCATGGCCCTGGGCCTGGGGGCGCGGGTCACGGTACTGGACCGTTCGCTGCCGCGCCTGAATACCCTGGACGAGCTGTTCGGGCCGCGTCTGAACACCCTGTTCGCCACGGTGGACTCCATCGAAAAGGCGGTGGCCGAGGCCGATCTGGTGGTGGGCGCCGTGCTGGTGCCGGGTGCCGCCGCGCCGCGGCTGGTGACCCGCTCCATGATCACCCGCATGCGCGACGGCTCGGTGGTGGTGGATGTGGCTATCGACCAGGGCGGCTGTTTCGAGACCAGCCGGCCCACCACCCATGCCGAGCCCACCTATACCGTGGACGGGGTGATCCATTACTGCGTCACCAACATGCCGGGCGCCGTGGCGCGCACCAGCGCCTTTGCCCTGAACAACGCCACCCTGCCCTTCATCACGGCCCTGGCGGACAAGGGTTTGAAGAAGGCGCTGGCCGAGGATCCGCATCTGAAGGCCGGTTTGAATGTGCACAAAGGCAAGGTGACGCACGAGGCAGTAGCCCGCGCGCTGGGATATCGGTATTCTCCGCCCGATCAGGTCCTATGACCCGTTCGTAGGACCGTTAAGAGCCCAATTCATTTCCGGCCAAGGAAGAAGACCGCACCATGGACCTCAAGAAGATTCCGATCGGCAAGAACCCGCCCCACGACGTGAATGTGATCATCGAGATTCCCCTGCGCAGCGACCCGGTCAAGTACGAGGTCTGCAAGGAGTCCGGTGCCATGTTCGTGGACCGCTTCCTGCACACCGCCATGTACTATCCGGTGAATTACGGCTTCGTTCCGCACACCCTGTCGGACGATGGCGATCCGGTGGACGTGATGGTGGTGGGCCGCGTGCCGGTGGCCGTCGGCTCGGTGCTGCGCTCGCGCCCCATCGGCGTGCTGTACATGGAAGACGAAGGCGGTCACGACGAGAAGATCCTGGCCGTGCCGCACACCAAGCTGCACCCCTTCTATGACGGCGTGCAGTCCTACAAGGACCTGCCCTCGGTCCTGATCCACCAGATCGAGCACTTCTTTGCCCACTACAAGGACCTGGAAGAGGGCAAGTGGGTCAAGATCACC
>CAYOKN010000359.1:0-2866 GCA_964404545.1 uncultured Rhodospirillaceae bacterium | reverse complement strand
GCCGCCCGGCCCCGCCGCGATCCAGCCGCCGCCGGCTCCGCCGCCCTTGCCGGCCCATGCCGACCCGGCCCTGCCCCAGGCGCCCAAGAGCGAGCGCGACCCCATTCCCAGCTTTGAGTCCCTGCCCAAGCGCAAGGAAAAGGCCGAGCCGCTGCCGGCCGCACCCAAGCAGGAGCTGTTGCGCCGCACCGCCAAGGGCACCCTGCCGGCCATTGCCGCCAACGGCTTGACCCCGCTCAAGGCCTATGCCCGGCCCTTCGAGGCCAAGCCGGGGCAGAAACTGGCCGCCATCGTGGTGACCGACCTGGGCCTGTCCAAGGATGCCACCGAGGCGGCCATCGCCAAGCTGCCGCCGGAAGTCTCGCTGTCCTTCAGCCCCTATGCCCGCGACCTGGGGAAATGGATCAAGCAGGCCCGCGCCGCCGGGCATGAGGTGCTGATCGGCCTGCCGCTGGAACCTCCCGCCTTTCCGGCCCGCGATCCTGGGCCGCAGGCGCTGCTGTCGGCCCTGTCCCTGGGCGAGATCATGGACCGACTGGACGGGGTCATGGCCTCGGGCACCTCCTATGTGGGCCTGGCCGCCCTGCCCGGCTCGCCCTTTATCGCCTCGGACCATCTGCCGGTGGTGGCCAATGCCATCGCCGAGCGGGGCCTGATGGTGGTGGGTGACTCCCTGGACGGGGTGCCCGCCGCCAAACTGCCCGGCACCGCGCCGGTGACCGAGGTGCTGGACCCCAACCTGTTCCGCGCCGCCGTCGAAGCCCGCCTGGCGCGGGTCATGACCGCGGCCAAGGAGGACGGCCGCGCCGTGGTGCTGGCCGCCCCCAAACCCCTGACCTTCGAGCGGCTGCTGGCCTGGATCGAGACCCTGCCGGCCCAGGGCGTGGCCCTGGCCCCGGTCTCGGCTCTGGCCCGGGCGCCCACCCCTGCTTCGGACAAGACTCAATGAGCGTGGACAAGACCAAGCTGCCCTACCGCCCCGGCGTGGGCATCATGCTGATCAATGCCCAGGGCCTGGTGTTCGTGGCCAAGCGCATCGACACCACCGGCGACGCCTGGCAGATGCCCCAGGGCGGCATCGACGACGGCGAGAATCCCACCGAAGCGGCCTTGCGGGAACTGCTGGAAGAAACCGGCACCGCGCAAGCGGAGATCATCGGCGAGACCGCCGGCTGGCTGACCTATGACCTGCCCGACCATCTGGTGGGCAAGGCCTGGAAGGGCCGCTATCGCGGCCAGAAGCAGAAATGGTTCGCCATGCGCTTCACCGGCACCGACGCCGACATCAATATCGATACCAAGCACCCGGAATTCTCGGCTTGGAAATGGTCTCCGGTGGGGCAGATCATCCCCTGCATCGTGCCCTTCAAGCGTGACCTGTATGAACAGGTGGTGGCCGAGTTGGGGAAATACTGCCAGCCGGTGGAAGCGTGAGCGTTCCTCCCCCGGCCAACGGAGAAGGACAGCGAATATAACCACAGAGGCACAGAGGTGGCGTGCGAGCCCTCTGTGCTTTGGTTTATTCACCGCAAAGGCACGAAGGGCACACTATCCCTCGGCCTGGTCCACCACATTGCCATCGGGGTCAAAGCAGACCGCCAGCAAGGGGCCGCCGAAGCCGCAGCCGGCGTCGATGGTGGCGGCATAGGGGGCCAGGACCGGGCCGCCATGGCGGTGGTCATAGCCCCGCACCACCTTGAGAAAGCCGGAATAGGGCTGGTCCAGCCCGGCGAAGGCGGTGCCGGCGCCCCACCAGAAGGTATCCACCTGGGCGGACAGCGGGCGGCCGGGGTCGATGCCGGCATGCACGAACAGCAGCCCGCCATCGCCGGTGAAGGCGGCATGGCGCAGGGCCGAAAGCAAGCTGTTGTGGCCGTCGCATTGGCGCATGGCCTCACGCAAGGAACTGGTCCAGCGGGTCAGCGGCAGGATGCCCTCGCGGGCGGCCAGGAAACCTTCCTGGATATCGCCGCCATAGGCGCGGATGGTGGCGTCCACGCCCTGCTCAGCCATCCACTGCAGCACCTGGGCGGGATTGGTGGCAAATTGCAGCTGCAGCAGCTTCTGCCACATCTCCTCCTGGGCGCCGCGCAGAAAGACGATGGCTTCGCCGTCCTTGCAGGTATGGGCCATGACCAGCCTGCGAAAGCGCAGCAGCTCGTCCACGGTGGCGCGAACATCCGCCCCCCGGCCCAGATAATTGCCCAGATAGACGATCTGGTCGTCGGCGCGCAGGCGCTCGATCAGTTGGCCATGCAGGGCGGCCAGGCGCCCGGCATCGCCATGGATGGCGGCCACGGCCCAGATACGGCCCTGGCCCGGCAATGTGGTGAAGATGTTGCGATCGGACATGGCTGCCGCTGCGTTCCCCTACCCCGCTCCCGCCGGGCGGCGGCGTCTGGCCGGCCCGAATCAGGGCCGCCGCGCCCAACCCAAAGGCGAGCGCGGCGGTGACAGCCCACAGCTTACGCGGCGGCGAGCAGCTTTTCCAGCTTCAGGGTCGCCTGGTCGGGATCGATGGATTCCAGGGCGGCCAGTTCGCAGGCCAGGCGTTCCAGCGCGGCCTCATAAATCTGGCGTTCGGAATAGGACTGGTCGGGCTGGTTGGCCGAACGGAACAGGTCACGCACCACTTCGGCGATGGAAACCGGATCGCCGGAGTTGATCTTGGCCTCGTATTCCTGGGCGCGGCGGCTCCACATGGCACGCTTGACCTTGGCGCGGCCGGTCAGGGTGGTCAGGGCGGTGTCCATGAGCGAGCGGTCAGCCAGCTTGCGCAGGCCCGACTTCTTGGCCTTGGCCACCGGAACACGCAGCTTCATGCGGTCGCGGTCGAATTCGATGACGAACAGCTGCAGTTCATGGC
>CAYOKN010000358.1:0-2868 GCA_964404545.1 uncultured Rhodospirillaceae bacterium | reverse complement strand
CTGAACATGTTCCGCAAGGTCAATGTGCCGGTGCTGGGCATCATCGAGAACATGTCCACCTTCGTCTGCCCCAATTGCGGCCATGAGAGCCACATTTTCGGCCATGGCGGCGCCCGCATGGAGGCCGAAAAGCTGGGGGTGGACTTCCTGGGCGAGATCCCGCTGAACATGGACATCCGGGTGGCCGCCGACGCCGGCAAGCCCATCGTGGTCAGCGCCCCCGACAGCCCCCAGGCCGCTGCCTACAAGTCCATCGCCGAAGGCGTGTGGGACCGGGTCAAGGCCATCAAGGGCGCCAAGGTGAAGATCAGCATGGAGTGACGGTGCCGCCGGGGCGCCCTCTAGCCCCGGCGCAAGCCTACCAGGCAGTCGCCCTCGGCCAGATGTAGGGTCTGTTCCGGGCTGAAGAAGCGCAAGGCGCCGCCCTTCTTCACCACCAGGAAGGGCTTTTCCTCCTCGGTGGCATAGCTGTGCACCGCCTTGCCCTGCTCGGAAGCCTCGACCCGGCGGCTGTGGAAGCGCCAGCCCTCGTGGAACAGCCAGTCCAGGGTGGGGAAGTCCAGGTCCTGTTCCGACACGATCTTGCCGCGCCATTCCCGGCTGGGCGTGGCGTGCGCGGCCAGCCGGCCAGACTGCAGGGCCAGCTGGTTGACCCGCTCGCGCCCCAGCTCGGGCGCCAGACGGGCACAGACCAGGGCGTTGTAGGAATCGTCGCCGGTGGCGGCGAACAGGTAATCCACCGGCCCCGGCCCCAGGATGTCGGCCACCGTCTCGGACAGCAGCTCGGCCCCGATGGTGGGCAGGCCTGCCTTGCGCGCCGGCCCCAGTGCCGCCCAGGACGGATCGGCCATCACCACCGGCACCCGCAGCCGGTGCAGGCAGCAGGCCAGGTCCAGGCTCCAGTCCGAGGCCCCCAGGATCAGCAGCCCCGGCCGGTCGGCGGTGGACAGGCCCAGCCGCCGCGCCAGCGGGCCGATGGTCAGGCCATGCAGCACCACGGTGGCGGCGATGACGGCGAACACCGTGGGCTGGATCAGCTCGGCCCCGGCATAGCCGGCGCGGGTCAGCTCGCTGCCCGCCACCCCGGCCACTGCCGCCGCCACGATCCCGCGCGGGCCGATCCAGCCCACCAGCAGCCGTTCGCGCCAGCTCATGTCCGAGCCCAGGGTGGCCAGCCAGATGGCCATGGGCCGCACCAGCAGCAGCACGGCGGCGGTCAGTGCGGCGATGGGCCAGGACAGCCGGCCGAACAGCGCGGGGTCCAGGTCGGCGGTCAGCACGATGAACAGCCCCGACACCAGCAGCACGGTCAGGCTCTCCTTGAACCGCGACAGCTCATGCAGGCCGGCGATGTGCAGATTGGCCAGGGCGAGGCCGAACACCGTGGCGGCCAGCAGCCCGGCCTCGGGCTGGATCGCGTTGGCCAGGGCATAGAGCACCAGGGCCAGGGACAGCAGGATGGGGGTCTTCAGCACCTCGGGCGCCTGGTCGTGCCGGAAGGCCCAGCGCACCCCCCAGGCCGCCGCCGCCGCCAGCACCACCGAAGCGGCCAGGCCCGCCGCCAGGCGCAGCAGCAGCTCGGTGGCCAGCGCCCCGTCGTCGCGGCGCCCGACGGACATGAGGAATTCCAGCACCAGCAGGGCCAGGATGGCGCCAAAGGGGTCGTTCACCACCCCTTCCCATTTCAGGAAGGCGGCCGGCCGGCGCTTCAGTCGGGCCACGCGCAAGAGCGGCAGGATCACCGTGGGCCCGGTCACCACCAGGATGGCGCCGAACAGGACCGCCACCGGCCAGGCCAGGCCGCCGATCCAGTGGGCCGCCAGGCTGCCCAGCAGCCAGTTCAGCGGCAGGGCCAGCAAGGTCAGCCGGCGCACTCCCTGGCCGGCCGAGCGCAGCTCGGCCAGGTTCAGGTTCAGCCCGCCCTCGAACACGATCAGCGCCACCGCCAGCCCCACCAGGGGCGACAGCGCCCCGGCAAAGTCCCGGCCGGGGTCCAGCAGGCCGGTCACCGGCCCCACCAGGAGCCCCACCGCCAGCAGCACCACGATGGCCGGGATGCGCAACCGCCAGGCCAGCCACTGCGACGCCACGCCAGCCCCGATAATCGCCAGCACCGGCGCCAGGATCGCATGCTCCATTCCGCCTGTCCCCAAGCCCTTTTTCTGGCTAACGGACGGGCAGGGGGCTTGGTTGCGGGATCAGCCTTGCGGCAGTCCGGCCCGGGGCTGGATGTCCAGGCGGCGCAGCACGTCCACCAGGATATCGGGTTTGACCGGCTTGATCAGGGTTTCGTCGGGGGCAAAGGCGGCGATGCGGTCCTTCACCTCGGGTTCGGCCGAGCCGGTGACGAACACCACCTTGGGGTCGCAGGCTTGGCGCACGCCCTCGGCAGCGGCGATGCCGTCCATGCCGCCGGGCAGGCGCACATCCATCACCACCGCGGCGGGGCGGGTGGACTGGGCCATCTCCACCGCCTTGGCGCCCGAACGGGCGATGCCCACCACCTCGTAGCCCACATCTTCCAGCACCATCTGCAGCGCCATGGCGATGATGGGTTCATCTTCGACGATAAGGATGCCGGCGGAGCGGACTTGGGTCATGGCGCACCTGCTCGGAAGATACTGGGCTTTCATCCTTAACAGTGCATGGCCGGGCGCGCCATAGCGCCTTTGGGCTAAGGCCGCTGTAGGACCACCAGACTATAGGCCGGGTCGCCGTCATGGTGCTGGCGGCTGGCCTCGACCCAGCGGCTGCGGTCCAGCGGCGGGAAAAAGACGTCGCCGTCATAGGCCCGATGAACCTCGGTCAGGTAAAGCCGGTCGGCCTGGTCCAGGCAGGCGCGGAACAGGTCGGCGCCGCCGATCACCA
>CAYOKN010000357.1:0-2877 GCA_964404545.1 uncultured Rhodospirillaceae bacterium | reverse complement strand
GGCACGGCTGGGACCGCGGCCGATGCCGGCGGGACAGGCGGTGCCGGCGGCGGGACCGGCAGCGCCGGCGGAGGCGGCTCGGGTGGAAGCTCGGGTGGAAGCTCCGGTGGCGGCGGCGGCGGCTGATTGCCCCGGCAGCAGGCGGCCCCTCAGGGGGCCGCCTTTTCTTTGGCGCGGCGGTCCTGCACCTTCTTCATTTGTTCGGCCATCATGGCGCAGGGGTCCTCGTCATCCAGCCGGGGGGTGAACCAGACCGCGTCGAAGGGCAGGTCGGCGGTTGCCTGTTCGGCGGCGGGGCGGCCCTGTCCCACCTCCATCACCGCCAGGGCGAATACCCGCTTGTCCGGCAGCAGCCGGGTCAGATGCACGGGTACCGCCACATCCTTGCGCACATGGCCCCAGCCGGCCACCAGCACCGCCTGGTCGCGACCCTCGATGGCCAGGGCGTCGGCCAGGGCGGCGGCCATGGTGGCATCGCGCGCCCGCTGCACCAGCACCATGCCGGGGATCGCCCGGTCGGGCAGCATGTTGCAATGGCCCTGGCGGATGTCCTCGGCCAGGGCTTCTGCTGCCTTGGGGTCGAAGGGGCCGGCCAGGTCCAGGCGGGGGTCCAGCCCGACGGGCGGGCTGCCGCCTGATCGGGCCAGCCCGCGCACCTGTTCGGCGGTCAGATTGGCCGGCAGCATGGGCGCGCCGGCGCGCAGGGCGACCTCGGCGATGGGCTGGTAGGTGGCCCAGGCGGGCCAGCCTGACTTGTCCCAGTCCAGCGCCGGGCCCAGCCCGGCGGCGTCGCCGGCATAGCCGCGCAGAACCGCCCCGCGGGAGGCATCCACCATCTCGAAGGCCACCGCCGGCTTGCGCCCCAGCGCTGCCGAGGTTTCCAGCGCCCAGGCTTGGAGGCGGTGATGGTCGGGATTGTCGTGCTTTTCGCCCAGCAGCAGGATGTCCGCCCGCTGCAGCCGCTCGGCCAGTTCCTCGAAAGCCAGGAAGCGCCCCTCGGGCGGGGACCAGATACGGCCCACCAGCTCGTGCCCGGCATCCAGGCGTGACTCCCACGGGGGCGCGGGCGGAGGCTGCGGGGTGGCCTGGGCTGGCTGGACCAGCAGCAGGACGGCGGCGGCGAGAAGGGAGAGGTGCAGGCGCATGCCAGGAAGATAAGAGCGGGCCGCGCAAAAAAGAAGGCCCGGCCGTTGCCGGCCGGGCCTTCCCCCCTCGGAGCGACGAGGTCCCGCGCGTCAGCGCATGCCGAGCATTTCCGGCAAGAACAGCGAGATCTGCGGGATGTAGGTGATCAGGCCCAGGAACACCAGGGTGGTCAGCAGCCACGGCATGGTGGCCACCGTCACCTCGGTGATGCCCATGCGCGAGATGCCGCTGGCCACATAGAGATTCAGGCCCACCGGCGGGGTGCACATGCCGATCTCCATGTTCACCACCATCATGATGCCGAAATGCACCGGGTCGATGCCCAGGGCCATGGCCACCGGGAACAGAATCGGGGCCAGGATCAGGATGATGGACGAGGGCTCCATGATGTTGCCGGCCAGCAGCAGCAGCAGGTTCACCACCAGCAGGAACATCCAGACTTCGAGATTGGCGTCGATGATCCAGGCCGCCAGGGTCTGCGGCACGTTCTCGTGGGTCATCAGGAACGAGAACAGCACTGCATTGGTGATGATGTAGAGCAGCATGGCCGACATGTTGGCCGAGTCCAGCAGCACTTTCGGCACCTGCCTGAGCGACAGGTCCTTATAAATGAACACCGCCACCACGAAGGCATAGACCGCCGACATAGCCGCCGCTTCGGTGGGGGTGAAGATGCCGCCATAGATGCCGCCCATCACGATGACGATCAGCATCAGGCCCCAGAAGCTTTCGCGCAGGGCCTTCAGGCGCTGGCCCCAGCCGGCCCGCTCCATGCGCGGATAGTTGTTCTTGTAGGCGCGCCACCAGGTGATGCCGCCCAGCATGATCGCCAGCATCAGGCCGGGGATCACGCCCGCCATGAACAGCTGGCCCACCGAGGTGTTGGTGGACACCGAATACATGACCATCACGATGGACGGCGGGATCAGCATGCCCAGGCCGCCCGAGGTGGCGATCACGCCGGTGCCGAAGCGCTTGGGGAAGCCCTGGGCCACCATGGCCGGCAGGATGATCGAGCCGATGGCCACCACGGTGGCCGGCGACGAGCCGGACACGGCGGCGAACAGGGCGCAGGCGAACACGCCGGCCAGACCCAGACCGCCATGCCAATGGCCCACCATGGACGAAGCGAAGTTGATCATGCGCTTCGCCACGCCGCCATGGGTCAGGAAGTTGCCGGCCAGGATGAAGAACGGGATCGCCATGATCTCGAACTTCTCGATGCCGGTGAACAGCTTCAGGGCCACCGATTCGATCGGCACCTGGGTCATGGTGAACAGGAACGTCAGCACCGTGAGACCCAGCGAGATGGAAATCGGCATGCCCGTCAGCATCAGGGCGAGGAGCAGACCGAAGATGATGGCGACGTTCATGCCGGGCCTCCCTTCTGGGCGGCATCGGTGGCGTCGATGCCTTCCACATGCGCATGGTCATGGGACGGCAGTTCGCCGGTCCGCGAGAAGTTCCAGGCCACCTGCAGGAAGCGGAAGCACATCAGATAGGACCCCAGGGGCACCGCCAGATAGACGATCCACATGGGGATTTCCAGGTCGGGCGAGGTGCTTTCATGATGATAGATTTCATAGACGAAATTGGCGCCCAGGCTGCCCACCACCGCGGTGAACAGGGCGCCGGCCAGCAGGCCGAACAGGATGAACTTGTTGCGCAGCGACGGGTACATGCGGTTGATCAGCACGTCCACGCCCACATGGATGCCGGTGCGCACGCCAT
>CAYOKN010000356.1:0-2879 GCA_964404545.1 uncultured Rhodospirillaceae bacterium | reverse complement strand
GCCTGGGCCTGTGGATCTCCTATTCCATCATCCGCGACCATGGCGGGCTGCTGGACGCCGCGAACCACCCCGAGGGCGGAGCCGTCTTCACCCTGACTCTGCCGCGCGGTTAGCTTTCGCCCGCGCGCTCAAAGAAAATAGGCCCGGTGTCGAAACACCGGGCCTTCGAGTTTTCGCCGGAGACTTCCGCCCTTGCGGTGGGGACGGGAGTGGGGTAGGGGCGGAGGCCTCCGTCAGTCGCTCGTGGTTCTGAAGGAGCAAGCCCTGTGCCAAAAGTCGGAACCGCGGAATTCCGCCATTTCACTTTTTGAGGGGCGGCCCCTGTTCGCATCCTGCAATGCAATCGGCAGCGGGGGCGCCGTTCCCGGCGCGAAAATTGCAAATTGGTGAAGAAAAAGCCGGGGAGGCGGGCCTCCCCGGCATGTCGTGCCAACCGGGGGTGCCGTCAGGCGGCGGTCTTGCTGGCCGGGGTTTCGGGCGCGCCTTCGATCACCTTCGGGGCGCTGGCCGCCTGGGTTTCGATCCGCACCTGACGCGGGCGCATGGCCTCGGGCACCTGGCGCACCAGGTCCACATGCAGCAGACCGTTCACCAGCGAGGCGCCGGCAACCCGGATATGGTCGGCCAGCTCGAAGCGGCGCTCGAACGAGCGGCCGGCGATGCCCCGGTGCAGATACTGCACGCCCTCGTCGTCGCGGCGGGCGCGGCCGGTGATCACCAGGCTGCGGTCGGCCACGGTGATGTCCAGGTCGGCCTCGGCGAATCCGGCCACCGCCATGGTGATGCGATAGGCGTCTTCGCCCATCTTCTCGATATTGTAGGGGGGATAGGACGAGGCTTGCTCGTCCAGTCGCTGGGCCGCGTCCAGCATGCGGGCCAGATGGTCGAAGCCGACGGTGGAGCGGAACAGGGGGGAAAGATCGAAGCTACGCATGGCACATCCTCCAATGAGCAACGTGACTGACGAGTATCCCGGGCGCCCCCGGATCGGGCGGCGCCTGGACCGATGGCAGGGATGGCCCCGCAGGGGCAGCCATCGCCTGTGCGGTCCATGACATAGGGCGGCTTTGCCTCCCGTCAAGGGGGGCTGGACAGGCGGCGGCATGCGCCACGCGCGGATGTTGAAAATTGACGCCGGGGTCCAATGTGAGCCTAAGATGGCGGCGGGGATGGCCGCGCCACATCGGAGGTGGTGCCATGGTTCGACAGGCGCAGGTTGCGGTTTACAAGCGCAGCTATGACGAGGCGCTGACCCTGATGGTCGAGGCCCGCAACTATGTTGCCTATGTCGAGCCGCGCTATCGCGGCCGGTTTCGGGATATGGACAGCCTTCGACTATCGTGCGAGGCCATGCGGGTCACCTCGCGCCTGACCCAGGTCATGGCCTGGCTGATGATGCAGCGTGCCGCCCAGGATGGCGAGGTCAGCGTCGAGGAAGCCCTGGCCGAACACAACCGCCTGGCTGGTCAGGATGTCTGCCTGAACGACACCGCCCATGACGACGAAACCCTGCCTGCCTCGCTGCGCAGCCTGCTGGAACGCAGCCACAACCTCTATGCCCGCATCGCCCGGCTGGAAAGCATGGTGCTGGGGACGATGCATTAGTTTCGTCCCTTAGGCGCCGGGCGGGCGCGTCCGCGCCCTTGGCTCCTCCGCTAAAGCTCCGGGGCGCTCAATGGGCCAGTCGCTGCGCTCCGGGTGCCTCCCTCCTGGGGCATGACCTTTGCCGCTAAGTGGAGCGCCCTCGCCCGCCGATCAGGAAACCCCAACCTCGGACCAGGCCACCTCGTACAGGGCCACCTGGTCCTTGAAGCCCTTCAGCTCGAAGCTGCCCACGGGGTTGAAGGTCAGGCTGCCTTTGCCGGCGGACAGTTCGCGGACCACATTGGTGCACAGGATCTGTTCCGAAGCCGCCTTGGCGCAAACGCGGGCGGCCAGCTGCACCGTGGTGCCGAACAGATCATCCTCTTCCTCGATGGGCTCGCCGGAATTGATGCCGATGCGCAGATGCAGCGGCTGGTCGGGGTTCTTGCGGTTGTGTTCGAGCACCTGGCGCTGGATCTGGACGCAGGCCTCGACGCCGTTGGCGGCGCTGGAGAAGCTGGCCATGATGCCGTCGCCGGTATGCTTGATTTCCTTGCCCGAGAACTCGGCCAGGGCGGCGCGCACGATGGCATTGTGCCGGCGCACCACATTCTGGGCCGCCTGGTCGCCGCGGGCCTGGGTCAGGTCGGTGGAGCCCACCATGTCGGTGAAGATCACGGTGACGATGCGCGGGCTGGCCTGCTGCGAGGCCGAGGCCGGCTTGTTCCACTGCTCCATCACCGCCGGCAGGGGCGCGAAGGCCTGGTCGTCGCCGTCCAGGGCGCCGGCCATGGCATCGCGGCCGGCCTGGATCATGTACACATAGCGTTGCTCGAGGAGGTATTCCTCGTATTTGTCGGCAAAGCTCTTGGCCATGTGCGCCGGGGTGCCGAGCACCTCGATGGTTTCGGCCAGCAGGCTGCGGCGGATCTCGCTGTCCAGCTGGTTCACATTGCCCACCACCTCGACGGCGCCGGCGAGCAACAGGTCCACGCCGAATTTGTTATAGGCGTCCAGCTGCGGCCGGGTGGGCTTCAAGGCCGCCACGGTGCCGCCCAGGAACTTCATCATGGACAGTTTGGCCGCGTCGGTGGCGTCGGCGGGCAGGGTCTGGGCGTCGGCCTCGTCGGCCTCCAGTTCGTCCGCTTCGTCCAGGTCCGGATCGGGCTCGCCCTCCTCGGCCTCGTCATCCTTCTGCTCTTCGGGCGTTTCCTCCTCGGGGGGCTCGGGTTCGGGCTCGGGTTCGGGCAGCTCGGGCGGCGGCGGCGGCGGCGGCGGATCGGACAGGTCCATGG
>CAYOKN010000355.1:0-2899 GCA_964404545.1 uncultured Rhodospirillaceae bacterium | reverse complement strand
GTGACCCAGGGCGGCAACACCAACATGGGCGCGCCTTCCAACAACTTCGCCCTGCTGCCGGAATATGCGCTGTCGGCGGCGATCCTGAAGGTGGACCTGACCGCCATCGGCTCGGGTACCTATGACCTGCCGACCCTGGACGATCCCGCCCGGGCCGGCAGCCCCGACAGCAACGATCCCTTCGGCGGCAATGACGGCGCCAACCAGGCTTTGGTCACCTCTTCGGGGCCGGTGACCGTTTATGCCCCGGGCTTCCGCAATCCCTATGACATCCTGCTGACCAGCAAGGGACTGCTCTATACGGTGGACAACGGCGCCAACGCCGGCTGGGGCGGGACGCCCATCAACTGCTCGAACCAGCAGTCCGAGCCCGGCATCAGCACTGCCGACAGCCTGCATCTGATCAACCAGGGCTATTACGGCGGCCATCCCAACCCGTTCCGGGCCAGCAAGTCCAACACCGTGAACGGTGTTTCCCCGGTGCAGGTGGCCGCCGACAGCCAGCAATGCACCCACCAGCAGAAGGGCATGGTGACCTATAACGGCTCCACCAACGGCCTGACCGAATACACCACCGGCAATTTCGGCGGCGCCATGCAGGGCGATCTTCTGTCCGCCTCGCACTGGAACGCCATCTACCGCACCAAGCTGAACAGCACCGGTGTGGGCATCACCCTGAACGAGACCTTGTTCTCGAACGTGGGCGCGGTGCCCCTGGATGTGACCGCCGTGCCGGCCTCGGGCAAGTTCCCGGGCACCATCTGGGTGGCCGACTATGGCACCAGCAGCCTCTATGTGTTCGAGCCCAGCGACTATTCCGGCGGCGGCACCAGCTGCAGCGGCACCAACAGCTGGACCCTGGATGAGGATAAGGACGGCTATGCCAACGCCGACGAGATCGCGGCAGGCACCAATCCCTGCTCGGCGGCGGACGTGCCGGCGGATTTCGATGGCGACAAGGTGTCGAACAAGTCGGACACCGACGACGACAATGACGGCCAGTCCGACAGCAGCGACCCCTTTGCCCTGGACGCCACCAATGGCAAGGGCACCAACCTGCCGGTGGTCTATAGCTGGGACAACGACACCCCGTCCTATGGCGGCATCCTGACCACCGGCTTCACCGGCCTGATGACCAACAAGACCGCCGACTATGAAACCCTGTTCGACCCCAACACCATGACCATCCGGGGCGCGGCCGGTGTGGTGACCGTGGACCAGGTCTATTGGGGCGATGCCTATATCAACCTGAATGCCAACAAGGACGCCTTCCAGTTCGGCGTGAACGTGACCCAGTCCACGCCGCCCTTCCTGGTGCATACCCGGCTGATGGCGCCCTTCGCCGGCATTACCCCGGAACACTGGCAGTCGTTCGGCATGTTCATCGGCAACGGCGACCAGGACAACTACATCAAGTTCGTCGCCTACGACAACAACGGCCAGGGCGGTCTGCAGCTGTCCACCGAATTCAACGGCAGCTTCACCCACCTGCATTACGACAACACCGTGGCCATGCCCGGCCCGGACCATATCGACCTGTATTTCGACATCGACCCGGCCAAGCTGACCCTGCAGGGCTGGTACACGGTGACCACCAAGGGCCAGACCAGCGCCCGCAAGACCATCGGCACGCCGGTGGCCATTCCCCAGGCCTGGTTCACCAACAGCACCCAGGGCCTGGCGGTGGGCATCCTCTCGACCACCAATGGCGGGCCCACCTTCTCGGCCACCTGGGACATGATCGAGGTGGTGCCGCAGTCCGGTTCGGGCGGCGGCGGCCAGGCCAGCCTGCTGGTGACGCCTTCGGGCGGCATCACCGCCAGCACTTACGGGGCCGGCTCGTTCCAGGTGGGCAATACGGGCGCCGGCAACATCACCTCGGTCAGCCTGGACCTGGCCGGCGCCTGGCTGACCGACCTGGCATTCGATCCCAATGGCACCGCCGGCGACACCCTGGGCAAGGGGTTCACGGTGGACAGCGGTGGTGCGGCCACCGGCGTGGGCACCGCCGCACTGACCGGGGTCAAGGGAAATGGCGGCAGCACCACCTTGTCCATCCCCTTCAGCAGCTTCAATCCCGGAGAGAGCATGAGCTTCTCCATCGACATCGATCCCGTCAGCATCCAGGGGGTGGCTCCGCCCGGGCCGGGGGAAGCGGGCAGCGTATCGGGTCTGGAACTGGCCGGCGCAAGCGTCACTGTCAGTTTCGCGGACGGCACCCAGGCCACCAGTCAGCCCTTTGCCATCAGCGGTTCGCTGTCGGGGGCCCAGGCGGTGATCCGCGCAGGACTGCCGGCCAAGCCGCTGCTGTCAATGCCGGACCTGACGACCCTGCCCGCCACCGTCTCAGGCGCCAAGCACAAGGTCCGGGTGACCGCTCCGGCGGGATCGGTGGTGCGGCTGACCCGGGCCGAGGGGGCCTGGTTCGGCAGCGGCACTCCGCCCGCCCATTCCGCCAATAGCCTGGTGGCCAAGCAGGATCACCAGGCCACCGTGGGCAGCAAGGGCATCGTGGATTTCAATATCACCCTGACCAAGTCGGTGGCCCAGGGCGGCATCAACATCCTCCAGGCCGCCACGGTGGCGGCGGACGGCAGCACCGGTCAGGTCTCGGCCCCGGTGGTGCTGACCTACGCCCCATGAACGCGGCGCTGACCTTGCTCCTGGCCGCCATGCTGGCGGCCCTGGCGGTCATCGACCAGCGCCGCCAGCTGCTGCCCGACCGCCTGACCCTGCCGCTGCTGCTGCTGGGCCTGGCGGCGGCCTGGCTGCTGACGCCCGAGGCATTGCCTTGGCATCTGGCCGGGGCGCTGGCCGGCTGGGGGCTGTTCGCCGGGCTGGCCTGGGCCTGGCGGCTGCTGGCCGGGCAGGAGGGGCTGGGCCTGGGCGATGCCAAGCT
>CAYOKN010000354.1:2693-2906 GCA_964404545.1 uncultured Rhodospirillaceae bacterium | reverse complement strand
TTGCCCTTGGTGGACGCCTGCAGGGCGTGGGCGGAACACAGGGGCTTGCCCGCCGCCTCCGCGGTGGCCGCGCCCGGGTCCTGGGGCTGGCTGGGAGCGCCGGTCAGCATGATGGCCTCGGGTCCGATGGCGTCGCCGCTGGCCAGCAGGACGGCGCGGTGCATGGTGTTTTCCAGCTCGCGCACATTGCCGCGCCACACATGGCGCAGCAGC
>CAYOKN010000354.1:0-2623 GCA_964404545.1 uncultured Rhodospirillaceae bacterium | reverse complement strand
TTCGCCCGCGGCTCGAGGTCCAGCGGCCGGTCACGCAGCGGCGGCAGCGCCAGGCCGACCACGTTCAGGCGGAAGAACAGGTCCTCGCGGAAGGTGCCCTTGCGCACCTCGTCCTCGAGATTGCGGTTCGAGGTGGCCAGCAGACGCACATCCACCTTGACCGGGTTGTTGCCGCCAACCCGGTCGATTTCCTTTTCCTGGATGGCGCGCAGCAGCTTGGCCTGCAGGCGCACGTCCATTTCCGAGATTTCGTCCAGCAGCAGGGTGCCGCCATTGGCTTCCTCGAAGCGGCCCAGGCGGCGGGCCACGGCTCCGGTGAAGGCGCCCTTCTCGTGGCCGAAGAGCTCGGATTCCAGAAGATTTTCCGGGATGGCGGCGCAGTTCACGGCCACGAAGCGGCCCTTCGAGCGGCGCGACTTCCGGTGGATGAAGCGGGCCATCAGCTCCTTGCCGGTGCCCGATTCGCCGGTGATCATGATGCTGGCCTCGGACGGCGCCACCTGCTCGGCCAGGCGCATCACATGGCCCATGACCGGATCGCGGAACAGGATGGTGTTGGCTTCGGCGGTCACCGCCTCCAGCACGGCGGCGATCAGCTCGGCGTCGGGCGGCAGCGGGATGTATTCCTTGGCGCCGGCCTTGATGGCGCGCACGGCGGCCGACGAATCCGACTGGATGCCGCAGGCGATGACCGGCACGGTGATGCGCTCGGCCATCAGCGCGTCCACCAGCGCCTTGACGTCAAAGGTGACGTCGATCATCACCAGGTCCACGCCGGCGCCGCCGCGCAGCACTTCCATGCCGGCCTCGATGGTTCCGGCCTGCATGACGCGCGCGCCCCGCTCCATGGCGATGCGGCTGGCCGCGCCAACCTGTCCGTCCAACGTGCCGATGATCAGAAGCTGCATGGGCCTTTAACTCCCCGAACCCTAACTTTGCTGTGGCTTAGCTGCGGTCGGTCTTGATGATTTCCGTCATGGTCACGCCCAGACGGTCTTCCACCACCACCACCTCGCCGCGGGCGACCAGGCGGTTGTTCACATAGATGTCGATGGCCTCGCCGACCTTGCGGTCCAGTTCCACCACCGCGCCGCGGCCCAGCTTCAGCAACTGGTTCACCTGCATGGTGGCCTTGCCCAGCACCGCCGAGACCTGCACCGGAATGTCATAGACCGCTTCCAGGTCGCGGGCGGATCGCGGAACGTCCGGAATGTCGTCGCGGCCGCCGCCGCCGTCGCTGTTCAGTTCGTTCAGTTCAAAATTGTCGGGCATGGCCGCTTACTCCTGTTCCGATCCATCCGTCACCACCTCCGGGCCGTGGCCCGGGTCGATGTGGCGGTCGATAAGGTCCTCGATCTCTTTCCAGACGTCGCCGGACAGGCGCTCGGCGCCGCCCTCGGTCCATTCCAGCTTGCAGTCGGCGGGGCCCAGCCGGCCGTCGCCCACCACCAGCAGGCGGCCCTCATAGCCCAGCTCGCGGGCCTTGGCCTCCAGCTCGTCCTTCAGCTCGTCCAGCATGGGCTCGGCGATGCGCACGGTGATGCGCGGCTCGTCCATGACCCGATGGATGCAGTCCAGCACCACCTCGGTGACCACCTCGCAGGCGGACAGGCGCACCGCCTCGGGCAGCACCTTGTGCACCACGGCCAGGGCGATCTGCACCGCGTTGCGGTCGCTCTGCTCCTGGCGGTGGGCGGCGTCGGTCATCATCTGCGGCAGGGCGCGGGCCAGTTCCTCCAGGGCGCAGGCGGCCATGCGCGCGGTCTGCATCTCGGCTTCCTGGCGGCCGGCCTCGCGGCCCTTCTCGAAGGCCTGCTCGCGCGCCATCTGCAGCTCTTCCTCCGAGAAGGTGGGCGGTGGCGGCGGCGGCGGCTCTTCGGGCTCCGGCTCGGGCTCGGGCATGGCCAGGGACGGGTCCAGCATCTGGCCCTGGGGCTTTTCCGGGGCGTCGAAGTCGAAGTCGAAGGTGAAGCGTTGGATGGCTGCCATGGCTTAGTACACCAGCTCGTCTTCGGCCGAGCCTTCGGAGATGACGATCTGGCCGTTGGCGGCCAGCTCCTTGGCCAGGATGACGATGCTGCCCTGGGCCTGGTCCACGTCGCGCAGGCGCACCGGGCCCATGGCCTCCATGTCCTCGCGCAGCATCTTGCCGGCGCGTTCGGACATATTCTTGAAGAACAGCTCCTTGACTGCGTCCGAGCCGCCCTTCAGCGCCATGGCCAGCTTTTCCTTCTCCACATTGCGCAGCAGCACCTGGATGCCGGTGGCGTCGATGCGCACCAGGTCCTCGAAGGTGAACATCAGCTGCTTGATGCGCTCGGCCGACTCGCGGTTGCGCTCTTCCAGGGCGGCCATGAAGCGCGCCTCGGCATTGCGGTCCAGGTTGTTGAAGATGTCGGCCATCAGCTCGTGCGCGTCGCGGCGGGCGGTACGGGCCAGGTTGGACATGAATTCGGTGCGCAGGGTCTTTTCCACGCCGTCCAGCACTTCCTTCTGCACCGCTTCCATACGCAGCATGCGCATGACCACTTCCATGGCGAAGTTCTCGGGCAGCAGGCCCAGCACGCGGGCGGCGTGCTCGGGCTTGATCTTGGACAGCACCACGGCCACGGTCTGCGGATAT
>CAYOKN010000353.1:0-2918 GCA_964404545.1 uncultured Rhodospirillaceae bacterium | reverse complement strand
GCGCGCCAACGACCGCCGGATCACCATCGAGGAGATCCAAAAGAAGGTGGCCGAGCATTTCAACATCCGCACCGCCGACATGCATTCCGCCCGCCGCGCCCGCCAGGTGGCAAGGCCGCGCCAGGTGGCCATGTATCTGGCCAAGCAGCTGACCAGCCGCAGCCTGCCCGAGATCGGCCGCAAGTTCGGCGGCCGCGATCACACCACCGTCATGCATGCGGTCAAGAAGGTGGAGGAGCTGCGGTCCACCGACGTGGCCTTCGACGAGGATGTGGAGCTGCTCCGCCGGATGCTGGAAGGCTGACGGGGTGTCCGTCGAGATCGAGGGGGACGGTCCCTTGCAGCAGGCCCTCGAGCTGCGGTCCGCCGGGCGCCTCGCCGAGGCCGAAGCCCTGTGCCGGGCCGAGCTGGAGCGCGGGTCGCGCGATCTGGCCGCGCTGCATCTCCTGTCCCTGATCCTGACCGAGACCGGCCGCCCGCAAGAGGCGGTGGAGGCCCTGCGCCGCGCCGTGGCGCTGCGGCCCGACAAGGCCTCGTTCCATTACACCCTGGGCACCGCCCTGGTGGCCGCCGGCCGCCGTGACGAGGCCGAGCAGGCGCTGACCCGCGCCGTGCAGTTGCAGCCCGACTTCGCCGTGGCCCAGATCGCCCTGGGCCATCTGCTGCTGGCCCGCCAGGCGGTGGACGAGGCCGAGCGGTGTTTTGCCGTCGCCCTGGCCCTGGACGACCGGCTGGCCGAGGCCCATGCCTGCCTGGGCCATGTGGACATGATGCGCGGCCGCCCCGCCGAGGCGGTGGCCCGCTATCGCGCCGCCCTGGCGTTGCGGCCCGAGATGGCGCGGGTGCGCGAACGGCTGATGCAGGCCCTGGCCGACCTGGGCCGCGCCCGCGAGGCCGAAGCCGAGGGGCGCACCCTGCTGGCGGCCCAGCCGGACAATGCCGCCGCCCGCGAGCTGCTGTCCCGGCTGGGGATTCATGGACGTCCCGCATTGGTCGCGGAAAGAGACGGAAAGTCGCTGTCCGAGGTGTGAAAGCATTTTGGCGATCAAAGGGTTGCGGTTATACTGTCGCACCCGGCAAAGGCCCAGGGAAAGCGTCAGAAACCTCGGTAAGTCCAACCCATGAAGCTGACCATCGAACGTGCTGCTCTCCTGAAGTCCCTCGGCCATGTGCAAAGCGTGGTGGAGCGCCGAAATACCATCCCGATCCTGTCCAATGTGAAGCTCGAGGGGCGCGACGGCACCCTGTCGCTGAACGCCACCGACATGGACCTGGACATCGTCGAGAGCGTGCCCGCCGACGTGTCCCGCCCGGGCGCCGCCACGGCGCCGGCGCATACCCTGTACGACATCGTGCGCAAGCTGCCCGACGGCAGCCAGGTGGAGCTGGACTATGATAGCGCCGCGGGGCAGATCACCCTGCGCTCGGGGCGGTCCAAGTTCTCGCTGGCCTGCCTGCCGGTGGAAGACTTCCCGGTGCTGTCCGGCGGCGAGCTGCCCTTTACCTTCACCCTGTCGTCCGGCGACCTGCGCGCCCTGATCGACCGCACCCGTTTCGCCATCTCCACCGAGGAGACGCGCTATTACCTGAACGGCATCTATCTGCACGCCACCACCCACAATGGCGTGTCGGTGCTGCGGGCCGTGGCCACCGACGGCCACCGCCTGGCCCGGGTCGAGGCGCCGCTGCCCGAGGGGGCTGCCGGCATGCCGGGTGTGATCATTCCGCGCAAGACCGTGAACGAGCTGCGCAAGCTGATCGAGGAAACCACCGCCGAGGTCACCGTGTCCCTGTCGGAAGCCAAGGTTCGCCTGGCCTTCGACGACGTCACCCTGACCAGCAAGCTGATCGACGGCACCTTCCCCGACTATGAGCGGGTGATCCCCGAGGGCAATGACAAGATGCTCGAGGTGGACTGCAAGGTGCTGGCCAGCGCCGTGGACCGCGTGTCGGCCATTTCCACCGAAAAGAGCCGCGCCATCAAGCTCAGCCTCGAGAAGGGCAGCCTCGTGCTGTCGGCCTCGAGCCCCGATGCCGGCAGCGCCGTCGAGGAATTGGAGGCGGCCTACGACTCTTCCCCGCTGGAGATCGGCTTCAATTCGCGCTATCTGCTGGATATCCTGCAGCAGGTGGAGGGCGATGCGGCCCGGTTCGCCATGTCCGACGCCGCGTCTCCCACCGTGGTGCACGAGGTGGCCGACACCAGCGCCGTCTATGTGCTGATGCCGATGCGGGTGTAAGCCCTGACCGGAGAGCGCCTGGCGGTCACGCGCCTGACCTTGAGCAATTTCCGCTGCTACGACCATCTGCGGCTGGAGGCCGATGCCCGGCCGGTGGTGCTGTTCGGCGCCAACGGCGCCGGCAAGACCAACATCCTCGAGGCGCTGTCCTTCCTCAGCCCCGGACGGGGCTTGCGGCGGGCGCGACTGGCGGATGTGGTGCGGCGCGAGGCCGGCCCCGAGGCGCCCTGGGCGGTGCATGCCAGTTTGGTGCGGGACGGCGACGTGATCGAGGTGGGCACCGGCCGCGTGGGGGCATCCGAACGGCGTTCGGTGCGCATCGACGGGGCGACTGCCAAAAACCAGGCGGCCCTGGGCGAGGTGGCAGGTCTTTTGTGGCTGGTGCCGGCCATGGATCGGTTGTTCACCGAGGGTGCGGCGGGGCGGCGGCGATTTTTTGACCGGTTGGTCTATGGACTGGACCCGGCCCATGCGGCCCGCAGCACTGCTTATGAGCATGCCTTGCGCGAGCGGGCCAAGCTGTTGAAGGCGGGGCGCCGCGACCCGGCCTGGCTGGGCACGCTGGAGGAAAGCATGGCAACCCATGCGGTGGCCATCGCCCGGGCGCGCGAGGAGACCGCCCGCGCCCTGACCGCGGCGGCGGCCCACGGCATCGGTCCCTTTCCGGCGGCCCGGCTG
>CAYOKN010000352.1:0-2947 GCA_964404545.1 uncultured Rhodospirillaceae bacterium | reverse complement strand
CAGAATCACAGGATTAAGACCACGGAAAGGTTAATAAAAACCTTAATACTTAAAAGGCTCAGTCGTTGGGCGTCACATCGGCGCCGAACCACTTGCCGTCCACATACTCACGATAGACCGTGGGGTCATAAAGCTCCACCGGCAAGTTCAGGCCCTGCGCGGTCATCTGGCCCAGAGCCGACTTGAGCTGCAGGGCGGTCACCACCTCATCGCGCTGGGCGCCCACCAGGTTGACGCGGGCGCTGAGCAGTTCCTGCTCGGAGTCCAGCACGTCAAGGATGGTGCGCGAGCCCACCTCGGCCTCGCGACGCACGCCTTCCAGGGCCAGCTGCGCAGCGTCGATCTGGCTGCCATAGGACTTCACGCGGGCACGGGCGGCGGTCAGGTTCTCCCAGGCCTGGGTCACGTTGGTGACCGCCTGGCGCCGCGCCTCGTCCACTTCGATCTTGCGCTGACCGGCCACCAGCTTCTGCTCACGCAGGCGGGAATATTCGGCACCGGCCTGGTAGATGGGCACGGTCACCGCCGCCACCACTTCCATGTTCTCGGAGAACGATCCCTGGCTGGACTGGTCCCAGCCGCGCGAGGCGCTGCCGTTCAGCGAGACGGTGGGGTACAACTCGCCGCGCACCAGATCGATGCCATGGTCAGCGGCGCGGGCGGCATGGTTGGCGGCGCGCAGGGTCGGGTTCTGGTCCAGGGCCAGGTCCACCGCCTCCTTGAGGCTGGCCGGCAGGTTGCCCAGCAACTCGCCGCTGGTGCGGCTCAGATTTTCCGGCGCCACGCCCACCAGTTCCACGAAGGTGGCCTGCGAGGCTTCCAGATCGGCCTGGGCGCGAGTGCGGTTGGCGACGGCGGCGGCGAGGCGGCTTTCCGACTGCGACACGTCGGTGCGGGTCACCTCACCCACCTCGAAGCGGTCGCGGGCGGCCTGCAACTGGCGCTCCAGCACCTGCACGTTGTTGGTGTTCAACTCGACGATGGAGCGGTCACGGACCACGTTCATATAGGCGGTGGCCACGTTCAGCAGCACGGTCTGCTCGGTGGCGGTCAGCAGCGCCCGCTCGGAATCGATGGTGGCTTCGGCCACATTGGTGGCGGCCACGGTGCGTCCGCCGCGATAAAGCGGCTGCGACAGGGTCAGCGCCGCCTGGCGCGGGTCCACATTCTGCTCGCGCCGGGCCGAGGAATTGGTCTCGATGCGGCCCCTGCCCGCCTCGCCCGACAGACTGACAGTGGGACGCCAGCCCGACTGGGCCTGGGGCAGTTGCTCGTCGACCGCCTTCAGGCGGGCACGGCGCGCGTCCAGGGTGGGGTTGGTCTGGTAGGCCAGCGCCAGAGCTTCCTGCAGGGTCATGGCCTGGGCGGGGGAGAAGGCGGCCGGCAGGGTCAGACCGAACAGCGCGCCGCCAAACACGGCGCCGGCCAGCAACAGGGACTTGGTCTTCATGAAATGCACCTTTTCTTGTTATCCAACCGGCCCGGCACACCCGAAATGGACCCCCGCCGAGCATTTCAGAAAAAACTGATGTAACAGACAATACGCCCCGCCGCCCGAAGATCAAGCGCAGGACGTGGAAATCAGGGCACAGGCCGGCACGGGGCGCGCGGTGCAACGCGCCCCGTCCCGATCCGCGATCAGAACACGAAGCCGGGGTCCTTCTGGAACCCAGGCAGCAGATGAATGCCGCATTCGAACAGGGCGCGGCGGCTGAAATTGTCGCCGGTGCGCACCACCAGGGTGGCGGTGCCCCAGGCGCCCTTGTCCTGCACCACGGCCACCAGACGGCCGCCGTCAGCCAGCTGGGCGCACAGGGACTGCGGGATTTCGGCCACGGCGCCGTCCAGCAGGATCACGTCAAAGGGCGCCTGCTGCGGATAACCCTCGGCCAGCGGCGCATTCACCACGGCCACATTGTCGATGGACAGTTCGGACAGGGCGGCGGCGGCGGACTTGGCCAGGTCGGCGTCCTGCTCGACCGCCACCACGGTGCTGGCCACCTTGCCCAGCACGGCGGCCGAATAGCCCGAGGCGCAGCCAATATCCAGCACCACGTCGGTGCCGGCCACTTCGGCGGCCTGGATCAGACGGGCCAGGACCAGCGGCTCCATCAGATAGCGGCCATTGCCCAGATCCAGGTCACCGTCCACATAGGCGATGCCGCGCATCTGCTTGGGCACGAACATTTCACGCGGGAGCTCCCACATGGCGTCGATGACGCGCGGGTCGGTAACGCGCGAAGGGCGCAGCTGGGCTTCGACCATCAGATGCCGGGCGGCAGCGTAATCCATCGGACCTCTCTCCAGAGCGGGCGCCAAGACATTGGCCAGGCGACCGAAAACGAAACTGGTTGGAATGGGCTTTATACCCAGCCTCGGCTATCCTGTCCATCCCGCAGGGTGAGGATTCGGCCTACCCAGAGGGGGTGGTCCGGCAATCCGAAGGGCATGGAAAAAGACGATCCAGCGCCCTTGACCGGGCCAGCGGGAGGGGGTATATACCCTCCCTCTTCTGCTCCCGCCGCTGGTCGGCGGGGTCCGCTGTGGCGCGGTGGCAGAGTGGTGATGCAACGGACTGCAAATCCGTGTACATGGGTTCGATTCCCGTCCGCGCCTCCACGGTTTTCCCCAGGATTGGGGCGGTTTACAGGGCACGAATTTTCTTCTTGCCCTGGACGTGAGGCGAAGCTATAAAGCCCGCCCACGACGCGCTGATCCCAGGTAGCTCAGTCGGTAGAGCGAGCGGCTGTTAACCGCTTGGTCGGGGGTTCGAGTCCCTCCCTGGGAGCCAATACGAGAAAGAGCCAGACCGGCAACGGTCTGGCTCTTTTGTTTTTGTTTGGTTTTGTTTGTCCCTCAGGCGCCGAACGGGCGCTCCGCGCTCCGTGGCACAACCGCCGTGCCACCGGAGCGCGGGCGCCCTCGCCCGCATTCTTTCCTCAGACCT
>CAYOKN010000351.1:0-2959 GCA_964404545.1 uncultured Rhodospirillaceae bacterium | reverse complement strand
GGGTTCGGTGGGCGGATTATAGCGGCAGATCGCGCGCAGAGAAGCGTGCAATGCCTCGCAACGGGCCACGCGAAGGGCTATATGTGGCCATCATCCGTTTTCAGGAGGCATCATGGTCCGGCTGACCCGCATTTATACCCGTGGCGGCGACAAGGGAAAAACTTCGCTGGGGGACGGGACCCGGGTCTCGAAACATGCCCTGCGGGTTGACACCTACGGCACCGTGGACGAAGCCAATGCGGTGATCGGCGTTGCCCGCCTGCACACCCAAGGGGACAGCGAGGCCGACGCCATGCTGGCCCGCATCCAGAACGACCTGTTCGACCTGGGCGCCGACCTCTGCACCCCCATCACCGCCGCCGAACAGCCCGGCGCCGCCCTGCGCGTGGGCCAGGCCCAGGTGGACCGGCTCGAGGCCGAGATCGACGCCATGAACGAGAGCCTGGAACCGCTGAACAGTTTCATCCTGCCCGGCGGCAGTGCCGCCTCGGCGCAGCTGCATCTGGCCCGCACCGTGGCGCGCCGCGCCGAGCGCCTGATCGTCGCCCTGGCCGAGATGGAAACGGTCAATCCGCTGGCCGTCGCCTACTGCAACAGACTGAGCGATCATCTGTTCGTCTTGGCCCGAAAGCTCAATGACGGCGGGCGCGCGGATATATTGTGGACGCCGGGCGCGAATCGGTAGAAAACATTGTTCGCACCGGCCAGGGACTGACACGGAAGGGTAACAAAATTTCGTTTAACCCCCTCCCGTTGACAGAGTAATTCTTCAGGCCTATGGTGCGATGCAATACGCGCCCGCCTCCAACAGGCGGCGCGAACGGCTTCAACTTCCCCGCTCCCCCGCCCGTCTCAAAGGGCAAGCGGCATAAGGACTACGGAGTCCCATGAAGGTTCTCGTCGCGGTCAAGCGAGTCATCGACTACAACGTGAAAATTCGCGTCAAAACCGACAATTCCGGTGTCGAGACGGCGAATGTGAAATTCTCCATGAACCCCTTTGACGAGATCGCGGTGGAAGAAGCCGTGCGTCTCAAGGAAAAGGGCGTCGCCACCGAGGTGGTCGTGGTCTCCATGGGTCCGCAAGCGGCCCAGGAAGTGATCCGCACCGCCCTGGCCATGGGCGCCGACCGGGGTGTTCATGTGGCGTCCGACGACGACCTGCAGCCGCTGGCCGTGGCCAAGCTGCTGAAGGCCGTGGTCGAGAAGGAGGCCCCGCAGCTGGTCGTCCTGGGCAAGCAGGCCATCGACGACGATTCCAACCAGACCGGCCAGATGCTGGCGGCTCTGCTGGGCTGGCCCCAGGGCACCTTCGCCTCGAAGCTGGAGCTGGACGGCGGCAAGGCCGTGGTCACCCGCGAGATCGACGGCGGCCTCGAGACCGTGTCCCTGGCCCTGCCGGCCCTGGTCACCACCGACCTGCGCCTGAACGAGCCGCGCTATGCCACCCTGCCCAACATCATGAAGGCCAAGAAGAAGCCCATCGACGGCCTCTCTCCGGCTGACCTGGGCGTGGACGTGGCGCCCCGCCTGGTCACCCTGAAGGTGGAAGAGCCGGCCAAGCGCGCTGCGGGCATCAAGGTGGGTTCGGTCTCCGAACTCGTGGACAAGCTGAAGAACGAAGCGAAGGTCATCTGATGAGCGTCCTGGTCCTAGCCGAACACGACAACGCGTCGCTGAAGCCGGCGACTCTGAACACCGTCACCGCCGCGGCCAAGCTGGGCGAGGTTCATGTGCTGGTGGCCGGTTCGGGCTGCCGCGCCGTGGCCGAAGCCGCCGCCAAGGTGGCCGGAGTCGCCAAGGTGCTGCTGGCCGACGATGCCCGCTACGCGCATCCGCTGGCCGAGGCCCTGGCCCCGCTGCTGGTGGGCTTGGCCAAGGGCTATGCCGCCGTGCTGGCCCCCGCCACCACCAACGGCAAGAACGTGCTGCCCCGCGTGGCCGCCCTGTGCGACGTGGCGCAGATTTCCGACATTACCGCCGTGGTGTCCGCCGACACCTTCGTGCGTCCGATCTATGCCGGCAATGCCATGGCCACCGTGCAGTCCAAGGACGCGCTGAAGGTGATCACCGTGCGCACCACCGCCTTCGAGGCGGCCGGCGCGGAAGGCGGCTCGGCCGCCATCGAGCCCGTGGCCGCCGCCGAGGCGCCCGGCAATTCGCAGTTCGTCTCGCAGCAGCTCTCGAAGTCCGAGCGCCCCGAGCTGACCAGCGCCAAGGTCATCGTGTCCGGTGGCCGCGGCATGCAGTCGGGCGACAATTTCAAGCTGCTTGAAGCTGTGGCCGACAAGCTGGGGGCCGCAGTCGGCGCCAGCCGCGCGGCCGTGGATGCCGGTTTCGTGCCCAACGATTTTCAGGTGGGCCAGACCGGCAAGATCGTGGCGCCCGAGCTCTACATCGCGGTGGGCATTTCGGGCGCCATTCAGCACCTGGCCGGCATGAAGGACTCCAAGGTGATCGTCGCCATCAACAAAGATGAAGAAGCGCCGATCTTCCAGGTGGCCGACTACGGTCTGGTGGCGGACCTGTTCCAGGCTTTGCCGGAACTGGCCGAGGAGTTGAGCAAACGTCAGTAGAGACCGTCCAACACTCCAAGCTACACCTCGGGGGATTAACATGATCCAGAATATCGGCGTCATTGGTGCTGGCCAGATGGGCAACGGCATCGCTCATGTCTGCGCCCAGTCGGGCTTCGATGTGAAGATGCTCGACGTCACCGACGCCGCCCTGCAGAAGGGCCTGGCCGCGATCACCAAGAATCTCGACCGCCAGGTCTCGAAGGGCAAGATCACCGAGGACGCCAAGAAAGACACCCTGTCGCGCATCCAGACCGGCACCGACTATGGCATCTTCTCGGACTGCGATCTCGTCATCGAGGCCGCGTCCGAGAATGAAGAAGTCAAAAAGGCCATCTTCGCCAAGCTGTGCCCGGTCCTGAAGGCCGACGCCATCATCGCCTC
>CAYOKN010000350.1:0-2992 GCA_964404545.1 uncultured Rhodospirillaceae bacterium | reverse complement strand
CGTTTGCGCGATTGCGCCCATGAATCCGTGCGCCGGGGCTGCGGCTTCGCCATGTTCGCCATCTTCCTGGTGGGGTTGGGGCTGTCCGGTACGCCGCTGACGGCGCTGCGGGCCATGGGCATTCTGGTGACGCTGCTGGCGGTGCTGCTGGTGCATGCGGCCTGGCGGGCCTTCGACAAGCCCTATGACCGGCGGGAAGTCTGGATGATGCTGGACGAACCGGCCCTGCCCGAGGACCGCCGCCAGGCGGTGGTCAGCGGGGTGATGCGCGAGACCTTCCTGCATTATGCCGACCATGCCGCCTTCGTGGCCGCCGGCTGCTGGATGGTGCTGGCGGCCCAGAGCCTGCTCTGACCTCTTGTCCCGGGCCATGGGGGACGCCACCTCCAGCGGATGGAGGACCATGGGGTCATCCGCCGTGGATCGTTTGCGTCACTTTGCGCATCAATCGGTAGGCCGGGCATGCCTGTTCGGGGTCCTGGCCATTGTCACCCTGTCCGTGGGGCTGTCGGCCTATCCGGCCCTGGCGGCCCGGTCAGCGGCGCTCAGTTTCAGCCTGATGGCCAGCATCCTGGTGCTGTCGGCTTGGCGCGCTCCCCTGAAGCATTACCGCCGGCGCGAGGTCTGGTATCTGCTGGACGGCCGCCTGGACCAGGACCTGCCGCCCGAGCGGATGCAGTCGCTGGTGTCCACGGTGATGCGTGACACCTTCCTGTATTACGCCGAGCGGGCAGCCTGGGCGGCCCTGGCGAGCTGGCTTCTGGTCCTGGCGGCTTGAGACGCCTCCACGCTGGGGAAGGTGCCGTTCATCCACCAGTCGAACATGCGCGCCACCAGGCTGCGCGGGCGCTCGGGCGCGTCGGCGGAGTCGGGCAGGGCAGAGACGGGGCGGGGCATGGCGTGCGTCCGTTGACCAGTGTTCAGGGCAGGGCTGATCTTAGTCATAGCACCCTCGTGATGGTGTGAAGGTTTCATGGCGCGCAGGAAACGGTTCCGTGACAACCGTCCGGAACCGCTCCCCCCGCAAACATCCGGGACCCCTCCCGGACGAGACCGAATTTCAGATATGGGGTGCCAAACCCGGGATAGAAGAGGGTCAGGCCGCCTTGCTGGTGCTGGTCCGCCCGACCCGCAGCTGGGCCAGCATTTCCATCAGGGCCGGCTGCGACAATCCTTCGCGGGCGGCGAGGACCAGGGCGACCAGGGTGCGCCCGCGGTCGTCCAGATCCATGGACTTCACTTCATCGACGATGGTCTGCATGGGGACCTCCTTGGATGATCCGACTGTAAGCGGGTTTCTTGACTGTTCCGTGTCTGGTGTAAGTCAGGTCGGTGACTAAACCTTAAATATAGAGGGGATTATCCCTCGGGCCGGGTGCCGGCAACTTCTGCTCCATCGCGAGTCGAAACCAAACGGGTTAGGGTGCGTGGGAAAGGAGGGACCGCCCGTGATCGTTTCGTCCATGCTCGACGCCTTGCCGGCCATCGCCTGCCTGCTGGACCGCGACGGAGAAATCGTCGCTGTCAACAAGGCCTGGATGCGCTTTGCCGCCGACAATGATGGCCAACCCAGACGCTGTGGCGTGGGCGCCAATTATCTTGCCGTCTGCCCGCAGGGGGTGGCCGAGGGCATGGCCGATGTGATGGCGGGCCGGCTGGACAGGTTCGAGCAGGTCTATCCCTGCCACTCGCCGGTCTCCGAGCGCTGGTTCAAAATGGTGGCCGCCGGCCTGGTGGGCGAGGCGGCGGTGCTGGTGATGCATGTGGACGTCACCGACCTGTTCCAGTGCCAGGACGACCTGCGCTCCGCCCTGCGCCTCACCAGCCAGGCCGACCGCAGCCGTGCCGCCTTCCTGTCCAATATGAGCCATGAGCTGCGCACGCCGTTGAACGCCATCCTGGGCTTTACCGACCTGATGGCGTCCGAGATGCTGGGGCCGCTCGGCCACCCCCGCTACCGCTCCTACATGCAGGATGTGCGGGCCTCGGCCCAGCATCTGCTGGGCATCGTCAACGACCTGCTGGATGCGGCCCGGCTGGAGCAGGACAGCATGGTGCTGAACCAGGCGCTGCATGACCCCAACGAAATCCTGCGCGAGGCCCTGCAGATCTTCTGGCCGCTCGCGGCCCACCGCAACCAGCAGCTTGTCTGCGCTTTGCGGCCAGTGCCCCGTCTGCGCTGCGACGCTCGCCGTCTGCGCCAGATGGTGATCAATCTCATCAGCAATGCCTGGAAGTACACGCCCGACGGGGGCTGCCTCCAGGTCGAGACGGCACTGGCCGCAACGGGCTGCCTGGTGATCACCGTGACCGACAATGGGGTGGGCATCGCGCCCGAGGATGTGGACCTGGCCTTCTCTCCCTTCGGCCGCATCCGCAATGCGGGGGCCGAGGATGTGGAGGGCACCGGCCTGGGCCTGCCCCTGGTGCGGGCTTTCGCCCGCCTGCATGACGCCGAACTGCTGGTGGACAGCGAGGTGGGCAGGGGCACCCGTGTCTCGTTGCGCTTCCCGGCCGAGCGGTTGGAATAGGGGGGGGATGGTGCGGATGCCATCCGCCCCATCCCTGTTCGTCGCTAGACCGAGAAATACTTGGCTTGCGGGTGCAGCACCACGATGGCGCTGGTGCTCTGCTCGGGGTGCAGCTGCCATTCGTCGGACAGGCTGATGCCGATGCGATCGGCGCCCAGCAGGCGCAAGAGCTGCTCCTGGTCCTGCAGGTTGGGGCAGGCGGGATAGCCGAAGGAATAACGGCTGCCGCGATAGTTCTGTTTCAGCATCTGCTCCACGTCCCGCGCGTCCTCGGCGGCAAAGCCCAGTTCGGCACGGATGCGCTTGTGCACATATTCCGCCAGCGCCTCGGCCATCTCCACCGACAGGCCGTGCAGATACAGATAGTCCTGGTATTTGTCGGCCTGGAACCACTGGTTGGCCACGTCGGACGCGGCCTGGCCCATGGTCACCACCTGCAGGCCGATCACATCCCGCTCGCC
>CAYOKN010000349.1:2493-2998 GCA_964404545.1 uncultured Rhodospirillaceae bacterium | reverse complement strand
CCCGACAGGCGAGCACGGCATCGCGGGCCGTGTCGGCCAGGGCCGGGCCCGCCAGGAGAAGGGTGACGGCGGCGCCCGCCGCGACGGCCGCCGCGCGCATCAGGCCACCATCTCGATGGCGTAGTTCTCGATCACCGTGTTGGCCAGGAGCTTGCGGCACATCTCCTCGACCTGGGCCTTGGCCTTGGCCGGGTCGGCCTCCGTCAGGTCCAGTTCGATCAGCTTGCCCTGGCGCACCTCGCCCACCTGGTCGAAGCCCAGGGAGTGCAGGGCCTGGCCGATGGCCTTGCCCTGGGGGTCCAGCACGCCGTTCTTCAGGGTGACGATGACCTTGGCTTTCATGATCCGTCTCTCGGGGTTTCGCGCTGTTCCGGCCGGGGCCGGGCCGATGACCGCACCGGCTTCGGTTACTGCACCAGCTTGGGCGGGGTGTGGTCGGCGGGGCCGGCCGCGGGCATGATGCCCAGCCGCTTGGCGACCTCCTGATAGGCCTCGGCCACATTGC
>CAYOKN010000349.1:2246-2472 GCA_964404545.1 uncultured Rhodospirillaceae bacterium | reverse complement strand
TCGTTGGTCTTGACGCCCCACAGGCGGCAATTGTCCGGGCTGATCTCGTCGGCCAGGATGATGCGCATCTCCTCATTCTCCCAAAGCCGGCCGAACTCCACCTTGAAGTCCACCAGCTTCAGGCCGATGCCGAGGAACAGGCCCGACAGATAGTCGTTGACCCGTAGCGCCAGCGCCAGCATGTCGTCCAGATCCTGCGGCGCGGCCCAGCCGAAGGCGGTGATGT
>CAYOKN010000349.1:0-2146 GCA_964404545.1 uncultured Rhodospirillaceae bacterium | reverse complement strand
CTTGGAAAGGCTGCCGGCGGCGATGTTGCGGACCACCACCTCGATCGGGATGATCTCCACCTCGCGGATGAGCTGCTCACGCATGTTCAGCCGGCGCACGAAATGGTGGGGGATGCCGATCTCCCCCAGCTTGGTCATCAGATATTCGCTGATCCGGTTGTTCAGCACGCCCTTGCCGGTGATGGTGCCCTTCTTCTGGGCGTTGAAGGCGGTGGCGTCGTCCTTGAAGTACTGCACCAGGGTGCCGGGCTCGGGCCCTTCGAACAGGATCTTGGCCTTGCCTTCATAAATCCGCCGGCGTCGGGTCATCGCAGGAAAGTCCCACTCGGTGATAGGGAGCCGTCAAAGGCGAACGGCCCGCCGCGCTGTGCGCCCGGCGGGTCCGCGTCTGAACGCCTCCCCTATAGCAAGGATGCCCGCCAAGGACAACGCCGGCCCCGTTGCCCGCCATGCAGGGCAGGGACGCCGCCGCCTAGCGCCGGCCAAGGCCGCGACCGGCCAGCACGGCGCCACCGACGATGAGCGCGCACGCCACCGCCAGGGCAAGGCTGGGCCGCGCCATCCCCGCCGCCACCAGAAGGCCGGTGGACAGAAGCGGCGTGGCATAGCTGAAGGCGCCCAGCGCCTGGATGTCGCCGCGCTTCACCCCGATGTCCCAGACGAAGAAGGCAGCGCCCAGCGGTCCCACCCCCATGGCCAGCACCAGGAACCAGGCCATGCCCTGGGGCCACACCGTCGTCTCGAAAAGAAGGTGGCAGAGGGCGGACAGCAGGGCGGTGCCCAGACAGAAGCCGATCACCGCCTCGGTCGGGACCTGCCCCATCCGCCGCGACATCACGGAATAGACGCCCCAGACGATGGCACAGGCGAAGGCCGACAGATATCCGGGCAGGTGCGCCGGATCGACGGCCAGACCACCGTCTGCGATCCCCTGCCCGCCGGTCACCAGCACCACCGTTCCCGCCAGCCCGCACACAGCACCGGCAAGCTGCGGCCAGCCCAGCCGCTCGCCCGGAAGCAGGCCGGCGAACAGGACGATGAACAGCGGCCAGAGATAGTTGATGAGGTTGGCCTCCACCGCCGGGGCGGACTGGAGCGCCAGGAAATAGAAGAAGTGGTACCCGAACAGCCCGCCCACCCCCAGCAGCCACACCCGGGGCGGATGGACCAGGGCCGGGCGCAGCGGTCGGCGGCGCGCCACCTGGACCGCAAGGCCGGTCAGCCCGCCGACGAGGAAGGCCATGGCCACGAGTTGGAATGGCGGGATCGGCCCGACCAGGGCCGTGAGCAGAGCCAGGGTCGCCCACAGCAGCACGGCACTCGCCCCCACCAGGGTGGCGCGCCGGACGGCGGCGATGTCGGGGGCCATGACCGGTCCGGACCCTATTCCAGGAAGGCGTCCACCTCGGCGGCGGCGCGGTCCAACGGCCAGTCCAGCCGGTCCATGATTTCGTCAATGGCGTCCTCGGCCGGGATGTCGCCACGACCGAGCTTGGCCAGCACCTCGTCCAGCACGCGTTCTTCCGCTGCCGTCGGCTTGCCAAAGTCCTTCAGGATGTCAATCGCCTTCCGCATGGATCCGTCAACGCCGGCTGGGGGGTGGAGGGTCCGATCCTTCTACACCAGCCGGGGAAAAGGCCCAAACCGGTTCTCGTGTCGACCGGCGCTTCTTTGCTATACCGGTCCCCCAACCGGGGACCCCGCCCGGGGAATGGGACGAGGACGCGAAGGGCCGACGGCATGAAGGTCAGCATCGACATGGGCACAGCGCAGGCCGGCAGCCCGGCCGCGATGGACCTGGAGGAGCTGCTGGCGACGCGCCTGCTGGTCCAGGGCAATTCCGGCTCGGGCAAGTCGCACCTGCTGCGCCGCCTGCTGGAACAGTCCGCCCCCTGGGTGCAACAGGCGGTGATCGACCCCGAAGGCGACTTCGTCACCCTGGCCGACCGCTTCGGCCATGTGGTGGTGGAGGCTGACGGCCATACCGAGGCGGCGCTGACCCGCGTCGGTGGCCGGGTGCGCCAGCACCGGGTCAGCGTCGTGCTGAACCTGGAAGGGCTGGATGTGGAGATGCAGATGCGGGCGGCCGCCGCCTTCCTGGGCGGGCTGTTCGATGCCGACCGCGACCATTGGTATCCCATGCTGG
>CAYOKN010000348.1:0-3022 GCA_964404545.1 uncultured Rhodospirillaceae bacterium | reverse complement strand
CCCCATCAAGGACGGCCAGGGCCGCGCCAAACTGGCCGACACCACCTGGAAGATCGCCGGCCCCGACCTGCCGGCGGGCGCCAAGGTGCGGGTGGTGGACGTGGACGGCATCGTGCTGCGGGTCGAGGCGGTTTAGCTCACATCCCCGGCGCCACCGGCACCTGGACCCGGACCGTCTGGCCCGAGGGGCCGGGAAAATTCTCGAACAAGGCGCGCACCAGAACCGGCATGGCGGCCGGCAGGTCGCGGCTCTGGCCTTCGTTCCAGGCGCGGCCCTCGAACAGCTTGCGGGTTTCGCCGGCGCGCCAGGCGGGACCGTCCAGGATGTCCACCTGCAGCTGGCGGGTATAAAGGGTGCGGCTGCTGGTGCGGTAGCCGCGCAGGTCGTCGTCGAAGGGGGCATGGCCGAAGGGGACATTCACGCCCATGCCGGACCAGCGCGACCGCCGGCCCCAGCCGGTGCCGAAACCCACGCTGGGGCCATAGACCGGGGTGCTGTCGATCACCGTACGGCCCTCGCCGGCGCCATAGTCCAGGAACACCACCGTTTCGGCCGGCGGGGCGCCGTCCGTGGGCGGCACCGGGGTCCAGCCGCGCAAGGAAAGGGCGTGGGCCACCTGTTCGGCATAGGCCTGGAATTCCAGCGAGCCCACCTGGCCGCGCTCGGGCAGGATGGTAAAGGTCATGGGCCGCATGACCGGCGGCAGGGCATGGAAGCGGGTGACGTTGGCCGGCACGCTCTGCGGCCCGGTGGCGCAGCCAGCCAGGGCCAGGGGCAAAGCAAGGATCAGGAACAGGCGGCGCATCGGGATCTGTCCGAAAGGGTTGCTGTCCGAGCATATAAGGTCTGATCATGGCGCCCCTATGGCGTACTGGACCGGCGGGGCCGATTTTGGCAGCCTGCGCTCCCTTTTCGTGCGAAAGCCCCCTTGATGTCCCGAACCCAGGCCAATCTGCTCCTGCTGCTCGCCGCCGCCATCTGGGGCGTCACATTCGTGGTGCAGCAGTCGGCGGCTCAATTGGTGGGGCCCAATGCCTTTACCGCCGCTCGCTTCCTGTTGGGGGCGCTGGTGGTGGCGCCGCTGGCCCTGCGCGAGCGCCGGCGCTTGGCGGCCCAGGGCCGGGAGTTGGGGCGGCGTGACCTGGGCGGCATTCTGGTCACCGGTGCGGCCCTGGCCCTGGGGGCGGTGCTGCAACAGGTGGGTATCGGCCTGACCAGCGTGACCAATGCCAGTTTCCTGACCGCGCTCTATGTTCCGCTGGTGCCCATCATCGCGCTGCTGGTGCTGAAGGTTTGGCCGCATCCGGTGGTGTGGCCGGCGGCGGCGGCCTGCCTTGCCGGCAGTTGGCTGCTGTCGGGCGCGGGCCGGGTCGAGATGGCGGCGGGTGACCTGTGGGTGATCGCCTCGGCCCTGTTCTGGGCGGTGCATATGCTGCTGGTGGGGGCGGTGGCCAGCCGCACCGGCGCGCCCATGCAGGTGGCGGCGGGGCAGTTCCTGGGCTGCGCGCTGCTGACCGGGCTGTGGTCGGCGGCCACCGAGCCGCTCGCCCTGGCCGGGCTGGTGCAGGTCTGGCCGCAGATCGCCTATGCCGGCCTGTTGTCGGTGGGGGTGGCCTTCACCGCCCAGGTGGCGGCCCAGCGTTTCACCCTGCCGTCGGACGCCGCCGTCTTGATGAGCTCCGAGGCGGTGTTCGCCGCCGCCGCCGGCGCCTTGCTGCTGGGCGAGCGGCTGGACGGGGCCGGGATGGCCGGCTGCGCCCTGATCCTGGTCAGCGTGCTGGCGGTGCAACTGGCGCCCGAGCGGCGCCGGCCGTCGGACGTGCTGGCGGGCGAATAAGCACTGGCATCGGCGGGCACGCTTCCATATCATCAGGCCTTTCTAATATTAGAGAGGGTTGAAGGATGAAGCGTCTGTTCGCCGCCGGACTGTTGCTGGCTGCCGTCGCTGCTGCTCCCGCCTGGGCCGCCGACAAGCCGGCCAAGGCCGACCAGCACACCAAATACGACCTCTATGTCACCGCCGCCGAGGCCCATGCCATGATGACCGCCGGCGGCAAGCGGGTGGTTCTGGTGGATGTGCGTGATCCCATCGAACTGATGTTCACCGGCTCGACCCCCATGGCCGAAGTGTTCGTGCCCTGGCAGATCGCCGACGCCTCGGCCCTGAACGAAAAGAAGCCGGTCTATGCCATGACCAAGAATCCCAACTTCCTGCCCCAGCTGGAAGAGCGCCTGGCCAAGATCGGCGCCACCAAGGACACCGCCCTGGTGATCATGTGCCGCTCGGGCTCGTCCCGCAGCGCCCCGGTGGCCAACCTGCTGCACGAGGCGGGCTACAAGGAGGTCTATTCCATGGTGGATGGCTTCGAGGGCGAGCCCGCCAAGGACGGCGCCAGCAAGGGCGTGCGCACCGTGGGCGGTTGGCGCAATTCCGGCCTGCCCTGGGGCTATGACATCGACAAGGACAAGGCTTGGCTGGCCCAATAGGCGGCGTGATCGGCCGCCGTCGAGGCGGCGGCCTAAGCCTCCAGCACCAGCGCCACCTCGTCGGGGGCCAGCACCCGCCACTGGCCCTCGGGCAGGTCGCCCAGGGTCAGCCCGCCGATGGCCGAGCGGTGCAGCTGCTCCACATGATTGCCCACGGCGGCGAACATGCGCCGCACCTGGTGATAGCGCCCCTCAGTGATGGTTAGGCGGGCCTGGCGCTCGCCCAAGACCTCCAGCACAGCCGGGGCCAGCGGCGTTGTCTCGGACCGCAGCTCCAGGGTGCCGCTGGCAAAGGCCTCGGCCTCGTGGCCCTGCAGCGGGCGTGACAAGGTGACCTCATAGGTCTTGGGCACATGGCTCTTGGGGCTGGTGATGCGGTGGGCAAGGGCGCCGTCATCGGTCATCAGCAGCAGGCCCGAGGTGTCCTGGTCCAGCCGCCCCACCGGCGCGATGATGGGATTGCGCCGGCCGAAGCGCAGGGGCAGCAGGGCATAGACCAGCTTGCCCGCGTCATTGGTGGAGCAGATATAGCCC
>CAYOKN010000347.1:2093-3060 GCA_964404545.1 uncultured Rhodospirillaceae bacterium | reverse complement strand
ACCCCTTGCCGCTATAGTAAGGGACAGACACATTCTTGTAGTCCCGTCCGAACGGGGTTTCGAGGGTGGGCCATTGGCCCACTTTTTTTATTTCTGGCGTCAACAGAAGGACCGACAAGCGAAAGATGACCCGCGAGGCCCGTATTGCCGAGCTGATCGAGCCGTCCCTCCAGTCCATGGGCTACGACATCGTGCGCATCCAGATCTCGGGGACCAAGCGTCCCACCATGCAGATCATGGCCGAGCGCAAGGACGCGGTGCCCATGACCGTGGATGACTGCGCCGACATCAGCCGGGCGGTCTCGGCGATCCTGGATGTGGAGGACCCCATCGAGGGGGCCTACAATCTGGAGGTCAGCTCTCCCGGCATCGACCGGCCTCTGACCCGCGAGCAGGACTTCGTCCGGTTCGCCGGGTTCGAAGCCAAGGTGGAAACCCGCCTGCCGGTAGAGGGTCGCAAACGCTTCAAGGGCCGTCTGGTCGGATTGACCGACCAGGGCGAGGTGGAACTGAATGGCGATGACGGCCATTTCCGCATCCCCTTCGCCGAGGTGAGCCGCGCCAAGCTGGTGCTCACCGATGACCTGATTGCCGCCGCCTTGAAGGAACAGGAAAGCCAAGGCTAACCATGGAACGTACCGCCGCTCTCCCCCGTCCCGAACTGCTTCAGGTCGCCGACGCCGTCGCCCGCGACAAGGGCATCGACCGCGACGAAGTCCTGGAGGCCATGGAACAGGCCATCCAGAAGGCCGGCCGCTCGAAATATGGCCACGAACACGACATTCGGGCCCATATCGACCGCAAGACTGGCGAGATCCGGCTGAGCCGCTATCTGGAAGTGGTGGAAGAGGTGGAGAATGAAGCCACCCAGATCCCGCTGGCCAAGGCCCGCCGCCGTGACGGCGCCCTGAATCTGGGCGACTTCCTGATCGACCCGCTGCCGCCCATCGATTTCGGCCGCATCGCC
>CAYOKN010000347.1:1789-2044 GCA_964404545.1 uncultured Rhodospirillaceae bacterium | reverse complement strand
GCGACGCCGAGCGCACCCGCCAGTACAACGAATACCGCGACCGCGTGGGCGAGGTCGTCAACGGCCTGGTCAAGCGTGTCGAGTTCGGCAATGTGGTGGTGGATCTGGGCCGCGCCGAGGCGCTGCTGCGCCGCGACGAGTTGATCCCGCGCGAGACCTTCCGCACCGGCGACCGCGTGCGCGCCTTCATCTTCGATGTGCGCCAGGAGCCGCGCGGCCCGCAGATCTTCCTGTCGCGCACCCATCCCACTTTCC
>CAYOKN010000347.1:0-1750 GCA_964404545.1 uncultured Rhodospirillaceae bacterium | reverse complement strand
CTACGACGGCATCATCGAGATCAAGGCCGTGGCCCGTGATCCGGGCTCGCGCGCCAAGATCGCCGTGGTGTCCAACGATTCCGGCATCGACCCTGTGGGTGCCTGCGTGGGTATGCGTGGCAGCCGCGTTCAGGCCGTTGTGGCCGAACTGCAGGGCGAGAAGATCGACATCATTCCGTGGTCGCCCGAGCCCGCGACCTTCATCGTGAACGCCCTGGCCCCCGCCGAGGTGGCCAAGGTGGTGCTGGAAGAAGAGCAGAACCGCATCGAAGTGGTGGTGCCCGACGACCAGCTGAGCCTGGCCATCGGCCGTCGCGGCCAGAATGTGCGCCTGGCCAGCCAGCTGACCGGCTGGAACATCGACATCCTGACCGAAGCCGAGGAATCCGAGCGTCGCCAGGAAGAGTTCCGCCAGCGCTCGCATCTGTTCATCGAGGGCCTGGACGTGGACGATGTGATCGCCCACCTTCTGGTCAACGAGGGCTTCACCAACCTCGAAGAAGTGGCCTATGTGGGCCTCGAGGAGCTGACCGGCATCGAGGGCTTCGACGAGGACGTGGCCGCCGAACTGCAGAACCGCGCCCGCAATTGGCTGGCCGAGCAGGACGAGCGCAACGAGGCCCGCCGCCAGGAACTGGGCGTGTCCGACGAGCTGGCCGCCATCGAGGCGCTGAGCAGCGGCATGGTGGTGGCGCTGGGCGAGAAGGGGGTCAAGACCCTGGACGACCTGGCTGACCTGGCCGGCGACGAGCTGATCGAGATCGTCGGCAAGGACGCCATGACCGAGGACCAGGCCAATGAGATCATCATGGCCGCCCGCGCGCACTGGTTCGAGGGTGACGAAGCCTGAGGGAGGTCAGGGTGGCCAGGCCCGAACCCGACCTGCCTGACGAGGAGAGGGGACCGCATCGCCGCTGCATCGCCACCGGAGAAGTAAAGCCCAAGGAGGCGCTTCTCCGCTTCGTGGTGGGGCCCGAAGGCGAGGTGGTTCCGGACCTCGAGGAGAAATTGCCCGGCCGGGGAATATGGTTGAGCCCCGGACGGGATATGGTAAATACCGCCGTGACGAAGAATCTCTTCGCCAAGGCGGCCCGTGCCAAGGTAAAAGCCCCTGACGATCTGGCGGATCGCCTGGAGGCGCTCATGCGCCGGCGTTGCCTGAACCTTCTGGGACTGGCGCGCCGCGCCGGCCAGGCCATCGCCGGGTACGAAAAGGTCAAGGCCGAGTTGAAGGCCGGACATGGCGCGGTGCTTTTCGCCGCCTGCGACGCCGCCGAGGGCGGACGCGACAAGATACGGGCGCTGGCGCCCGGACTGCCCCTGGTGGATCAGTTCACCGCGGCCGAGCTGGGCTCGGCGTTCGGGCGGGATCACACGGTGCATGTGGTGCTGACCCCCGGTCAGCTGGCGCAGGCGCTGATCAGGGAATCGTCCCGGCTTGCCGCTGTGGCAGGCGGGGACGGGCTGAATCGATAGAAGAGAGTAACAGCGGACCTATGACCGACGAGAAAGACCGGAAAGCCCCCTTGAAACTGCAGGGCAAGCTGGAGCTGAAGAAGACGGTGGAGACCGGACAGGTCCGCCAGAGCTTCTCGCACGGCCGCTCCAAGGTGGTGACCGTGGAAGTGCGCAAGAAGCGCACCTTCGCCCCCGGCGCCGATGGCGCCCTGCATGAGGTGAAGGAAGCCGCGCAGGCCGCCCCCGCTGCCCCCGCTCCGGCCACCGAGCCGCCCGTCGCCGCACAGGCTGC
>CAYOKN010000346.1:0-3069 GCA_964404545.1 uncultured Rhodospirillaceae bacterium | reverse complement strand
GGTGCGCAACCAGCTGGCCGTGAACATGTTCCGGGCCTGGTACGTGCCCTTCTATGACTATGGCGTGATCCACGGCGACCCGCATCTGGGCAATTACACGGTGCGCCCGGACCGCACCATCAACCTGCTGGATTTCGGCGCCATCCGGGTGTTCCAGCCCAGCTTCGTGCAAGGGGTGATCGACCTCTATCACGCGCTGGAACGGGGCGACCAGGACCTCGCGGCCCATGCCTACCGCACCTGGGGCTTCGACACCCTGACGCCCGAGCTGATGGAGGTCCTGAATATCTGGGCCCGCTTCGTCTATGCGCCCTTGCTGGAAGACCGGCCCCGGCGCATCCAGGAATCCGAGGAACCCCATTACGGCCGCGACGTGGCCGAGCGGGTGCATGCCGAACTGAAACGCCTGGGCGGTGTGCGCCCACCGCGCGAGTTCGTGCTGATGGACCGCGCCGCCATCGGCCTGGGCTCGGTGTTCCTGCACCTGAAGGCCGAGATCAATTGGCACCGCCTGTTCCACGACCTGGTGGAAGACTTCAACCGCGACGCCATGGCAAAGCGCCAGGCCGACGCCCTGGCGGCGGCGGGGCTGGCGTGAGGGGGGCGGACCTCGCGCCCACCTGCGGCGCTCTCTCGCCGTCATGCCCGCGCTTGACGCGGGCCTCTCCGCCTAAGTCACTGCCTCCAAAGCATTTCCCGGCGCTGGCATGTGGGTGGGCCGGGTCAAGTCCGGCCATGACAGAAAGGAAGGGAGCCAAAAGGAAAACCCCGCCGGTTGGGGGACGGGGTTTCCTTGCCTTTGGGGTGTGGAGAAAAGACCTTAGTGCAGGTGCTGTTCCAGCACGGCGTTGCGCATGGACTTCTGCAGCTTCTCGAAGGCGCGCACCTCGATCTGGCGCACGCGCTCGCGGCTGATGCCATATTGCTGCGACAGGTCTTCCAGGGTGACCGGATTGTCGCGCAGGCGGCGTTCGGTCAGGATGTGGCGTTCCCGGTCGTTCAGGGACTTCAGCGCCGCGCCCAGCAGCGACCGGCGGTTGCCCAGTTCCTCGCGTTCGGCCAGTTCGGTTTCCTGGTCGTCCTTGTCGTCCACCAACCAGTCCTGCCATTCGCCTTCGCCATCGGCGCGCACCGGCGCGTTCAGGCTGTGGTCGGGGCTGGCCAGGCGGCGGTTCATGCTGACCACGTCGGCCTCGGACACTTCCAGTTCCTCGGCGATGCGGCGCACATGGTCGGCGGACAGGTCGCCCTCCTCGATGGCCTGCATCTGGCCCTTCAGCTTGCGCAGGTTGAAGAACAGCTTCTTCTGCGCGGCGGTGGTGCCCATCTTCACCAGCGACCACGAATGCAGGATGTATTCTTGAATGGCGGCGCGGATCCACCACATGGCATAGGTAGCCAGGCGGAAGCCGCGGTCCGGGTCGAACCGGCGCACCGCCTGCATCATGCCCACATTGCCTTCGGAGATCAGCTCGCCCAGGGGCAGGCCATAGCCGCGATAGCCCATGGCGATCTTGGCCACCAGCCGAAGATGGCTGGTCACCAGGCGATGGGCCGACTGAAGGTCGTCCTCCTCGCGGAAACGCTTGGCCAGGGAATATTCCTCGTCCCCGGCCAGCATGGGGAACTTGCGAATCTCCTGGAGGTACCTGGTCAGGTTGCCCTCCGGCGCCAAACTCAGTCCGGTCATAATCGCAGTCATCGCTTGCTCCTTCTCGTCCCGAGTTCTCCCAGGTTTCTCGTGCCGAGACCGACCGGCGCGCACCAGCAACGCCGTAACCTTGGAAATCAGACTAGCAACTCAGCTTTGACCCTACAATACCGTACTATCTCACTCAGTCATAGAGGGTTTTAGATCCCTTCCAAATTCAACAGCAATATCCCGAGATCATTTGGGATATCGCTTTCGAATTTCAGCCTCTCCCCCGTTCTGGGGTGGGAAAAGCCGAGTAGGACGGCGTGGAGTGCCTGACGCGGGAACTCGGATAAGGCCTCCCGGGCCTCCGCGCTGACCCCCTTGATGCGGCCGCTCCGCGGCCGTCCGTAAACGGGGTCCCCCACCAGGGGGTGGCCGATGCTGGTCATATGGACCCGGATCTGGTGGGTCCGTCCGGTTTCCAGGCGGCATTCCACCAGGCTGGCGACATCGCCGAAGGTCCGCAGGACCCTGTATCGGGTTAACGCCCGTTTCCCGCCCTTGTTCACCACCGCCATCTTTTTCCGGTCATTGGGCGACCGGCCGATGTTCCCCTCGATCACTCCTGACCGGGGCTGGGGCACGCCCCAAACCACGGCGTGGTAGGCGCGGTCGATGGAATGATCCTCGAATTGCTTGGCCAAGTGCTGGTGCGCCTGGTCATTTTTCGCCACGACCAGCAATCCGCTGGTGTCCTTGTCTAAACGATGAACGATTCCCGGGCGGCTGACTCCCCCTATTCCGGATAGAGAGTCGGTGCAATGGGATAAGAGGGCGTTCACCAATGTGTTATCGGGATTGCCGGCGGCGGGATGAACCACCAGTCCGGCGGGCTTCTCGATCACCACCAGGTCCGCATCCTCATAGACAATGTCCAGGGGGATGTCCTGGGGCTCGGGCGTGGCCGGTTCGGGGGGCGGGATGGCGACGGCAAAGCACTGGCCCGGCTTGACCTTGGCCGACGGGTCGGCCATGGTCTGCCCGTCCGAGCTGACCCGTCCGTCTTCGATCAATGCCTTGATGCGCGAGCGGGACAGGTGGGGCAGGGCCTCGGCCAGCCATTTGTCCAGCCGCAGCCCGGCTTGGCTTTCGCCGGCCGGCGGCGTATCTACCAGTTCACTCCCGTCTTGCAAGGTGCCTGAAACTCCATGAATGCCGAAACCGATCCGCAGGAACTGGCCAACCGGGCAAAGACCCTGCGTACCGTGAAAGTGCTCGTCCTGGGGATGACCCTGGCCCTGGTGCTGGGGGTCATGGCCATGGGGTACGGCCTTTATACCAAAGCCAACCGCATTGGCGACAATGCCGAGGCGCCGGCGCCCACGGCCCCGGTGGCGGCAGTGCTGCCGGCCGCGCCGGCCGCGCCTGCGGCT
>CAYOKN010000345.1:0-3074 GCA_964404545.1 uncultured Rhodospirillaceae bacterium | reverse complement strand
GCGGCGTTGGCTGCGGGCCAGTTCGCGGACCGTGTCGGGGTGCAGGCGCACGCCCTTGTCGGTGAAGGCTTCCGCCGCCCGTTCGGCCAGGCGGGGCAGGTGTTCCAGGCTGGCCATGACGCCGCCCACGGCGCCGCGGATACGGGCCTCGGGCCCCAAATTCTGGCGCATCCATTGTTCGATCAGGGGCTGCGCCAGCTGCCACATATTGATCTCGGGGTCCAGCTGCCGGCCCACGCCCTCGGCCACCAGCATGGACTTTTGCAGCAGCAGAAGCTGCGGCTGCACCGCCATGTTGAAGGTCTCGGTCACCTGGAACAGCTGGCCCAGCAGCCGGGCGATGGAGATGTCGGCGATGGGCTTGCCGAAGATGGGCTCGGCGATGGAGCGGCAGGCCTGGGTGAAATTGTCCATGTTCTGGTCGGCGGGCACATAGCCCGCCTCGAAATGCACCTCGGCCACGCGGCGGTAATTGCCGGTCAGGAAGCCCAGCAGCATCTCGCCCAGATAGCGGCGGGTCTTCTGGTCGATGCGGCCGGTGATGCCGAAATCCACTGCCACCAGCTTGCCGTCGGGCAGCACGAACAGATTGCCCGGATGCATGTCGGCATGAAAGAAGCCGTCGCGGAACACCATATTGAAGAAGGTGACCGCAGCCTCGCGCACGATTTCGCGCGGCTCCAGCCCCAGGGCGCGCAGCTTGTCCAGCTCGTCCACCGGGATGCCGTTCACCCGCTCCAGGGTCAGCACCCGCTGGCCGGTGCGGGTCCAGTCCACCTCGGGGATGTCGAAGACCTCGTCCTCGAGGAAGTTATCGCGCATCTCGGCCGAGGCAGCGGCCTCGAACCGCAGGTCCATTTCCATCTGCACCGAATCTTCAAAGGTGCGCACCGTCTCCACCGGCTTCAGGCGGCGGAAGGCGGGCTGCATGCGCTCGACGCCCTCGGCGATCCAATAAAGCAGGTCGATGTCGCGCTCGAAGGACTCGGCCACGCCGGGGCGCAGCACCTTCACCGCCACCTCGCGGCCGTCGGTGGTGGTGGCGAAATGCACCTGGGCGATGGAGGCCGCCGCAACCGGGACCTCGTCGAAGCTGGCATAGAATTGGGCCAGCGGGGCGCCCAGCTCGGCTTCCACGATGGCGCGGGCCTGCTCGAAGGGGAAGGGCGGCAGGCAGTCCTGCAGCCCGGACAGGTCGGCGGCCACTTCCTCGCCCACCAGATCCGAGCGGATGGACAGGGCCTGGCCCAGCTTGATGAAGGTGGGGCCCAGTTCCTGCAGCGCCTGGGCCAGCCGCTGGCCGGGGCGCAAGGACGGGTCGCGGCGGCGGAACAGCCGCAGCAGGGCCACCACGGGCTGGGCCGGCCCCACCTTGTCCAGCAGGAACAGGGCGTCATGGCGCGCCAGGCAGCGGGCGATGGTCCAGAGGCGGGCGAGATTGCGCGAGAGACGGATCATCAGGGATTTACAGCCGCCAGCCGGAATGCAGGGCGGCGATGCCGCCCGAGAGGTTGCGATAGGACACCTGCTCGAGGCCGGCATCGCGCATCATCTGGGCCAGCCCTTCCTGGGTCGGCATGCGGCGGATGGATTCCACCAGATACTGATAGGCCCCCCGATTCTTGGCCACCAGCTGGCCCAGCACCGGCAACAGCTTGAAGCTGTATTCGTCATAGATCTTGTCCAGCACCGGCATGACCACGTGCGAGAACTCCAGGCACAAAAAGCGCCCGCCCGGCTTCAGCACCCGGCGGGCGTCGGCCAGGGCGCGTTCCATATGGGTCACATTGCGCAGGCAGAAGGCGATGGTATAGGCGTCGAACGAGGCGTCCGGGAAGGGCACCCGCTCGGCGTCGCCGCAGACCCATTCCACATGGCCGATATTGCCCTGGTTCAGCGCGCGGTCGCGGCCCACCGCCAGCATTTCCTTATTGATGTCGCACACGGTCACGTCGCCGCCGCCTCGCTGCAGCCAGCGAAAGGCGATGTCGCCAGTGCCGCCGCCCACATCCAGCAGGCGCTGCCCGGGCTTTGGGCGCAGCCAGTCCAGCATGGCGCTCTTCCACACCCGATGCACGCCCAGGCTCATCAGGTCGTTCATCAGGTCGTATTTGGGCGCCACATCATCGAAAACCTCGCGGACCAGCGAAGCCTTCTCGTCCTCGGCCACGGTCTTGAAGCCGAAATGGGTGGTCTTGTCATGCGAAGTGCTCATGGCGCGGCAGGATATCGCAGCTTGCCCCGCCGCGCCACGGGATTAGGGGGATCAGGCCGTGCCGGGCTTGCCCTGTCGGCCTCCCTCGGGCAACACCTCTTCGGGCAGCCCCACATGGCGCCACCGCTCCATGGCCTTGCGCCGCTTGGCGGCCCGCTCCTCGGTGCGCCAGGAACCAGGGGCGCCTTCGCCCTCGGTGCCCACCAGCCAGGCCGGGTCCAGATCAGGTGTGGTTTGGCGAGGATTGGTCATGGCGTCGTCCTCCTTTTGTTTAAGGAGTAGATGGCGCCGAGGCGCCGCCGGGACAACCGCCGGGGCCGCGCTTCAGCGCCGCCAGGGCGCCACCGCAAGCCGCCGTGCCGGCCCCGCCACCAGCCGGTCCAGCCGCCGGGCCAACTGGGCGAAATTCTCGAAACCGGCATAGAGCCCCGCATCCTCGGGCTCCCAGCAGGCCAGGCCCAGCTTGCGGGCCATGTCCGCATGGTCGGGATCGCTGGCGATGAACAGGTCGGGCCGGGCCCGGGTCAGATGGTCGGCCAACCCTTCGGCGGGCAGCGGCAGCACCCGCATGCTCAGATCCTCGAGCGCCGGCGCCAGACGCAGGTCCACCGGGCCGGCAAAGGCCACGGTCAGGGTCTCGAGCCAGCGGCGGAACGGATCGGCCCGCTCCCAGCAGGCATCCAGGGCCGGCGGCAACATCTCGGCCACGCGGTCCTCCAGCCCGAACATCGCCCCCACCTTCTTCAGCGAGGCCGAGATGGCCGACGGCCCCAGCCAGCCCCAATGCGCCCCGCCGGCGCGCGCCAGCCCGGGCAGGGCGAAGGGGTCGGCCAGGCAGAGCGCGCCCTCGGGCACGCCC
>CAYOKN010000344.1:0-3077 GCA_964404545.1 uncultured Rhodospirillaceae bacterium | reverse complement strand
CCCGCCTGGTGGACAACCTGATGGGCAAGCGCCCGGAACTGCGCTTCCAGTTCATTCAGGAACGCGCCCGCTTCGTGGAAGACCTGGACGTCTAGGGTCTGCCGAGGCGGTGCGTGCTTGCGCACCCAGGCATTTCGTCCCTCATCCTGAGCTTGTCGAAGGATGAAGGCCATAAGGACCTCCTCATGGGAGCAGCCGGATCGCCACTTGCTTGGTGCAAGGGTTGATGGCGAACACCTCCCAGCGGGCGCCGGTGGCTCCGGCCCATTCCATCCAGGCGCGGTATTCGTCCTCGGCCCAGCTGCGGTTGCCGATGAATTCATCGAACACCACCACCGCCCCCGGCCCCAGCCGGCCGGTCAGCTGCTCGAGCACGAAGCGGGCCGAGCTATAGATGTCGCTGTCGATATTGACCAGCCGCACTGGCCCCGGATGGACGGCCAGGAAGGGCGGCAGGCTGTCCTGGAACCAGCCCGCATGCAGATGGGCATTGGCCGGCACCTCGGGCAGTTCCTGGCCGGTGGTGAGCACCCCGGCGGGCTCGCTGCCCCAGGACTCGGGCAGGCCCTCGAAACTGTCGAAGCCGTGCACCTCCTGCCCGGCGGCCTGGGCCAGCACCCGCAGGCTGGTGCCGCGCCGCACCCCGAATTCCAGCACCAGGCCGGGCCGGGATGCCTGGTCCAGGGCATGGCGCAGCAGCGGGGCCGACAGACCGAACAGGCGGCAACCGGGCCGGGCATGGGGCAGCACCGCCCGCACCGAATCAGGCAGCGCCAGGCGCTTGGGGTGGCCGGCCAGCCGCCCGGCATAGAGCGTATCGGCCTCCTTGGTGCGGCCCGACAGCCGCAGCAGCGCCTCCAGATGGCCCCAATATTTGCCATTTGCCCCTTTGCAGGCCAGGGCGCGGCGCAGCCGGTCCATGGCGTCGTCGGGCCCGTTCAGCTCCAGGGCGGCGGCATGGCTGTTGAACCAGGAGGCGGCAAAGTCTGGATCACGGGCCAGCAGCCGATCGAAGGCGGCCAGCGCCTCGGCGCCGCGGCTGAGCGCGGTCAGGGCCATGCCCCGCTCATACAGCAGCTGGTCGCTGTCGCCGGCGGCTGCCGCCACGGCGTCTTCATAGCGGGCATCGCGGCGCAGGGCTGCGGCCATGGCCTCGTTCAGGCCGGGCCAGCCGGGATGGTCCTGGCGCAAGCCGTCCAGCACCCGCACCGCCTGGCCCGGATGCGAGGCCTGGGTCAGCACCAGGGCCAGCCGGAAGCGGGTTTCAGGATCGTCGGGGTCCAGCGCCAGGGCCTGTTCCAGATGGCCCAGGGCCTGGCGGTAGCGGCGCCGTCCGATACAGGCGTCCGCCTGGCCGAACAGAAGCTCGGGCGTCAGCGGGTTCACCCCGCCGCGCTGCCCGCCAGCACCGCCAGATAGCCGCCATAGGCCGCCACCAGCAGGCCACCCTCCCAGCGCACCAGGGCGCGGCCGGTCCAGGCAAAGACCATGAGCACGGCGACGGTGGCCAAGGCCACCCACATGTCCAGGGCCATGATCTCGGGCGGGATCGGGATGGGCTTGATCAGGGCGGTGATGCCCAGGATGCCCAGGATGTTGAAGATGTTGGAGCCGATCACATTGCCCAGCGCCACATCGCCATGGCGCTTGATGGCGGCCATGACCGAGGTCACCAGCTCGGGCAGCGAGGTGCCCACCGCCACGATGGTCAGGCCGATGATGGTCTCGGAAATGCCGGCCTCGCGCGCCAGGTCAACCGAACCGTCCACCAGCAGCTTGGCGCCGCCCATGATGCCGGCAAAGCCCACCAGGGTCAGGATGATATTGCGCGGCATGGACAGGTTGGCGGGGGTCACCTCCTCGGCCTCGTGTTCCATCACCTCGCCGGCCGCGTCCTTGGACTGGCGCTCCTTCCACAGGGTATAGCCCAGATACAGCGCCAGCAGCACCAGCAGCAGCACGCCGCCCCAACGCGGGATGAAGCCATAGGCCGAGAAGCCCAGCAGCACCAGGGTCGCGCCCACCATCACCGAGCCGTCGCGGGTCAGCGCCTGGGGCGCGCAGGCCACCGGGGCGATCACCGCCGCCAAGCCCAGGATCAGTAGGATATTGGCGATATTCGAGCCCACCACATTGCCGATGGCGATGCCCGGCGAGTCAGCCAGCGCCGCTTGCAGGCTGGTCACCAATTCCGGCGCCGAGGTGCCGAAGCCCACCAGGGTCAAGCCGATCACCAGCTTGGACACACCCAGCCGGGTGGCCACCGCCACTGACCCGCGCACCAAGGCCTCGCCGCCGACCAGCAGCAGGACGAAACCACCCAAAATGGACAAAACCGCGATCATGAAGCCTCCGGAAGAATCGGACTGTCTCTACCTTCTGAACCCGCCAGAGGCAATGACTGACGCAAGCGGGCCGGATAACGGACGATCAGCCCGCCCGCCTGGACGGTATAGGTAACAGGTCCGCGAATAAAACTGACCTCGCCATCATTGGCCACCGGGCGCGACCGCTCGAATTCGATCACCAGCCGGTCGGTGGTCAGGGTTTCCAATTCGGGATCGCGCTGCAGGGTGCCCAGGACCATCTTGAAAAGCTGGCCCGCCGACCCCAGCCAGGCGGTTTCATGCGACACATAGACGGTCAGATGGCCGCTGGTCAGGTTGGGCCGGGTGAACAGCCGGCCGGGGCGGAATTCATAGGCCGCCCCCGCCACCACCAGGGCCGGGGTGATGATTTCGCGCCGCTGCCCGGCCACTTCGATGGTCATGCGCATCAGCCGGTGCCGGCGCAACACCTTCCAGGCGGCGCGCAGCATGGCCGGCCACTTGCCGTAGCCGAACAGCCGCCGGCGCCGGTCACGGTCGATGATCATTTCGGGATAAAGGCCCAGGGCCGACTTGTTGACAAAGGGGTCGCCGTTCATGCGGCCCAGATTGATGGGCACCGACGGCGCCGCCGCCAGGGCCGCCACCGCCTCGGGCAGGTCCAGGGGCACGCCCAGGTCGCGGGCGAACAGGTTGCAGGTGCCCAGCGGCAGCACCCCCAGGGCCGTGGGGTGCCCACCACCAACGCCG
>CAYOKN010000343.1:0-3079 GCA_964404545.1 uncultured Rhodospirillaceae bacterium | reverse complement strand
TAAGGTGCGTGGGGTGTTGGGAGCCCCAGGGGGCAGCCCGATCAACGGGCGAAAGGCGACACTATGCCAAAAGACCGGGGCCTGGCAAGCCCGCTTTTGGGTGAGACCTGCAGCCTTGGCCGGATGCAGCGGCAGGAAAGTGCCCAAAAAGTCACAGGCAAGAGGGCACCAATCCTTGCCATTTGACCTATGAGATGCCATAACGGACACCAACAAGCGCGGATTCCCGCCACTTTTTCGTGGCACTGGGGCCGCTGACAAAGAAGCCTAGCCGGCAACGAAGTCTTCAGGGGATTTCGTGCACGCTCAGTCGATCGGTTTCCGGGCGCACCGGGACGCTTCCGTGCAGAAGCGACTCACGCGTGCGGATTCTATATCTGGTGGCCGGTCAAACACCGACCCACTAGGCTTCGCCATGTGGCCCGTGTAAAAAGCGGGAGTCTATGGAAGGAGGGAAAATGCAGTTTCCGACGCGCGCGACCCTGAAGGTGGCGGCAGTCCTGGGCCTGGTGGGCATGGTGAGTGCCACCGCGCTGATGACCGGTATCGGAGACCGGGTTCCCTCGCTGACGGGCACCCCCGCCCTGCCCTCTTATAATGTGGCCGACCTGGAGAGCGAACTGCAGGCGAAGGCCCGCTTCCAGGCCCGTTCGGATTCGGACATCGAGGACGAGGCCAGCCGGCCGATCCAGCAGGTGGTTCAGGTTGACCGCGGCGATACGCTGCTGGACCTGTTGATGCGCGCCGGGGTCGAGAAACAGGAAGCCAACCGGGCCGTGGACGCCCTACGCGAGGTCTATAACCCCCGCGAGCTGCGCGCCGGCCAGGAAGTGACCGTGAGCTTCGAGCGCACTGCCGACGGCATCGGCTCGGGCCCGTTCCATGCCATCAGCCTGCAACCCGAGGCCGGTCGCCAGGTGACCGCCAAGCGCACCGAGGACGACGGCTTCCAGGCCCAGGAAATCAAGCGCGAGGTTTCGCGCCAGCATGTCCGCTTCGGCGGCACCATCAAGTCCAGCCTGTTCGAGAGCGCCGCCCGCCAGGGCGTGCCCGCCTCGGTGCTGGTGGAAATGATCCGCGCCCTGTCCTATGACGTGGACTTCCAGCGCGATATCCAGCCCGGCGACAGCTTCGAGCTGATGTTCGAACGCTATGCCGACAAGAAGGGCGCCGTGGTGCGCGAGGGCGATGTGCTGTTCGCCAAGCTGGTGCTGTCCGGCCAGGAAGTAGCCATCTGGCGATATACCGACAGCACCGGCAATACCGACTATTACAATCCCAAAGGCGAAAGCGTGCGCAAGGCGCTGCTGAAGACGCCGGTGGACGGCGCCCGCATCTCGTCGGGCTTCGGCATGCGCCGCCATCCGATCCTGGGCTATTCCAAGATGCATAAGGGCATCGACTTCGCCGTGCCCACCGGAACCCCGATCCAGGCGGCCGGCAATGGCACCGTGGAATTCGCCGGCGCCAACGGCGCCTATGGGTATTATGTGCGGGTCAAGCACGACGACAAGCACGCCACCGCCTATGCCCATATGAGCCGCTTCGCCCAGGGCATCCGCAAGGGCGTGCGGGTCAGCCAAGGCCAGGTCATCGGCTATGTGGGCTCCACCGGCCGTTCCACCGGCCCGCATCTGCATTACGAAATCCTGGCCGGCGGCAAGCAGGTGAACCCGCTGAGCGTCAAGTTCCAGTCCGGCACCAAGCTGGCCGGCAAGGAACTGCAGCGGTTCCAGGACATGATCAAGGCCAACCAGCAGGTCTATGCAAACCTGCCCAAGGCCACCAAGGTGGCGAGCCTGAACAGCAAGGGCGGCAGCAAGACCAACTAGGCCGCCGCCTGGAGCTGGAAACGGAAATGGCCGGGCAATGCCCGGCCATTCGTCGTTTCAAGGGGCCGCCCTACCGCACCATCAACAGCACCATCATGCCGGTGCCGATGACGATGCGGTACCAGGCAAAGGGCTTGAAGCCATGCCGGCTGATGAAGCCGATGGCCGCCCGCACCACCACCAGGGCGGTCAGGAAGGCGGCGATGAAGCCGCCGGCGATCAGCTGGGCGCTGGAGAAGTCCAGCACCGCCCAATTCTTGTAAAGCGAATAGACGGTGGCCCCCAGCATGGTAGGAATGGCCAGGAAGAAGGAGAACTCCGCCGCCGTCTTGCGCTCGACCCCCACCAGCAGCGACCCCATGATGGTGGCCCCCGAACGAGACACTCCGGGGATCATGGAAATCACCTGGAAGATGCCGATCTTCAGCGCCAGCAAGGCCGGAAGTTGCTCGACCGCGTGATGGCGCGGGGTCTTGTTCATAGTCTCGATCACCAGGATGGCGACGCCGCCCACCACTAGCGCCACCGCCACCACCATGGGCGAGCCCAGCAGCAGCTTGATGGCGGAATAGGCCACGGCCCCCACCACCATGGCCGGCAGGAACGCGATCAGGATATTGCGCACGAAGGCGCGCTGGATGGGGTCGCTCCACATGCCGGTGGCTGCAGCCCACAAGCGCCGCCAATAAAGAACGCAGACGGCGAAGATGGCCCCCAGCTGGATCACGATCTCGAAGGTCTTGCCCGGCGGCCCCTGGAAACCCAGCAGGTCCACCAGCAGGATGAGATGGCCGGTGGAGGAGACGGGCAGGAACTCGGTCAATCCCTCGACGATCCCCAGCAGAATGGCCTGTACGAATGTTTCCATGGTCCACCAGTTGCTCTGACTGGGCCGGATGATGCGTCATCCCCCCCGGCTGCCGCAATGCTTTCCGGACGGCCGTCCAGGGTTCTTCCGGAGAACGACTGGGGTCAGGGATTGCCAGCCCATCTGCCAGGACCACATGGGCAGGGCACGCCCCTTTGGATGGAGACAGCATGACTCCCTGGCGGGTTCTGCCCCTTGCTCTTGTGCTTGCCAGCTGCGCGGCCGAGCCGCCGCTGACCGTGGCCGACCTGCGGTCCCCGCCCCCGGAGGCCCAGACCCCCGCCGTGCCTGCGGGCTATGCGGCGCAGGAGCTGGAGCTTGCGCTGGCCAGCCCGACGGCTCTGGCGGTGGACCCGCTGGGACGGCTGCTGGTGGTGGA
>CAYOKN010000342.1:2402-3091 GCA_964404545.1 uncultured Rhodospirillaceae bacterium | reverse complement strand
GACCTATGGCCGGGAAACCCTGGCCGATCTCGAGGCGGCCTGCCATGCCCATGGCGCCGCCATCGGACTCGGTGTGGATTTCCGCCAAAGCAACCACGAGGGCCAGCTGATCGACTGGATCCACGAGGCCCGCGGCGCCAAGGCCGGGATCATCATCAATGCGGGTGCCTATACCCACACCTCCATCGCCCTGATGGACGCGCTGCTCAGCGTCGAGCTGCCGGTGGTGGAAGTGCATCTCTCGAACATTCATCGCCGCGAGGAATTCCGCCACCAGTCCTATATCAGCAAGGCGGCGCGCGGCATGATCTGCGGCTTCGGCAGCCATGGCTATGTCCTGGCCCTGGATGCCTGCAAGCGGTTGATCGGTTAAGAAGAGGCAAAATGACCAAGACCACCATCGACAGCGATGCGGTCCGCACCCTGGCGGCCCTGCTCGACGAGACCAACCTGACCGAGATCGAGTACGACACCGGCTCCATGAAGATCCGCGTGGCGCGCCAGCAGCAGGTGGTGGCCGCCGGCCCCGCCTTCGCCGCCGCGCCCATGGCCGCTGCCGCTCCGGCTGCTGCCGGCGCCGCCGCCGAGGACCATGCCAACCATCCCGGTGCCGTGACCTCGCCCATGGTCGGCGTGGTCTATCTGTCGCCCGAGCCGGGCGCCGCCAACTTCGTCGCCGTGGGCGACGT
>CAYOKN010000342.1:0-2364 GCA_964404545.1 uncultured Rhodospirillaceae bacterium | reverse complement strand
CCTTCAACCCGATCCGCGCCCCCAAGGGCGGCAAGATCACCAAGATTCTGGTCAGCGACGGTCGCCCCGTGGAATTCGGCGAACCGCTGCTGATCATTGAGTAAGGCGCTGATGTTCGAAAAGATCCTGATCGCCAACCGAGGCGAGATCGCCCTTCGCATCCATCGCGCCTGCCGCGAGATGGGCATCAAGACCGTGGCCGTGCATTCGACCGCTGATTCCAACGCCATGCATGTGCGCCTGGCCGACGAGTCGGTGTGCATCGGGCCGGCCCCGGCACGCGAAAGCTATCTGAACAAGGCCGCGATCCTGTCGGCCGCCACCATCACCGGGGCGGACGCCATCCATCCGGGCTATGGCTTCCTGTCCGAGAATGCCGACTTCGCCCAGATGGTCGAGGAGCACGGCTTCACCTTCATCGGCCCGACCTCCGAACACATCAAGATGATGGGCGACAAGATCACCGCCAAGCAGGCCGCCGAACGGGCCGGCCTGCCGCTGGTGCCGGGCTCGGATGGCGCGCTGGAGAACGAGGACGAGGCGCTCGAGACCGCCACCCGCATCGGTTTCCCGGTGCTGATCAAGGCCACCGCCGGCGGCGGCGGCAAGGGCATGAAGGTGGCCCATTCGGTGGGCGAATTGCGCGAGGCCTATCGCCTGGCGCGCCAGGAAGCCAAGGCCGCCTTCGGCAATGACTCGGTCTATATGGAGAAATATCTCCAGCAGCCGCGCCATATCGAGATGCAGATCCTGGCCGACAACCACGGCAATGTGGTGCATCTGGGCGAGCGCGACTGCTCGCTGCAGCGCAAGCACCAGAAGCTGCTGGAAGAAGCCCCCTCGCCGGCCCTGAACGCCGACCAGCGGGCCCGCATCGGCAGGATCGCCACCGACGCCATCGCCAAGCTGGGCTACCGGAACGCGGGCACCATTGAATTCCTGTACGAGAATGGCGAGTTCTATTTCATCGAAATGAACACCCGCCTGCAGGTGGAGCATCCGGTGACCGAGGCCATTACCGGCCTGGATCTGGTGCGCGAGCAGATCCGCATCGCCAACGGCGCGCCGCTGGGCTACACCCAGGAGGACATCCGTTTCTCGGGCCATGCCATCGAATGCCGCGTGAATGCCGAAGACCCGGACACCTTCATGCCCTCGCCGGGCCGGATCGGCGGCTATCATGCCCCGGGCGGCCTGGGCATCCGCGTGGACTCGGGCCTCTATTCCGGCTATTCGATCCCGCCCAACTACGACAGCATGATCGCCAAGCTGATCGTGCACGGCTCGAACCGCAACGAATGCCTGATGCGCCTGCGCCGCGCCCTGGGCGAGTTCGTGATCGAGGGCGTCAAGACCTCCATCCCGCTGCATGGCCGGTTGGTGAACGACGCCGAATTCGTGAACGGCGACTACGACATCCATTGGCTGGAAAAGTTCGTCAGCCGCAAATACTGAGCATCAGCTCCGGGGGGCAGCCGCCATGCTGCCCATGACCCCGGAGATGATGCTGCGGGCCTACGCCATGGGGATCTTCCCCATGGCGCGCAGCCGCGATGACCCCCGGCTGTACTGGATCGACCCCGACGACCGGGGCATCCTTCCCCTCGACCAGTTCCATGTGCCCCGCTCGCTCCGCAAATTCCTGAAGAAGGAACCGTTCCAGGTGCGGGTGAACACCGCCTTCCGCGCGGTCATGGAGGCCTGCGCCCAGCCGGCCCCGGACCGGCCGGAAACCTGGATCAACGAGGAAATCCTGCGCATCTTCTGCCAGTTGCACGAGTTCGGCATGGCCCATTCGGTGGAATGCTGGCACGAGGGCAAACTGGTGGGCGGGCTGTATGGCCTGGCCCTCGGCGGTGCCTTCTTCGGCGAAAGCATGTTCAGCCGCACCACCGACGCCTCGAAGGTGGCGCTGGTGCATCTGGTGGCCCGCCTGCGCCGGGGCGGCTATTCCCTGCTGGACACCCAGTTCGTCACCGACCATCTGAGCCGCTTCGGCGCGCGGGAAATCCCCCGCAACACCTATCTGGCCCACCTGTCCCAGGCCATGGAGCAAGGCGCCCGCTTCCCAGTGGACGAGGATGTGGACTGGACGCTGGCGTTATAGAGCGTAGGGTGCGGGCGTCCCGCCCTAATCCAGCAGATTGTCGTCGATCGGCGCGCTGGGCTGGGGAGCCGGGACCATGTCCGGCTTCTTCTGGTCGCGCTTTTCCCCCCGGCCGGCGCAGTCCAGCACCCAGATGTCGTAAACGGGGTGCTCCAGCGCCGACAGAGCCGGGCTGGAGGCGAACATCCAGCCGCGAAACAGACCGGCGGCGGGCTGGCCCGGCTTGACCTCCCAGATGTCCAGGAAGGCGGCGCTTT
>CAYOKN010000341.1:0-3126 GCA_964404545.1 uncultured Rhodospirillaceae bacterium | reverse complement strand
ACGACTGGGTCCAGGTGGCCCTGGACGAGGCGGTGCATTTCGAGATGCTGGAGGGGCTGCTGGCCCCGCTGGGGGCAGCCTATGGCGACCTGCCGGCCCATAACGGTCTGTGGGACGCAGCCTTGAAGACCCGCCACAGCCTCTATGCCCGCCTGGCGGTGGTGCCCATGACCCTGGAGGCGCGCGGCCTGGACACTACGCCCCAGACCATCCAGCGGCTGTCGCGCAATGGCGAGACCGACGCGGTGGAGCCCCTGACCGTGATTTTCGAGGACGAGATCAAGCATGTGGCCGCGGGAGCGCGCTGGTTCGGCTGGCTTTGCCAGCGCGACGGCAAAGACCCGGCCCGGGAATTCGCCGGCCAGCTGGCCGAGCATTTCCCCGGCGGCTTGAAGCTGCCCTTCAATGTGGAAGCCCGCGGCCGCGCCGGCTTTCCGCACGACTGGTACGGCCCGCTGGGACGTTAGCTCCGCCTGCCTCAGACCTCGCCGGGATCGATGCCGTGATCCAGGAAGAACCACTTCATCTCCTGGTCGCCGATAAAGGCCTTGGACAGATAGTCCTCGATGAAGCACTCGGCCGCCTGGACCGCCTCGGCGCCCAATCCCTTGCGGACCAGAATGCTGCGCGCCGCCTCCAGGGCCTTGATGGTGGCCCGGTGGCCGGCGGCATGTTCCTCGAGCTTGGGATAGCGGTGGCGCTGCATCAGCGCTTCCTCGTCGGCATGGTGCTCCTCGAGCGCCGCCCGCAGCTGGGCGAACAGATTGCGGGCCTCGACGGCTTCGCCCTGTTCCAGCACCCGCGCCAGATCGCGGATCAGAACAATCAGCGCCCGGTGCTCGTCGTCGATAGACCTTATACCAACGGATAATCTCTCATCATTAAGTATAGAAATCATTTAATCCCTGCCCTCTTACCCCTAACCCTCATATGGGATTATGCCAGACCGCTCCGTATTTATCTATTCATTATTGTTTGTCTTCAATTTGACCAAGGAAGGGAATGAATGCCTTTTACCTTCATTTAGGGAAAATTTTAGGCAATTGCTGCCGGAGCACATCCCCCACCCGCCGTTCAAGCCGGGGCCATGACCGTAAGTTGACAAGATGTTGTGGGAGCGGAACCGCAGCGACACAGGATCGGCTTGCCGGGGCCTGGGGGGATTTCTATAATGCCGGCCATGTCCGATCTCTTCCAAGCCGTCTCGGCCGGTAATGCCGATTACTCCGCCAAGGATATCGAGGTTCTTGAGGGGCTTGAGCCCGTTCGCCGCCGTCCCGGCATGTATATCGGCGGCACCGACGAGCGGGCCCTGCACCATCTGGTGGCCGAGGTTCTGGACAATGCCATGGACGAGGCGGTGGCCGGCCATGCCAGCTGGATCGAGCTGGAGCTGAAAGGAGACGGGTCGGCGCTGATCCGCGACAACGGGCGCGGCATTCCCATCGACCCGCACCCCAAATTCCCCGACAAGTCGGCGCTGGAAGTGATCCTGACCACCCTGCATTCGGGCGGCAAGTTCGGCGGCGACGCCTACAAGACCTCGGGCGGCCTGCATGGCGTCGGCATTTCGGTGGTGAACGCCCTGTCCGACCGCCTGGTGGTCGAGGTGGCGCGCGACCGCCAGCTGTGGGCGCAAAGCTATTCGCGCGGCACCCCCTTGGGCCCGCTGGCCCTGGTGGGCCCGGTGCAGAACCGGCGCGGCACCACCGTGGCCTTTCATCCCGACCCCGAGATCTTCGGCGCCCGCGCCGCCCTGAAGCCGGCCACCCTGTACCGCATGGCCCGCTCCAAGGCCTATCTGTACAAGGGCGTGCAGATCCGCTGGAAATGCGACCCCGCCCTGCTGCGCGACGGCGACGTCACGCCGGCCGAGGACGTGCTGCAGTTCCCCGGCGGCCTGGCCGACTTCCTGACCGCCACCCTGGAAGGCCGGGGCACCTATACCGGCCAGAACTTCACCGGCGAAGCCGCCCTGGCCAACGACATGGGCCGGGTGGAATGGGCCATCGCCTGGCCGCTGGACGAGGACGGTTACTGCAACTCCTACTGCAACACCGTGCCCACGCCCGAGGGCGGCAGCCACGAGCAGGGCTTGCGCAACGCCCTGACCCGGTCCTTGCGCGCCTATGGCGACATGGTGGGCAACCGCAAGGCCTCGGGCATCACCTCGGACGACCTGGTGGGCGGCGCCTGCATCCTGCTGTCGCTGTTCATCCGCGACCCGCAATTCCAGGGCCAGACCAAGGAGAAGCTGGCCACCCCGGAAGCCACCCGGCTGGTGGAAAACGCTCTGAAGGACCAGTTCGACCACTGGCTGTCCGCCGATGCCGACAGCGCCAAGGCGCTGCTGGCGCGCAGCCTGGAGCGGGCCGACGAGCGCACCAAGAAGAAGGAAGCCAAGGAGCTGTCGCGCAAGTCCGCCACCAAGCGGCTGCGCCTACCCGGCAAGCTGACCGATTGCACCCGCGGCCGGTCCGAGGGCACCGAACTGTTCCTGGTGGAGGGCGACTCGGCGGGCGGCTCGGCCAAACAGGGCCGCAACCGCGAGACCCAGGCGGTGCTGCCCCTGCGCGGCAAGATCCTGAACGTGGCCAGCGCCACCGCCGACAAGATGCGGCAGAACCAGGAGATCCGCGACCTGTCCGAAGCCCTGGGCTGCGGCATCCGCGACGCCTATGACGAGGACAAGCTGCGCTATGACAAGGTCATCATCATGACCGACGCCGACGTGGACGGCGCCCATATCGCCAGCCTGCTGATGACCTTCTTCTATCAGGAGATGCCCGAGCTGATCAAAGGCGGCCATCTCTATCTGGCCATGCCGCCGCTCTATCGCATCTCGGACGGCAAGACCGCCATCTATGCCCGCGACGACGCCCACAAGGAGAAGCTGCTGGCCACCACCTTCAAGAACAAGAAGGTCGAGATCAGCCGCTTCAAGGGCTTGGGCGAAATGCCGCCGCACATGCTGAAGGAAACCACCATGGACCCGGGCAAGCGCACCCTGATCCGGGTGACCATCCCCACCGGCCGCACCGAGGAAGACCACGAAGACGCCGCTGCCACCGCCCGCCTGGTGGACAACCTGATGGGCAAGCGCCCGGAACTGCGCTTCCAGTTCAT
>CAYOKN010000340.1:282-3140 GCA_964404545.1 uncultured Rhodospirillaceae bacterium | reverse complement strand
CGATGCAGTGGCTGCCGCGGGCTTCTCGGTGAGCCTGCTCGAAGGCGTCACCGGCTCCGGCAAGACCGAGGTCTATTTCGAGGCGGTGGCCGAGGCGCTGCGCCAGGGCCGCCAGGTGCTGGTGCTGCTGCCGGAAATTTCCCTGTCAGCGCAGTGGTTTGGCCGCTTTGAACGGCGTTTCGGCGCGGCCCCGGCGGTGTGGCATTCCGACCTGACCGATGCCCAGCGGCGCAACACCTGGCGCGCCGTGGCCGAGGGCCGCGCCCGTGTGGTGGTGGGCGCGCGCTCGGCCCTGTTCCTGCCCTATCCCGAGCTGGGGCTGGTGGTGGTGGACGAGGAGCACGACGCCGCCTTCAAGCAGGAGGAGGGGGTGATCTATCACGCCCGCGACATGGCGGTGGTGCGGGCCAAGTTGGGCGACCATCCCATCCTGCTGGCCTCGGCCACTCCCAGCCTGGAGACTCTTAATAATGTTCAGGCCGGGCGCTATGGCCGGGTGCATCTGCCCGGCCGGCACGGCACGGCGCAGCTGCCCGACCTGACGCTGGTGGACATGCGCAAGAGCCCGCCCGAGCGCGGCCAATGGCTGTCGCCGCCCCTGGCCCAGGCCATGGCCGACACCCTGGCCGCCGGGCAGCAGAGCCTGTTGTTCCTGAACCGGCGCGGCTATGCGCCGCTGACCCTGTGCCGCACCTGCGGGCATCGGCTGCAATGTCCCCATTGTACCGCCTGGTTGGTGGCGCACCGGTTCAAGGACCGGCTGCAATGCCATCACTGTGGCTATCACATCACTCCGCCCGACAAATGCCCGGAATGCGAGGCCGAGGACAGTTTTGCCGCCTGCGGCCCGGGGGTCGAGCGGTTGTATGAGGAGGTGCTGCACCGCTTCCCGCAGGCGCGTACCGAGATCATGGCCTCGGACACCATCACCGGCCCGGCCCAGGCCGCTGACCTGGTGCGGCGCATGGCCGAGCGGCAGGTGGACATCCTGATCGGCACCCAGGTGGTGGCCAAGGGGCACCATTTCCCCTTGCTGACCCTGGTGGGGGTGGTGGACGCGGACCTGGGGCTGTCGGGCGGCGACCTGCGCGCCGCCGAGCGCACCTATCAGCTCCTGTCCCAGGTGGCGGGGCGCGCCGGCCGCGCCGAGCATGCCGGCCGGGTGCTGCTGCAGACCTTCCAGCCCGAGCATCCGGTGATGCAGGCCCTGGTGGCGGTGGACCAGCAGCGGTTCCTGGACGAGGAGGCGGCGCAGCGCCGCATCCTGTCCATGCCGCCCTTCGGCAAATTGGCGGCGCTGGTGGTGTCGGGCGAGGACATGGCGGCGGTGGACGCGGTGGCCGCCGCCCTGGCGCGCACCGCCCCCCGCACCGAGGGCGTCGAAGTCTTTGGCCCGGCGCCGGCGCCGCTGTCGCTGCTGCGCGGCCGGCACCGCCGGCGGTTGCTGCTGAAGGCCGACCGCAGCCTGGCGGTGCAGGGTTTGCTGCGCGGTTGGCTGGCGGCGGTCAAGGTCCCCAATTCCGTGCGAATTCAAGTGGATGTGGACCCCTACAGTTTCCTTTAGGACCTTCGGGCAGGGTGCGGGTGGGAACGCTCCCACCCTTCGGAATGGCCCCGCCAAAGGTCCGGCCCTGCCCGCGCGGGGGTCTTTCCAAGCGTCATAAAGGCCTTATGACCATGGTTCATTCCCAGAGATTGGTAGCCTTTTCGGCACGGAGTCGGCTTGCAACGACCACCCGAGTGTGCTAGTTAACCCACGCGCCAAAGGGGGGCGGAAGTCCGCCGGCGCCAAAATATTTAAGTAAAACAAAATCCTAGTGGATCACCGCTGACGTTCTAACCGGCTACTCTCGAGGTATCCAGGTGTCATCCGAAACTACAGGCGCCATCGCCGACCGCTACGCCGCCGCGCTGTTCGAACTGGCAGACCAGCAGAACGCGTTGGACCAGGTCGCCGCCGATCTCAAAGCTCTGAAGTCCATGCTCGTGGAGAGCGAGGACCTGCGCCGTCTGGTGCAGAGCCCCGTTCTGTCCCGCCGGGACCAGCAGAAGGGCATTGACGCGGTGGCCGCCACGGCCCAGTTCGCCGATCTGACCAAGCGCTTCCTGGGCGTGGTGGCGGCCAATCGCCGCCTCTTCGCGGTGGCCGGCATGATCGATGCTTTCCTCAAGACTCTCGCCGCCCGCCGCGGCGAAGTCACGGCCACGGTGGTCTCCGCCGCGGCTCTCACTGAATCGCAACTGAGCGCTCTTGGCGCCGCGCTGAAGAAGGCCATGGGCAGCAACGTCGCCATCGACGCCGCTGTGGACCCGGGCCTGCTTGGCGGCATGGTGGTCAAGGTTGGCTCCCGAATGATCGACAGCTCGATCAAGACCAAGCTGCAAAATCTTCAGCTCGCTATGAAAGGGGTTGGGTGATGGAAATCCGCGCCGCGGAAATCTCCGCTATCCTTAAGGATCAGATCGCCAATTTTGGCACCGAGGCCGAGGTTGCCGAGGTCGGCACCGTGCTTTCGGTCGGTGACGGCATCGCCCGCGTCTATGGTCTGGACAAGGTCCAGGCCGGTGAAATGGTCGAATTCCCGGGTGGCATCAAGGGCATGGCGCTGAACCTCGAGACCGACAATGTCGGTATCGTGATTTTCGGCGACGACCGCTCCATCAAGGAAGGCGACACCGTCAAGCGTACCGGCGCCATCGTGGAAGTCCCCGTCGGCCGTGGCCTGCTGGGCCGCGTGGTTGACGGCCTGGGCAATCCCATCGACGGCAAGGGCGCCCTGACCGACGTGACCCGCCAGCGCGTGGAAGTGAAGGCCCCGGGCATCATCCCGCGCAAGTCGGTGCATGAACCGGTTCAG
>CAYOKN010000340.1:0-207 GCA_964404545.1 uncultured Rhodospirillaceae bacterium | reverse complement strand
ATCCTGATCGACACCATCATCAACCAGAAGCGCATCAACGACGCCACCACCGACGACAAGCAGAAGCTGTTCTGCATCTATGTCGCCGTGGGCCAGAAGCGTTCCACCGTCGCCAACCTGGTGAAGACCCTGGCCGACTACGGCGCCCTGGACTACTCGATCGTGGTGGCCGCCCCCGCGTGCGCGCCGGCCCCGCGGCAGTTCATG
>CAYOKN010000339.1:0-3158 GCA_964404545.1 uncultured Rhodospirillaceae bacterium | reverse complement strand
GGTGGGCCAGAGGATGGATATGGACGCCCATATGTGCCCCGTTTCCCTGTTGCGGCCGCTGGTCAGGCAACCCCGGCCCGCAAGCAGTCATGCACATGCAGGATGCCTTCGGGCCGGCCGGCCTCGTCCACCACGAACAGGCTGGTGATGGATTTGGCGTTCATGATGTGCAGCGCCTCTGCCGCCAACATGCCGGCGCGAGCGGTCTTGGGCGAGCGGGTCATCACCACCCCGGCGGGCCGGGCCAGCAGGCCCGGGTCCAGGTGGCGGCGCAGGTCGCCGTCGGTGACGATGCCGACCAGCAGGCCGGCCGCATCCACCACGCCGACGCAGCCGAAACTCTTGGCGGTCATCAGCAGCAGGGCCTCGCCCATGGGCATGGTTTCCGGGCACAGCGGCAGATGCGCGCCCGAATGCATCAGGTCGGCCACCTTCAGCAGCCGCCGGCCCAGTTTGCCGCCGGGATGGAAGACGTGGAAATCCTTGGCCGAGAACCCCTTCCTCTCCAGCAGGGCCACCGCCAGGGCGTCGCCCAGGGCCAGCATGCAGGTGGTCGAGGTGGTGGGGGCCAGACCCATGGGACAGGCTTCGGAAACCTTGGGCAGGACCAGGGCGATGTCGGCGGCCTGGGCCAGGCTGCTCTCGGGCCGGCCGGTCATGCCCACCAGGGTGATGCCGAAGCGGCGGGTATAGGCCACCAGGTCGCCCAGCTCGGTGGTTTCGCCCGAATTGGACAAGGCGATCACCGCATCATCGCTGGTGATCATGCCCAGGTCGCCATGGCTGGCCTCGCCCGGATGCACGAACATGGCCGGGGTGCCGGTGCTGGCCAGGGTGGCGGCGATCTTGCGGCCCACATGGCCGGACTTGCCCATGCCGCTGACCACCACCCGGCCCTTGACCTGGGCCAGCCGCTCCACCGCCTGGGTGAAGGCGCCGTCCAGCGACGCCGCCAGCGCGGTCAGCGCCTCGGCCTCCACCGTCAACACCCGTTGCGCCGACTGCACAGGGGTCACGGGCGTGGTGGGGGCGAGGACAGCCGGGCTGCTGGTCATGGGGGGTCGGCCTTTGGTGTCAACGGAATGTCGGTCAGGCGGTCATCGGTGCATCGAACGGGCGGAACCCTAGGGATGCCTTGGGTTCCGACCGGTGTTCTCTGCCCGGAGTATGCGACGCCCGGGCGGGGAGGTCAACGAAACGTGCGGGTTGGCACGAAAAATGCTGGTGATTCCGCATCCTGGGACAAACCGCCTGTCCGGATGGCCTCCTTACCGGCGGGCGGCGGCGGCCGCGAGGATGGCCTCGCGTTCGGCATCGCCGGCGGTCTTCCAAGCCTTGATCTCGGGCACGGTGCGCAGGCAGCCGCGGCAGAGGCCGGTCTCGGCGTCGATCTTGCAAACCTGGATGCAAGGGCTGGGAATGGTCGAGGAAGCGGCGGGGGTGGTGGTCATGGCGGCTCGCACGGTGCCTTGGCTTGGAAGGGGCGGAAAGCAAAAAAGCCCGGTCATTTCTGACCGGGCTTCTTGTTTGGTGGAGCCAGACGGGATCGAACCGACGACCTCTACAATGCCATTGTAGCGCTCTCCCAACTGAGCTATGGCCCCGAAACTCGTTACCGCTGTTGGGCTGCGGTGGAGGGGGTTTATAAGGGCCTCCGGAGCGGCGTGCAAGCGAAAAATTCAAAAATTTTCCGGCACGCCGCCCGGTGGAAATTCGACCCCTTAAACCTCGTCCTCCAGGTCCTCGTCGATATGCTCGATCACCTCGGCCATATCGTCGTCATCGCCGCCCAGGTCGGACGCGTCCTCGATCAGGCCGGACTCGTCGTCATCGGCGCCGTCTTCCAGCTCCGCATCCTCTTCCTCGACCTCGAGGTCCTCGGTGTCCGCCTCAAGCTCCGGCGCCTCGACGGCGACGGCCGCGACGGCGGCCTTGGCTTTCTTGTCGCTGCGGCGGGCCTTGAACGGCACATCCGGCTCCACCACCGCCTCGCATTTCGGGCAGATGATGGGCGACTTCATCAGGTCGTAGAAGCGGGCGCCGCAGCTCGTGCAGGTGCGCTTCACACCCCATTCCGGTTTCGCCACCCGTGGTCCTCCTATCCGAGAGAAAAGTTTGGCATTTCTTGGCAAAGCGGCCATTTGCCACGATCAATCCCCGGTGTCAAAGCGAAAAATCCCGACCCGCCCGGGCCTTGGACTTTCCGGCGGCCGCACCGACAAGTCCCTATGCCGGTCCAGGGGGGTGTGCTAATCACGCCCATGAACCCCATTTCCCCGGGGTGCCACCGACAACAGGGTAAGGGTCATATGGTGAAGCCCATCCGTTCCTCGCAAGCGGCGCCGCTCAAGGGCCAGGTCCGTGTGCCCGGCGACAAGTCCATCTCGCACCGCGCGCTGATGTTCGGCGCCATGGCGGTGGGGGAAAGCAGCATCGACGGCCTGCTCGAGGGCGAGGACGTGCTGCGCACCGCCGACGCCATGCGGGCCCTGGGCGCCGATGTGGAGCGCCTGGGCGAGGGCCGCTGGCGCGTGGCGGGCCGCGGCATTGGCGGCCTGGCCGAACCCGGCCTGGTGCTGGACATGGGCAATGCCGGCACCGGCGCCCGCCTGGTCATGGGCCTGGTGGCCACCAGCCCCTTCACCACCTTCTTCACCGGCGACGCCTCCCTGCGCTCGCGCCCCATGAAGCGGGTGATCGAGCCCCTGAGCCGCTTCGGCGCCCGGTTCGAATCCCGGTCGGGCGGCCGGCTGCCGCTGGCGGTGGTGGGCACCGACAGCCCGGTGCCGGTGGAATATGAACTGCCGGTGGCCAGCGCCCAGGTGAAATCGGCGGTGCTGCTGGCCGGCCTGAACACTCCCGGCAAGACCGTGGTGGTCGAGCCGGTGCCGTCCCGCGACCATACCGAGCGCATGCTGCAGAATTTCGGTGTGGACCTGGACATCCAGGAACTGCCCGGCGGCGGGCGGCGCATCACCCTGACCGGCCAGCCGGAGATTACCGGCCGCGCCATGACCGTGCCGGCGGACCCGTCCTCGGCCGCGTTCCCGGTGGTGGCGGCGCTGATCGTGCCCGGGTCCGAAATCACCCTGCCGTCGGTGGGCACCAATCCGCTGCGCACCGGCCTGTTCACCACCCTGAAGGAAATGGGCGCCGAC
>CAYOKN010000338.1:0-3176 GCA_964404545.1 uncultured Rhodospirillaceae bacterium | reverse complement strand
CCTGCCGGTGGACCATATGCGGCTGATCGCCGGGGTCGAGGCGCTGAACGGCCTGTTGATGATCGCCTGGACCGGTTCCTTCACATATCTGGTGATGGAGAAGCTGTGGCCGCTGCATCTGCGCCGCCGCGAGCGGGACCAGGCCCTTCCCCAGGCCCAGCCCCAAGCGGAGCAGCAGGGCTAATCACGCACCACCAGCACCGAACAGGTGGCGTGGCGCACCACGCGCGCGGCGTTGGGGCCCAGCAGATAGTCGCGCAGTTCGGGCCGATGGGCGGCCATGATGATCAGATCCGCCTTCAGCCGCTCGGCGAAGTCCAGGATGGACTCATAGGGCGTCCCCTGGCCGATGCAGTGCTGCACCGGGACGTCCTCGGGCACATGCTCCTTGACGAAGGCGTGCAGCTGCTGGCTGATCTGCTTGATCACCTTTTCCTCGTAGCCGGCCGGAAAGAACTGGCCGACCATGCTCATGCCGTAGTCAGGCACCACGGTCAGCACATGCAGCCGCGCGCCGCACTGGCGGCACTGCTCCAGCGCCAGGGGCAGCGCCTTTTTCCACGAGCTGTCATGGCCAAGATCCACGGGCAGCAGGATTTCCTTGAACATGGGGTCCTCTCTCAGCGGGCCGGAACGGGAGCCGGATCGCGGCGGCGCGGCCATTGCAGCACCATCACCAGACCCAGCAGCATCAAAGCGGGTATGAACAGCCATTCCTTGTTCGGGCGGTCCGAAGGCGTGCGCACGACCAGAATCTGGTCGTCGAATTCAAGGCCGACGGCGGCGGCCGGGCTGCCGAAGCGCACCGCATCCACCAGCACCTTGCCCTTGTCCTCGTAAAGCTCGAGACCGAAGGCCTCCAGCCGCTCGGCGCCGGTGCCCTCCTCCACCTCGAAGGCGGTGGAATATTCGCGCGGGGCCCCAACCGAATCGCGGCCCAGCACCCGCAGGCGCACCGTCTCGTCTGCCTCCATGGCGCCCAGAACCTCGGTGATGCGCACGGGATCATGCTGGTCATAGGGCTCCTTCCACAGGTCCAGGAAGAAGCCAGGACGCAGCAGCATGAAGGTGACCAGCAGCAGCAGCGCGGTTTCCCAAAGCTTGTTGCGGGCCAGGAACCAGCCCTGGGTGCCGGCGGCGAAAGTCAGCATGGCAATGGTCGAAATGACGAAAATAAGGGCGCCGTGCCACAGATTGACGTCGATCAGCAACAGGTCGGTATTGAAGATGAACAGGAACGGCAGAATGGCCGTGCGCATGCTGTAATAGAAGCCCACCAGGCCGGTGCGGATGGGATCGCCGCCCGATATGGCCGCGGCGGCAAAGCTGGCCAGCCCCACCGGCGGGGTGACATCGGCCATGATGCCGAAATAGAACACGAACAGATGCACGGCGATCAGCGGCACCAGCAGGCCCGACTCCACGCCCAGTTGCACGATCACCGGCGCCATCAGCGTGGCCACCACGATATAGTTGGCGGTGGTGGGCAGGCCCATGCCCAGGATCAGGCTGATCACGGCGGTCATGATCAGCATCAGCATCACATTGCCGCCCGAGATCACCTCGACCAGGTCGGCCATCACCGCGCCGATGCCGGTCAGGGTGACCATGCCCACGATGATGCCGGCGGCCGCCGTGGCGATGGCGATGCCGATCATGTTGCGGGCGCCCGAGATCAGGCCGTCCACCAGATCGTCCCAGCCCTGCCGGGCCGCCGCGCCGAAGGAACCGGTGCGGCGGAAATGGGCGAACAGCGGCCGCTGGGTCAGCAGGATGAAGATCATGAAGGCCGAGGCCCAGAAGGCCGACAGGCCGGGCGAGAGCTGCTCGACCATCAGCGACCAGACCAGCACCACCACCGGCAGCAGGAAATGCAGGCCGGTCTGCACCGTGGGCCCGGCCTCGGGCAGCGTGACCACCGGGGCGTTGGGGTCGTCCACCTCAAGCTCGGGGAATTTGGCGGAATGGCGGATCAGGAGCACATAGACCACCATCACCAGCACCGCGATCGCCCAACTGGCGGCAGCGCCCAGCAGGGTCTTGACCCAGCCGATGCCGTAATAGACCAGCCCAGACAGGATGACGAAGCCGGCCATCATCATCAGGCTGCGCATCAGGCTCATCAGGAAGGGGCGGTGCGGGCCGGGCTTGGGCAGCGAGGTCATGCCCGCCTTCACCGCCTCGAGATGGACGATGTAGAACAGCCCGATATAGCTGATCAGCGCCGGCAGGAAGGCGTGCTTGATCACCTCGGTATAGGGGATGCCCACATATTCCACCATCAGGAAGGCGGCGGCCCCCATCACCGGGGGCATGATCTGACCGTTGACCGAGGACGCGACCTCGACCGCGCCGGCTTTTTCCGGCGGATAACCAACCCGCTTCATCAGCGGGATGGTGAAGGTGCCGGTGGTGACCACATTGGCGATGCTTGATCCCGAGATCACGCCGGTCAGGGCCGAGGAGACCACCGCCGCCTTGGCCGGGCCGCCGCGCAGATGGCCCAGCAGCGCGAAGGCCACCTTGATGAAGTAGTTGCCGGCCCCGGCCTTGTCCAACAGGGCGCCGAACAGCACGAACAGGAACACGAAGCTGGTGGACACGCCCAGCGCAATGCCGAACACCCCCAGGGTGGTGGTCCAGAAATGGTTGGCCGCACCCGCCAGGGTGACGCCCTTGTGGGCGATCACGTCGGGCATCCAGGGCCCCAGGAACACATAGGCCAGCGAGATGATGCCGATCACCATCAGCGGCGGGCCCAGGGTGCGGCGGGTGGCCTCCAGCAGCAGCAGCACGCCCACCACGCCCACGATCACGTCGGTCTGGGTGGGCAGCGCCGGCCGCGAGGCCAGTTCGGCATAGAACAGATAGAGATAGCCCGCCGATAGCGCGCCGGCCACGGACAGCAGCATATCGATGACGGGCACATGGCGCCGGGGCGAATGCTTGAAGGCCGGATAGGCGGTGAAGGCCAGGAACATGGCGAAGGCCAGGTGGATGGACCGGGCCTCGGTTTCGTTGAAGATGCCCACATGGAAGACGAAGGGCAGCGGCGAGGCGAACCACAGTTGGAACAGCGACCACAGAAGCGCCGCCGCCAGGATCACCTTGCCTTGCAGACCCGCCGGCTTGCGCCCGCCGGTGTCGGCCGAGGCCACCATGTCCTGGAGCGCCTC
>CAYOKN010000337.1:0-3179 GCA_964404545.1 uncultured Rhodospirillaceae bacterium | reverse complement strand
GCACGAAAGACTTGCCGGGCAGGCCGATGGCGCGCATGGCGCGGTCCATGACGAACGCCGCCCGCGCCATATAGCCCGAATCCTCGAAGAAGGACAGGAACAGGAACAGGCAGGCGATGATGGGAATGAAGGTAGAGACGGTCTGCACGCCCGAGCCAAAGCCCTTGGCCACCACCACCAACCCCTCGGGCAGTCCCAGCGCGCTCAGAGCCTGACCCAGCCCATCCACCATGACGGCCCCCACCGCCTGGTCGAAGAAATCGACGAAGGCGCCGCCGATATTGATGGTGAACAGGAACATCAGATACATGGCCAGCAGGAACACCGGCAGACCCAGGAACCGGTCCAGCACCACCTTGTCGATGCGCCGGGTCAGGGCCAGCGACATCTTGCGCGGCTGATGGAAGCAGGCGGCGATGGCCTCGCCCACGAAGCGGTAGCGCCCATCGGCGATGATGATGTCCGGGTCATCGCCGCAGGCCTCCTCGATGGCCTCTACCTGCAGTTGCAGGTCGCAGCCCAGCTTGCCGGCGGCCAGGCTTTCCACGAAGGAGTCGCCCTCCAGCAGCCGCAGGGCGGCCCAGCGCGGGTCGAACTTGGCGGCGCCGGCCAGCTCCTGCAGGCGCGGCGCCAGGATGTCGATGGCGGCGGTCACCGCCTTGGCATGCTCGGGCTGCGCCGCCGGCACCCGGGGATGGGCGGCGGCATGGGCGATGGCCTGCTTCAGGTCGTCGAGGCCGGTGCCCCGGCTGGCCACCAGCGGCACCACCGGGCAGTCCAGCACCCGCGACAGCGCCTCGCAATCGATCTCGATGCCCACCTTGCGGGCCAGATCCATCATGTTCAGCGCCACCACCACCGGCACCCGCATCTCCAGCAGCTGGCAGGTGAGGTAAAGGTTCCGCTCGAGATTGAAGGCGTCGAGGATGTTGACCACCACCTCGGGCTCGCCGGACAGGATGTAGTCCCGCGCCACCCGCTCATCCTGCGAGCCGGCCGAGAAGCCGCCGATCATGTAGATGCCGGGCAGGTCCACCAGGTCATAGCTCTGGCCCTGGTGCCGGAACTGCCCCACCTTCTTTTCCACGGTGACGCCGGGCCAGTTGCCCACCTTCTGGGCCGAGCCGGTCAGGGTGTTGAACAAGGTCGTCTTGCCGCAATTGGGATTGCCCACCACGGCGATCACATGAGCCATGCTCTCACACCCTCTCGATTTCCAGGATTTCCGCTTCCTGCTTGCGCAGGGTCAGGGTGAAATTGCGCAGGCTGATCTCGATGGGGTCGCCGAAGGGCGCCATGCGGGTGATCGAGAACACCACGCCGGGGGTGACCCCCATGGCCAGCAGGCGCTGGCGATAACCCCGGTCGCCCTTGCGCAAACCCACCACGCGGGCGGTGTCACCGGGTTTCAGATCCTGGACACGGTCGATGCTGGGCATGAAGGGCGCCTGCCTCCGAGAATGATGGTGATAACCATTCGCGACGGCTTGATGCTATTCCCCAGAAAAGTTGAGGTCAAACCCTTATCCCCCCGATGCCTGCATGCCAGCCCGGCGTCCGGCGCGCGGACCGCTTGACGGCGGCGCAGCGGGGACTAGGCTGGAGGTGCCATGGATACCGTGACCCAGATGCTGCTCGGGGCAACGGTGGCTCAGGCCGGCTTTCGCCGGCGCCTGGGCCGCCGCGCCATCGTGGCCGGCGCCGTCATCGGCCTGCTGCCTGACCTGGATGTGGCGGCGGGCTGGATCGGCGGCCCTTTCGCCAACTGGGTGCATCACCGGGGCCTGACCCATTCCCTGCTGTTCGGCCCTTTGGCCGGCCTGCTGCTGGGCTGGCTCATCTGGCGCTGGCACCGCCGCCGCCATGGGCCGGACGGTCCCTGGTCGGGGCCGGACGCCTTGCCGGCCTGGTGCGGGCTGGCGCTGCTGTCGTTCATGACCCACCCCATCATCGACATCTTCACCAGCTATGGGACCCAGTGGCTCTATCCGCTGACGGACTTCCGCTTCGCAGTGAACGCCATGCCCATCATCGATCCCATCTACAGCCTGGCGCTGGCCGGGGCAGTGGCGGTGGGACTGGCGACGCGGCGGCGGATCGCGCTGGCCCGGGGGCTGGCGGCGGGGGCACTGTATTTCATCACCGTCTATACGCTGGGCGCCTGGGCCATCAACGGCCATGTGGAGGCCGTGGCCCGCGCCCAGGTCGGCCCGCAAGTCACCGTCACCGCCTATCCCACCCTGTTCCAGCCGGTGCTGCGGCGGGTGGTGGCGGAAACCGGAGATGCGGTGCTGGTGGGGTTCCATTCGGCCCTCAGCGACCGCCCGATCCAGTGGGAACGGTTCCCGCGAACCAACTCACCGGCCATCCAGGCCGTGGCCGCCACGCCCGAGGCGGGCATCTTCCGCTGGTTCGCCATGGATAAGCTGCTGTGGCAGGAAACGCCGCTGCCCGGCGGCGGGACCATGGTCCAGGCCCTGGACTACCGCTATGGCCTTCCCGGCGCCCCGCCGGGCCTGTGGGGCATCCGCGCCACCGTCACCGCCGCCGGCACCCTGGCCGGCCCGGTGGAAAGCTTCCAGACGCCCCGGGACACCTCGGCCGCTGCCTGGAGCAACTTCTGGGCCCGGCTGACCGGGCAGGGCTAAACCTTTTCCTGGTCGCCCCTGGCCAAATGAATAGGGGAGTTCATTTTTCCTTGAAAACTATTCCATAGGCGCCAGTTGGCACTCATGGGACTTTTCGGGGAGTGGACCAGTGGCGCAGGTGGAGTCCGCCAGGACAGCGCGCAGCCGTGAGCTGCTCGCCTTTTTTCTTCTGGCCTTTGTGATTTGGCCGTTCATTGCCATAGGGGTCGTTGGAACCTATGGTTTAGCGGTCTGGATCTTCCAGATGATTTACGGTCCGCCGGGACCGCCCGGGCCCATGGGCGCCTGACGCCGTGGACCGCCTTCCCATCGACCTTGGCCGCCGCGCCCTGCTGTCCGGGCGCCGAGCCCTCTCTCCCCCGCTCCTGCCCTGGGCCGGCCCGGATGCCGTCTGGAACGCCTGCACGCGCTGCGGCGCCTGTCTGCCGGCCTGCCCCGAAGCCATCCTGGAGGCAGGCGACGGGGGGTATCCCACCGTGCAGTTCCGCCAGGGCGGCTGCAGCTTCTGCGGCCGCTGCGCCGAGGTCTGCC
>CAYOKN010000336.1:0-3224 GCA_964404545.1 uncultured Rhodospirillaceae bacterium | reverse complement strand
GCACGGTCAGCCGCTTGCAGGAGATGCAGTCCGAGGACTACATCGCCCGCGAGCACCTGACCTGACGGTCACTCCACCGCGAAATCCTCGGACAGCTCGCCGTCTCCGGTGTTGCGGAAGCGCAGGCGGCCGGCGCTGCTCGGCCGCACGGTGAAACAGTCCGAGATGAACCAGCCCTGGATGATGCACAGCTGGGTGCCGCGTTGCTCCCACCGTCCCTCGGACGTGCGCCCGCCCTCGCCCTGGATCATCAGGCTGCCGTCGGTGCGCAGCCGGTAAACATAGGGGCCCGCCAAGGACCGGAAGGTGCGGTTGGTGCTCATCAGTTCGGAAATCTGCTCGGCATTCAGGTCGGCGGTCTGCGCCGAGGCGGGCAGGGCGGCCACGCCCAGCAGGGCCGACAGGAAAAGGGCTCGGATCATGATATTCAGTACTCCAGGGGGTTAGAAGGAATAGGACAGGCCGGTGAAGCCGGTCCATTGCGACCGGCTTTTGACCAGCGGGCTGTCGGCCACGCTGTCGGTCAGGCGGGCATAGCCGGCCGTGCCGGTTAGGCTCCAGGCGGGGGAAATGCGCCACGCGCCCACGGCGGTCAGGCCCAGGCTTTTCAGCCCGGCCTCGGCGTCATGCCGGCGGTGGCCGCTGCGCGCCGACTGCTGCGCATCGACCCCGAACCGGGTCTGCATGTGGGTGTCGTCGCCGAACACGGCATTGGCCTGCAGGCCGGCCGTCAGCTCGGCGGACAAGGGCTGGCTCAGGCCCAGGCTGACCTGGGCCTGGCTGCCGCCGTCGGCCACCAAGTCGCGGCGCAGGCTGGCGCCGGCCACCAGCGGTCCGATCATCAGGTCGGCGCCCACTCCCATGGCCAGGCCGTCATCCTGGTCGCCCAGGCCGCGCAGCACCCGGCTGGCCTCTTCCTTGCGCCCGGCTTCATAAGCCGCCGACACGCCCAGTCTCAACGCCCGGCCCTGCCAGACCACGGCGGTGACCGACGGGCCGTCCACCATCACCCGGTCCTTCCAGGCCAGGCGGAGCATGGGCATGGGGCTCAACTCCTGTTCGTCGGCGCCTTCATAGGCGGGATGGATGGCGGCGCCCAGGCCGACCTCCAGCCGCCAGGGGTCCGGCTGGAGGGCTGGATCCAAGGCAACGGCCGGGGCAGCCGCCATCACTCCCACCGCCAGGCAGGCGGCAGGCAAAATTCGGGTGTTCATGTCAGAGACCTCTCGGACAGGCTGTCAGGAAAAACGGGGGGACAGGGCGCGGGCTAGGCGGACTCCGGGTCTCCGTCCTGCCCGTCATCCACATAGACCAGCAGGTCGCCCGGCTGGCATTGCAGGACCCGGCAGAGCGCCGCAAGGGTCGAGAACCGGATCGCCTTGGCCTTGCCGGTTTTGAGCACGGACAGGTTCTGGATCGAGATGCCCACGGCCGCGGACAGTTCGGTCAGCTTCATCTTCCGCTTCGCCAGCATCACATCCAGATTGACCGTCACCGACATGCGCGTTGGGCTCCCTTCAGATGGTCAGGCGTACGTCGTCGGCCATCACCACGGCCTCGCGCATGATGCGAGACAGCAGGACCACCAACAGGCCGATGAACAGCACGGGCAGGTCCACCTCCACGAAGGCCAGCATGTCGGGCACGCCTTCAAGCCAGTAGAGCAACTGTCCCAGCGCCAGGGACGCCGCGAAGGTGACAAAGCCGTAGAGGATCAGCAAGAGCGCCATCTGCCGGATCAGGTCCACGCTGGCCAGCACGAAGACCTGGCCCTGGGCCCACAGGCGCAGCAGGCGCCGCAGCCGGACCAGGATGGCCACCACCACCGCCACATGCAGGCTGGCCAGCGCCATCGAGCCCAGGACGGCCCCTGGGGACAGGGCGGACATGGGCAACTCGCGCCCCGGCAGATTGACCTTGCCCACCAGCCAGGCGGCCATCAGCAGCGCCGCCCAGCCCAGCGGGATCAGCCAGACCAGGGCGCCCACAACGGCGCCCAGGCGCCGGCTCAAGGATTCCACTTTGCCCACGATAATGCTCCTCGCGGTTCAACGATCTGGGGCCGGACCCTACTCGCCCATCGGATGGCCCGCAAGAACTTTTATCGATAAACATGAAAAAAATCATGTTCTCCATGATCACCCCTCGGCGCTGCCGCCCGCCCCCGCCGCCCTCTGGCGCCCGTGCGGCCGTGGGGTCGGCGGCGGGCCTCAGGAGTGGCTCCGGAGACCCGCCGCAAAGCGGTTCCGCTGCAGTGCAGCGCACCGCCAGGGCTTGCGGCGCATGATCCGCCGCCGCGCCGTGCTGCGTTGCAGCGAGACAGGAAGGGCATATTTCCCCCTATCCTTCGGCAAGATCATTTCGCCTTCTCCGAACGGACTAGGACCGATGGCAAAGGTCTCCTGCGTCCCGATCATGGCCTTTCGGGTGGGATAAATCCCACCCCGGGTAGGTTTTTCGTGACTCGCCAATGGGTTAGGGCCTACCCACCCGCCCGCGCGGCGCCGAATGGCGCGGAAACGACGGTATATCAGCCACTTCCAATCGGGGGCGGGTAGGCTTATAGGGCTTGCCCAAATGCTGGATTCGCGTTACCAACGCTCCCCATTGGTTATTGCTTCGCCAAAGGGCGGGCTACCCGTTCATTCGCAAGACACACATCCGTTCGAGGGGCATTCTCCATGGCACGCAAGAAGATCGCACTCGTCGGTGCCGGCAACATCGGCGGCACCCTGGCCCACCTGATCGGCCTGAAGGAGCTGGGCGACGTCGTTCTGTTCGACATCGCCGAAGGCACTCCCCAGGGCAAGGGCCTGGACATCGCCGAGTCGACTCCTGTCGAGGGCGTCGATGCCCGCTACGCTGGCGCCAACGACTATTCCGCCATCAAGGGCGCCGACGTGGTGATCGTCACCGCCGGTGTGCCGCGCAAGCCCGGCATGAGCCGTGACGACCTGGTTGGCATCAACCTGAAGGTCATGGAATCCGTCGGCAAGGGCATCAAGGAAAACTGCCCCGGCGCTTTCGTGATCTGCATCACCAACCCGCTCGACGTGATGGTGTGGGCTCTGCAGCATTATTCCGGCGTGCCCGCCAACATGATCGTTGGCATGGCCGGCGTGCTGGACTCGGCCCGCTTCCGCTACTTCCTGTCGGAAGAGTTCAACGTGTCCGTCGAGGACATCACCGCCTTCGTGCTGGGCGGCCATGGCGACACCATGGTC
>CAYOKN010000335.1:0-3240 GCA_964404545.1 uncultured Rhodospirillaceae bacterium | reverse complement strand
CGGCGGCCCAACAGCATCACCCCGGCCAGCACGCCGCCCGCCAGCAGCAGGCCGCCGCCAGCCAGCCAGGCCGTGCGGGACGGCACCGGTTCGGACGCCGTCTCGGGCTCGGGCCGGGCGGTCACGCCCGGCAACAGGATCAGGTCGTCATGGCCATGCGCCGACACCGTGACCATCAGGTCCATGGGCTTGGCAGCCGCCTGCCAGTCCAGCAGGTACACGCCCGGCGCGGCGGTGGGGCGGGCGGCCAGGCTGACCCCGTCCGCCTCGACAGTGACGGCGGCCTCGGCCATGGGGGCATTGGTGGCCAGGTCGGCCAGATAAAGCAGGCTGCCCTGCTCGGCCGGCTTGATCACCACATCGAACAGGTCGCCCTCGCCGCCCGCACCCGGACGGGCGGCCAGCGGCGGCGGAGCAGAGGGGGCGGCGGCGGAATCGCCGTGGTCATGGCCGGAATGGGCAAGGGCCAGCCCGGCAGGGCCCGCCAGGCCGGCCACCAGGGCCAGCACGGCGAGCGCGGAGCGCAGAAAGCTCATGGTCGCGTCTCGAAATCCAAGGAATGACGAAGGAGAGCGGGCGCACTTCGCCCGTGTTCGTCAGGCCTTGGGTGGACGCAGGAGGGGAATCAGGGCGCGGGCCGCAAGGGCGCGCTCGGGCGCCGGGCCGTAATCCAGGGACCGGGGCGCCAAGGGCTGGGCCTCGGCCTGGCTGCCGGGCGGGGTGAAAGAGGCGCAGACCACAGAGACGCAATGGCAGGGATGCGAAGCCTGGGCGTCATCCCCGTCATCCTGCTGGCCATGCTGGCCATGCTGGGCATGATCGCCATGGTCATGCTGATGCGCCATCACCGGCGCTTCCGAGGCCATCGCGCCGTCCGACATGGGCACGACAAAGCCCACCACCAGCGCCAACAGCGCCAGCGCGGCCAGGACCATGCCCATGGGTCGGATGCGTCTCATGCCCTGACGATGGGGCATCCGGGGGCCAACGGTCAAGAGGACTGAGGGAGGGAGCTGAAAAGCAAAAGGCCCCGCCAGAGCGGGGCCTTGACGACGCCGCGCGTGAGCTTGCGTTCGCCCAGTGCGCGGCCGCCCTTGGTAGGGTCTTAGACGCTGATCTCACCGAAGCGAGAGAGCAGCAGACGACTTGAAAACTAACGCATCAAAGATGTTTTGTCAAGGCAATCAACCCAAGGGATGCAAGCATGCAGGATTGAACATCCTTTAGGAGGCTCTTGGGGATGGGCTCTGTTCGGTAGATGCGCTTGCCCTTCAAATCCTTTCCCTCGCGAACAAAATCCAGCCGATGGAACCCGACGGACACAATCATATCACCCTTAAGCCAGCGAGGGTGGTTTCCCCAACTCTCTGGCAAAGGCGGATCGAAAGTGATCTCACGGTGATATGGCATGATGACATGCGGGCGTGTTTCGCTCAGTGGAACTACGGTACAAAGACCCTTCCGCACCGAAATTTTGGGTGTGACGACAATTACCAAACGGCGCCCCACCATCTCGGGCTCCCTGAACCCGGCATCAAAATTACACGTTAAAAGCGTCCATATCTCCGGGTGCTCAGATATTGCCATGGCCCTTCCGCGCCCAACACCAACCCAAGATCGCAGCATACTGCCAAGCAGACTCTATTCACTCAATTAAAAGTTATATCAATCCCACCCATAGACCACATAGGGCTTCGCCGCCTCGCCGGTCAGGCGGACCAGGGCGGTGCGGCGGGCCTGGCCGCCGCCGTCGGTATGGGCGTCCGAGAGGATGGTGACCACGCGGCCGGCATTGCTGGCCGGGGGCATGACCAGGGGGGGGGCGGTCTCTTGCGGGGCCAGCACGGCGCGCACCTGGGGCCCGGCCACGGTCAGGTCGGGCAGGCCGCGCTGGGCGCCCAGGGTCAGGGCGGGCAGCGCCTCCTCGGCCAGGCGGTCGGTCATGCCCAGCACCAGCCGCAGTTCCGACAGGTCGTCAAAGGGCGCGTCCTTGGCCTGCCAGGCCAGCCCGGCGCGCTGATAGTCGGCATCCTCGGCGCCGCCGGGGCCGCGGTCGTGGTCGGGATCGCGCCAGTCCACCACGGCGGCGGCCAGGCCGGCCCCCTCGTCCTCGGGCAGGCCCAGGGTGGCGAACAGCTGTCCCAGCAACCCGGCCGAGGCCAGATTCAGATCGATCTTGCCCGCCTCGTCCTGAACCATCACCCGCACCTCGCCTTCGCCCAACCGCTGGCTGTGGCGCGACCCGGCGGTGCTCCAGCGGTGCTCTGGGTCGGGATGCATCAGCCCGGCCACCGCCAGGTCCACCCCGGCATCGGCCAGGGCCTCGGCCTTGGCCCGCTCGGCCAGGTTGCGCGCCAGCATCAGGTCGGTGCGGCTGTCCTTGACCAGCCCCGCCGCCAGCAGGGCCAGCAGCGCCGTGCCCCACAGCACCGCCACCAGCACATAGCCCTGCTCGCGCCTCATCGGATCCGTCCGGTCAGCGGCTGCAGGGCGCGCAGGCGGCCGCGCAACTCGTCGGTGACCACCGTGGCTTCCTGCTGGTTGCGCACCACCCGGGGGGTCAGCAGCACCACCAGTTCGGTGCGCCCCGTCTCCACCCGGTTGGACGAGAACAGCCAGCCCAGCAGCGGAATGTCCTTGAGCAGCGGCACGCCGGCGCGCACGGTGCCGGCGCTGTCGCGGATCAGCCCGCCCAGGGCCACGGTCTGGCCGCTCTGCACCGCCACGGTCGAGACGATGCGGCGCTGCTTGATGGTGGGGCTGTCGATACCCGAGGTCTCGGTCTGCACCACGTCCGAGACCTCCTGCTCCACCTCCATGGTGACCAGGCCGCCGGCATTGACCCGGGGCGTCACCGACAGGATCACGCCGGTATCGCGGAACTCGATGGCATTGACCACGGTGGTGTCGCCGTCATTCACATCCACCGCCGACTGGGTGGCCACCGGAACCTCGTCGCCCACCTGCAGGGTGGCGGTCTGGTTGTCCAGCACCAGCACCTGGGGGCTGGAGATCACATTGACGTCGGTGACGGTGTCCAGGGCGCGCAGCACCGCACGGGCGCCGTTTCCGGCCACGAAGGCCGAGAAGCCCGGCGCGATGGGACCGGTGGGTACGCCGGCGGCCAGGTCCGAGAACTGGACCTTGGCGGCCCCGGCCTCGAAATACCACTGCACCCCATATTCCAGCTCGTCATTCAGGGTGACCTCGGCGACGGCCGCCTCGATCTACACCTGCAGC
>CAYOKN010000334.1:0-3243 GCA_964404545.1 uncultured Rhodospirillaceae bacterium | reverse complement strand
CCCCGGCCCTGCCCCAGGAGGCCGAGGGTCAGTCCATCCTGGTGGTGGAGGACGAACAGCTGGCGCTGCGCGGCATCGCTGAATTCCTGGCCGGGCTGGGCTACCGGGTGCGCACCGCGTCCGGCGGGCACGAGGCCTTCGAGATGGTGCGCGCCGAAGTGCCGGACCTGGTGATCACCGACATCCGCATGCCGCTGGGAGGCGGCGAGGAACTGATCGAACGCATGGGCGACCAATATCCCCAGGTGCCGCTGGTGGTGATGACCGGCCAGCCGCTGAAGGAACGTGAGCGCCTGGAAAGAATGGGAGCCTCGGTGGACGCCGTGCTCAGCAAGCCCGTGGCCCTGGCCGACCTGGCCGAAGTGACGTCGCGGCTGCTCTACCAAGTGGCATGAGCCAGCCCAAAAGTGGTATGAAAGTAACCAGGTGAAGGTGCGGGACGAACAAATGCGGGTGCTTATCGCCGACGATCATGCACTGATCCGGGACGGCCTGAAGCCGTTCCTGCGTCAGATTTCCCCAACCATCGAGATCCAGGAGGCGGGGAGCCTGGCCGAGGCCCTGCGGGTTGCCGCTGAAGGCAAACCGGACTGCCTGCTGCTGGATCTGAAGATGCCCGGCATGAAGGGCATCGACAGCCTGAAGGACGTGAAGGCCACCCTGGGCGGCACCCGCGTGGTGATCCTGTCGGGCACCGTGAACCGCGCCACCGTGCTGAAGGCCATCGAATTGGGCGCAGCCGGCTACCTGCCCAAGTCCTTGAGCGCCCAGACCATGATGCATGCCCTGGGGCTGATCCTGTCGGGCGGGGCCTATTTCCCCACCGACGTGCTGACAGGCACCGCCGCGGAAAATGACCTGTCCTCGGAAACCACCGCGCTGGGCCTGACCCGGCGGGAAAAGGAAATCCTGCTGCTGCTGGCGGGCGGATCGTCCAACAAGGAGATCGCGCGGCGCCTGAACCTGACCGAAATCACCATCAAGTCCCATCTGCGCAACATTTTCCGCAAGATCGGGGTGCAGAACCGCACCCAGGCCGCGGCCCTGGTGATCCGCGAACAGATGACCTGACAGCCGGCGCCCGCAAGGAAACGGGCCGGCACCCCAGAGTGCCGGCCCGTTGTTCATTGGGACCGGAACGCCGGATCAATCCACGGGCTGGACATTCCCCTCGCCCTCATAGGCCGGCAGGCCCGCCAGTTCGTCGGCGGTCATGCCCACCACCACCTGGTCGCCGGACATCTCAATCCGGTTCCAGTCCACGGCCACGCGCTCCTCGCCCATGCCCAGGAAGCCGCCGCGCTCCAGCACCGCGGCCTGGACCTGGCCGTCCTCGGTGATGATCACGCTGCTGATCTCGCCGATTTCCTCGCCGCCCACGCCATAAGCGGTCTGGCCAATGATCGCTTCGGGATCGAGCCCGGTCAAAGCCGCCTGCTGATCAGCCTCGATGGCGGGCTCGACCTGCGCTCCTTCGGTGAGCACGTTCTGCTCTTCCTCGATCTGCACCTGGGCCTGCTGGTCGGATTCCTGGACTTCCACCTGGGCCTGGCCCTGCTCGACCACGCGCACCTGCGGCTGGCCCTGGTCCATGACGGTCACTTCGGGCTGCCCCTGCTCCACTTGAACCTCGGGCTCGGGCATCTGCACCGCCACCTGCGGCTCCTGCTCCTCGACGATCACGCGGGGCTGCGGATCGATCACGGTGATCTGCGGGTCGGTGTCCTGCACCTGAATCTCGGGCGACGGCTGGCGCACGGTGATCTGGCCCGGCTCGGACGACTGGGCCATCTGCTGTTGGCCGCCCTGCGGCTGCTGGCCGCCCGCCTGGGCCGACTGCTGCGGCTGCTGGCCTCCGCCGGCCTGGGCCGTGGTCTGCTGGACGACACGCCGGATGTCCTGCTGGGCCTGGGTCAGCGCCTGCGCCGCCTGCTGCGGGTTCTGCTGGCCCTGGCTCTGAATCTGCTGGCGGGCCTGCGAGACCGAAGACTGAGCCTGCTGGATGGCCTGGGCCTGCTGGCCCTGCTGGGCCTGCGGGCTCTGGCTCATCTGCTGCAGCGCCTGTTCCGCCTGCTGCAAGGCCTGCTGGGCCTGCTGCACGGCCTGCTGCGACTGGCCCTGCTGGGCCTGCTGCAGCTGCTGCTGGGCCTGGCTGATCTGGGTCAAAGCCTGCTGCAGCTGCTGGGCCTGCTGCTGCTGGCCCTGCTGCTGCTGCTGCCCCTGCTGCGGGGGCTGCGCGGCCTGCTGCTGCTGGCCCTGCTGCTGGGGCTGCTGCTGGGCCAGCGCGAAGCCGGGCGCCGCCAGCGCGAATACGAGCGCGGTCGTCGCGAACAGCATCTTCCGCATGGTTGGTCCTCCTTTGGGGTTCGTTAGCCGACGCCTCTGTCAACGCCTGAACGGGGACCCGGTTCCTCCCCCCGGATGCGGGATGCTCCCACGAGCACCGAATTGAATCAGCCTGTCGCCAAAAGTGGAATTGCCAGTCGCGGAAAAGGCCATTCCCCATTAGAATTGAAACGTCATTGGTCGGATGTGGAGCAGACATGGCCAGAATCGTCGTGGTGGAAGACGAGCCCGCCCTGCGGGGAGACTTGGTCGAACATCTTCAGGTTTGTGGTCACGACGTCCGGGGGGCCGATTCCGGGGCGCAGTTGGACGGGCTTCTGGCCCAGGAGCCGGCCGACCTTCTGGTGCTGGACGTGAACCTGCCCGGCGAGGACGGCTTCAAGATCGCCAAGCGCCTGCGCGAACGCTCGGAAGTGGGCATCATCATGCTGACCGCGCGCAGCATGATCGTGGACCGCGTGGTGGGCCTGGAAGTGGGCGCCGACGTCTATCTGGTGAAGCCGGTGGACCTGCGCGAGCTCGAGGCCCAGGTGAAGACCCTGCTGCGCCGCCTCAAGACCCAGGCCGCCCCGGCTCCCGAAGCCGCCGAGGACCCGGCGCCGGCGGCCCAGATGCTGGACGATGGCTGGGCCTATGACCAGCTGTCCTGGACCCTGGTCTCCCCCACCGGCGGGCGCATGCGCCTGACCGCCACCGAAAGGGTGTTCATCCAGCTACTGGTGGCCCGCCCCGGCGAGCCGGTCAGCCGCACCGAAATTTTCCGCGCCCTGGGCAAGCGGGAATGGGAGCCGGGTGACCGCTCCATCGATTCGCTGGTGCGCCGCCTGCGCCAGCGCGGCGAGGAGGAATTGGGCTGCTCGGTGCCGATCCAGTCGGTGCATGGCGTGGGCTATGCCT
>CAYOKN010000333.1:231-3250 GCA_964404545.1 uncultured Rhodospirillaceae bacterium | reverse complement strand
CCTTGCTCAGCAGGTCGTGCTTGAAATCCTGACCGCCGGAAATATCGCGGCTGGGGGTGGGCTTGGGGATGTAGTCGGCCGCCCCCAGTTCCAGCGCCTTCATGGAAATCTCGGCATTCTTCAGGGTCAGGGTCGAAGCCATGACCACCTGGAGATTGGGATTGAGCTTCAACATCTGCGGCAGGGCGGTCAGGCCGTCCATGACCGGCATCTCGATGTCGAGGACGCAAACCTCAATATCGTGGCGCTCCAGGGCGTTCAGGGCCATCTGGCCATTGCCCACCGAAGCCACCACCTGGACCGCCGTATCCTCCTCGAGCATGCGCGTGATGAGGCCCCGGACGACCGCCGAGTCATCCACAACCATGACACGATAGGGATCAGACGCAGAGGACGGCCCGGACGGCGGACGGGAAGAACCGGAAAAGGTTTGCATCAGACGGGGTGCCCTCCGGCTTACAGCAGGCCCACTTGGGCGAACTTGGCCTGCAGGATCTCGGAATCGAAGGGCTTCATGATGTATTCGTTGGCCCCGGCCATGATGGCCTGCTGGATATGGTCGATGTCGTTCTCAGTGGTGCAGAACACGACCACGGGGTGATCCCCGCCCGGCAGCTTGCGCAGTTCGCGCAGGAAATCCAGGCCGTTCATCACCGGCATATTCCAGTCAAGCAGCACGGCATCGGGCATGGCCTTGATGCAGGCGTCCAACGCCACCTGGCCGTCCTCGGCCTCGACGGTTTGAAACTCCAGTTCATGCAGGATCTTCTTGGCCACCATGCGGATGACCTTGGAATCATCGACGATCAGACAGGACTTCATGCCGGTTCAGCTTTCGCGAAATGCCCGGCGGATCCCGGTGGACCCGCCGCAATACCCCTGATGGCTGTATAGCCTAACTCAGACTCAGGCGAACTCCAACAACTGTGGTACGTCCAGCACCACCAGCAACTGGCCGTCGAGCCGGTAGATGCCGGCCGAAAACTCCCGCCACAACGGGTCCAGGGTCGGCGGGTTCCGCTCGAAGGAGGCAGCAGGCAGGCTCAACACCTCGCCCACGCTGTCCACCATCAGGCTGTAGAGTTCGCCCTTCATGTCCACCACCACGCTCATGCCCGAGCCGGAGGCAGTGTCGGCGCTCTTGTCCAGCCCCAGGCGCAGGCGCACGTCGATGGCAGTCACGATGCGGCCGCGCAGGTTCAGCGACCCGGCCACTTCCTTGGGCGCCAGCGGAATGCGGGTGATCTTCTGCGGACCCAGCACGTCCTGGACCATGAGCACCGGGATGCCGAACATCTGCCCGGCGATGAACATGGTCACGAAGTCCTGGGTGGCCGCGGTTTCAGGCAGGTTGCGCTTGTCGGCGGCGACGATCTGGTTCATGCGGCACCTTCGGTCACGAGGGTCTGGGCCAGGGTCATGAGCAGGGCTTCACGATCGAACTTGGCCACATAGTCGGAGAAGCCGACCGCACGACCACGCTCGAAGTCCTTCTCGGTGGCATGGCTGGACAGGGCCACCAGCGGCACGTTCCGCCAGCGGCCTTCCGAGCGCACGGCGGTGGCGAATTCAAAGCCGTTCATGCCGGGCATTTCGATATCCGAGATGATCACGTCGAACTCGTCGCCGGCATCCCGCATGGCCAGGGCCCGCTCGGGGCTTTCCACCGAGGTGACATTATAGCCGGCCGCCGACAGCAGCGGGGTCAGCAGGTTGCGGAAGAACGGGCTGTCGTCCACCAGCAGCACTCGCTTGAAGCTGCGGCGGTCGCCCAGGGCCTCGCGGTCCGGGCTGCCGAACCAGTCGCCGAAGGCCTGGGTCAGGTAGAACCCCGCATCCAGGATGTCGGTGGCCTTGCCGGCGATCACGGCGGTGCCGATCAGGCCGGGCTGGTTCACCGCCAGCTCCACCTTCAGATGGTCCTCGACGATGTCCACGATCTCGTCCACCACCAGGCCCATGGTGCGTTCCTGGTCCGAGAACACCAGCACCGGCTGGCGGCCCTCGCCGCGGATCTCGTAGTTGTCGTTGATGCAGATGAGCGGCATCAGGCGGCCACGATACTGCACCACCGGCTTGCCGTGGGAATGCTCGATCTCGGCGGTCTCGATCTCTTCCAGGCGGGCCACCAGGGCCAGCGGCACGGCCTTGAGATCCTCGCCGCCGGCGCGGAACACCAGCATGGACTGGCGGTCCTCGGAATGCTGGTCGCGGGCACCGGCGGTGTCGGCGGCCTGCTGTCCGGCCATGGCGGCCTCTCCGGTGGCGGCAGCAATGCCGTTGGGGTCCAGGATCATGATCACCGAGCCGTCACCCAGGATGGTGTTGCCCGAGAACATATTGATATTGCGCAGGATCGGCGCCACCGGCTTGACCACGATTTCCTCGGTGTCGAAGACGCGGTCCACGATGATGCCGAAGGTGTAGGTGCCCACCTGAGTGACGACGATGAAGGTCTCGTCGCGCTCTTCCTTGTCGCCGCCCAGCTTGAGCAGGGTGCGCAGGCCGACCAGCGGCAGCAGACGGTCGCGCAGGCGCAGCACGGGGGCGTTGTTGATGACCTCGATGCCGTGTTCCGAGGTGGCGGTGGTGCGCACCAGTTCCAGAACGCTGATCTGCGGGATGGCAAAGCGTTCGCCGCCGCATTCCACGATCAGGGCCGACACGATGGCCAGGGTCAGCGGGATCTTGATGGTGAAGGTGGTCCCCTTGCCCTGGACCGTCTTCAGTTCGATGGTGCCGCCGATCTTCTCGATGTTGGTCCGCACCACGTCCATGCCGACGCCGCGGCCCGACACGCTGGTCACCTTTTCGGCGGTGGACAGGCCTGCCTTGAAGATGAACTGGGCGATCTGGGCATCGGTCATGTTGTCCAGCTCGGCCTCGGTGGCCAAGCCGTTCGCCAACGCCTTGCTGCGGATCTTATCGATGTTCAGGCCACGCCCATCATCAGCGATCTCGATGATGATGTGCCCGCCCTCGTGATAGGCGTTCAGCACCACCTTGCCCACTTCCGGCT
>CAYOKN010000333.1:0-208 GCA_964404545.1 uncultured Rhodospirillaceae bacterium | reverse complement strand
GGGCGTGGTCGGCCGAGTCGCGCACCATGTGGGCGAGCGGATCCGTGATCAGCTCCAGCACCTGCCGGTCCAGCTCGGTCTCGGCGCCCAGCATCTGCAGGTCGATCTTCTTGCCGGTTTCAACCGACAGATCGCGCACGATGCGGGGCAGCTTGGCCCAGGCATTGCCGATGGGCTGCATGCGGGTCTTCATCACCCCTTCCTGAAG
>CAYOKN010000332.1:0-3253 GCA_964404545.1 uncultured Rhodospirillaceae bacterium | reverse complement strand
GGGCCTGCGCGCGGCGGTGGGCACCGAGGTGCTGGTCACCGGCGGCCTGGCCGGCGATGGCGTGGAGTTCAAGCGCACCGTGGCCGGGCTTGGGCCGCGCCCGCAGCCGGGGCAGGGCGTGGCCGTGGGCTTCTATGGCGATGCCCTCGAGGTGGGCTGGGGAAGCTATGGCGGCTGGCAGCGGTTTGGGCCCGAGCGGGTGGTGACCAAGGCCGAGGGCAATGTGCTTTATCAGCTGGACGGCGAGCCGGCGCTGGACCTCTACCGCCGCTATCTGGGCGAGGACGCCGCCAACCTGCCGGGCAGCGCGCTGCTGTTCCCGCTGACCGTGCGGCCCCTGGCCAATCCCGAGGCGGCGGTGGTCCGCACGGTGCTGGGCATCGACGAGCAGGCCCGCTCCATGACCTTTGCCGGCGACATCCCCCAGGGCCACATGGCCCAGCTGATGCGCAGCAACCTGGACATGCTGGTGGAAGGGGCGGGGCAGGCCGGCGAGATGGCGCGGCTGGGCGACGGCCTGTCGCTGCTGGTGTCCTGCGTGGGCCGCAAGATCCTGCTGGGCCAGCGGGTGGCCGAGGAGGTGGAGGCGGTGGCCTCCGCCATGGCCGGGCGCACCCACCTGGCCGGGTTCTACAGCTATGGCGAGATCGCCCCGCACGCAGCCACCGGCCTGTGCGAGCTGCATAACCAGACCATGACCATCACCACCATCCGGGAACGCTGATGCACAAGCTGCTGGCCCGCCAATTGGCCAAGGCATCGGCCAAGTCCCCGGATGGCAAGCCCGACCTGGATGTGCTGCTGCGCCTGGTGGAAACCTCGTACGAGGAGATGGACCGAGAGCGGCGGCTGAACAACCGCGCCTCGGTGCTGATGGAAGAGGAACTGCAGGCGGCCATCCGCCAGCGTCAGCACCTGGCCGAGCGGCATCTGAACGCCATCCTGGACACGGTGGGCGAGGGCGTGGTCATCGCCACCAAGCAGGGCGTGATCCAGGACGTGAACGCCGCGGCCTGCCGCATGTTCGGCTTCGAGGCGGACGAACTGCGCGGGCGCAACGTCAAGGACCTGATGCGCCCCGGCGATGCCGAGAGCCACGACGCTCATGTGGAGCGCTATGTAAGGGGCGGCCGCCCGCGCATCATCGGCACCGGCCGGCGCGAGGTAGCCATTCGCCGCGATGGCGCCGAATTTCCCATCGAGCTGTCGGTGGGCGACCTGTCCTCGGTGGGCCTGCCGCAGTTCGTGGGCATCATCCGGGACATCTCCGAGCGGGTGAAGGCCGAGTCCCGGCTGAAGGTGGTGGAAAACCACCTGTTGACCGCCATCAACAGCATGTCCGACGGCTTTGTCATCTATGACGCCCTGGACCGGCTGGTGATCTGCAACCGCCGCTACCGCGAGCTTTATCCCGAGCTTGCCCATCTGCTGGTGCCCGGCACCGCCTTTGCCGACATCATGTCCGAGGCGGGGCGGGTTAGGCTTTATTCCGGCGGCGATCCCATCCAGGCTGCGGCCGAGCGGTTCCAGCGCCACCGCGCCGCCGATGGCCGGCCGCAATTGCAGCTTCTGGCCAATGGACGTTGGGTGCGGATCACCGAATCTCGCACCGTGGACGGCGCTGTGGTGGCGCTGCACAGCGACGTCACCGAGGCCATGCGGCTCGAGGAGGAATTGCGCCATGCCATGCAGGCGGCCGAGGCGGCCAACCGCATGAAAAGCGAATTCCTGGCCAATATGAGCCACGAGATCCGCACCCCCATGAACGCCATCATCGGCCTGTCCAACCTGGCCTTGCGCGGGGTCGAGAGCGCCAAGCAGCAGGATTATCTGCAAAAGATCCTGGGCTCGGCCCAGGCCTTGCTGGGCATCATCAACGACATTCTGGACTTCTCGAAGATCGAGGCCGGCAAGCTGCTGGTGGAGGAGGCGCCCTTTGCCCTCAGCGAGGTGCTGGACCGCACCTGCACCGTGGCGTTGGGGGCCGCCCGCCGCAAGGGTGTGGACTTCCATATCCGCTGCGGCGCCGACGTCCCCCAGTGGCTGCTGGGCGATGGGCTGCGGCTGGGCCAAATCCTGACCAACCTGATCGGCAACGCCGTCAAGTTCACCAGCCAGGGCGAGGTGGAGCTGCGGGTGGACGCCACGCCGCTGGCCGATGGCCGGGTCAGTCTGGCCTTCGGGGTGCGTGACACCGGCATCGGCATGACCGCCGAGCAGATCGCCCGGCTGTTCCAGGCTTTCAGCCAGGCCGATACCTCTACCACCCGCCGCTATGGCGGCACCGGCCTGGGCCTTGCCATCAGCCGCCAACTGGCCCAGCTCATGGGCGGCGACATCGCGGTGCAGAGCGCGCCGGGGCAGGGCAGCCTGTTCACGGTCACGCTGCCCTTCCAACCCACCGCCGGACAGGAGCGCCACGCCGAGCCGGGCGAGGCGTTCCAGGGCAAGCGGGTGCTGGCGGTGGACGATAATCCGGCGGCGCTGGAGATCATTTCGGACCTGCTGGGCAGCTTCCGTTTCCAGACCGTCACCGCCGCCTCGGGCGCCGAGGCGCTGGCGCTGTGGCGCGCCGCCCAGGCCGCCGGCCAGGGCTTCGACCTGCTGCTGGCCGACTGGAAGATGCCGGGCATGGACGGGGTCGAGCTGAGCCGGGCCATCGCCGCCGAGGCCAACGCCCCGCCGGCGCCGGTGATCATGATGACCGCCTATGACGTGGATGCCGCCTCCGGCTGTCTGGGCGACCTGAAGGTGGCGGACATCGTGGCCAAGCCGGTGACCCGCTCTTCCCTGCTGGATGCCCTATGCCATGCCTTCGGGCGTGGCCTGCTGATGACCGGCCGCGCCATGCCGGCCGGGCCCGAGGTGGAGCGGCTGCGCGGCGTGCGGGTGCTGCTGGCCGAGGACAATGCCATCAACCAGCAGGTGGCGGTGGAGTTCCTGCAGGGGTGGGGCATGACCGTGCTGGTGGCCGAGAACGGCCAGGAGGCCGTGCGGCTGGCGGAAAGCGAGCCGGTGGATATCGTGCTCATGGATGTGCAGATGCCGGTGCTGGACGGCATGGAGGCCACCCAGCGCCTGCGCGCCTCGGACAGGCTGCCGCCCGGCCTGCCCATCCTGGCCATGACCGCCCATGCCATGGCCGGCGACCGCGAACGGTGTCTGGCCGCGGGCATGAACGACCATGTGGGCAAGCCCATCCTGGTGGACGAGCTGGCGCGGGCCCTGCTGCGCTGGCTGCCGGGCGGCGAGG
>CAYOKN010000331.1:0-3274 GCA_964404545.1 uncultured Rhodospirillaceae bacterium | reverse complement strand
ACCCAGCTGCTGCAGCGGCGCTATCAGGGCCGGCTGGATGCCGATGCCGACGAGTTCATCCACTATGCCACCGACGGCGCCACCCGCATGTCGCACATGATCCGCGACCTGCTGGACTACAGCCGGGTGGGCCGCAAGGGACAGCCCTTTACCCGGGTTCCCCTGGCCGAGGCGGTGTCGGCGGCGCTGGCCAACCTGGCCCCGGCCATGGCCGAGGCCAAGGCCGACATCACCGTGGGCGACCTGCCCACGGTCTATGGCGACCGTAGCCAGCTGGAACGGCTGATGCAAAATCTGGTGGGCAATGCCCTGAAATACCGCAGACCGGACATCCCCTGCCGCATCACCATCGGGGTCCGGCCCCACGGCCAGGACTGGCAGATTTCGGTCACCGACACCGGCATCGGCATCGCGCCGGAATTCTTCGAGCGCATCTTCATGATCTTCCAGCGGCTGCACGGCCCTGGCCAATATCCCGGCACCGGCATCGGCCTGGCCATCTGCCGCAAGATCGTGGAACGCCACGGCGGCACCATCTGGGTGGAAAGCGAATCCGGCAAGGGCGCCACCTTCACCCTGCCCATGCTGACCGCCCAGCCGGCCCTGGCCGCAGACGCGGCGGGAGCGTGAGGATTTCCTGGCGAAACCGGCCTCCGCGCACCGCGCATTGAACGGACCGGCACAAACGACAATGGCCGGGGCGCTGCCCCGGCCATGCCGCACAATGGGAAGGGGCGCAGCCGTCAGGCGGCCTGGACGCCCTTGTCCTTCATCATCTGCTGCAGCTCGCCGCTGGCGGCCATTTCGCGCACGATGTCGCAACCGCCCACGAATTCGCCCTTCACATAGAGCTGCGGCAGGGTCGGCCAGTTGGCGAACTGCTTGATGCCGTCGCGCAGCGAGGGGTCCATCAGCACGTCGATGCCCTTGAACTTCACGCCCAGGTCGCTCAGCACCTGGACCACGGCGGCCGAGAAGCCGCACTGCGGGAACATGGGCGTGCCCTTCATATAGAGGACCACGTCATTCTCGTTGAGGTCCTGCTGGATGCGTTCAAAGACGGGGTTGCCGGTCATTGGGATCAGTCCTGGTAAGAGAATTCAGTGGGAGGCAATATAAGAGCAAAACAGTCGGGTTTTCAACGCTCCGTTTCGCGCCCCCTCCCTGCGCGCCCCCTTGCCGCCCCCAGGGGCAGCGAATAAAGCGCAAGCCCCGCCCAGATGGCGGCGAAGGCCACCAGATGAGCCGGGGTGAAGGGTTCGCCCAGGGCCGCCACCGCCACCAGCATCTGCACGGTGGGGTTCAGATACTGCATCAAGCCCAGGGTGGACAGGCGCAGCCGGCGCGCCGCCATGGCGAACAGCAGCAGCGGCACGGTGGTCAGCGGCCCGGCGGCCAGCAGCAGCAGGCTGGTGTGCCAGTCGCGGCCGAAGGCCCCCAGCCCGCCGCTGGTCCAGACCACCCAGGCCACCGCTGGCGGAGTGACCACCAGCACCTCGACAAACAGGCCGAGCACCGGATGCACCGGCACCATCTTGCGCACCAGCGAATAGAGCCCGAAGCTGCAGGCCAAGGTCAGGGCAATCCAGGGCAGCATCCCGGCCGAGGCCACCAGCCACCCCACCCCGGCGGCCACCACCAGCACCGCCGCCATTTGCCGGCCGCTCAACCGCTCGCCCAGCACCAGGGCGCCCAAGGCCACGGTCACCAGCGGATAAAGGTAATAGCCCATGCTGGCTTCCAGGGCGCGGCCATGCCCCACCGCCCAGATGAACCCCAGCCAATTGATGGCGATCATCACCGCCGACAGCAGGAACGGGGCAAGCCGCCGCCGATCGCCCAGAAGCCGCAGGGCCGCTGTGCCTTGGCCCAGCGGCCCCAGCAGGGCGCCGCACAGCACCAGGCTCCACATCACCCGGTGGGCCAGCACCTCCATGGCGGGAAGGTCGGCGAACAGGCGGAAATACAGGGCCGACGAGCCCCAGATCAGAAAGGCCGCCAAGGCGGCGGCCACACCCGCCGCCGCCTGTGGGGGCGAGGAGCTCAATCGAACTTGGGCGCGTTCTCGGGCAGCGTGGTCTGCAGCGCCAGGGCATGCAGGTCACCGCCCATCTTGCCCTGCAACGCGGCATAAACCATCTGGTGCTGCTGCACCCGGCTCTTGCCCCGGAACTGCTCGGACACCACCAGGGCGGCGTAATGGTCGCCGTCGCCACGCAGATCCTCGATCACCACATGGGCATCGGGAAAGGCTTCGCGGATCATGCGTTCGATTTCGCCGGCGTCCATGGCCATGGCTGGGTGCTCCTGTTGAATGAGGTCCGGCCGATAATATTGCCCGAGTGGGCTGCTTTGGAAAGGGCCGGCTTGCCCAGGGAGACACAGGAACGAAAAACCCCGCGGCGCCGAACGCCGCGGGGCTTCCGTTCAAAACCGGATCGCAGGCTTACGCCACGATCTCGCTGGCGCCCATGTAATTGGGCATCCAATGCTCGTGCTCGCGCTTCAGCTGGCTGACCAGCACCGAATGCAGGGCGTGGCCCTCGGTCAGCACGATGTCCGAACCGTCGGTCTCGCCGATGCGGGCGATCTTGACCCCGGCCTTGCCGGCGTCGGCGACGATGGCGTCGGCCTGTTCCTTGGGGGCGGTGATCACATAGCGGCCCTGGTCCTCGCCAAAGCACCAGGCATGCAGCGAGATGCCGGGATGCAGCGGGGCCAGCTTGGCGCCGATGCCGCCGGCCATGGCCATTTCGGCCACCGCCACCAGAATACCGCCGTCCGAGACGTCATGGCAGGCGGTGACGCGGCGGCCGTGGATCAGGCCGCGCACGAAGTCGCCGTTCTTGCGCTCGACCTCCAGGTCCACCGGCGGCGGAGCGCCTTCTTCCCGGCCGAACAGCTCGCGCAGATAGAGCGACGAGCCCAGCCAGCCCTTGGTCTCGCCCACCACCAGGATGGCCTCGCCCTCGGCCTTGAAGGCCACGGTCATGTGCTTGGACACGTCGGCCAGCAGGCCCACGGCGCCGATGGCCGGGGTCGGCTGAATGGCCTTGCCGTTGGTCTCGTTGTAGAGCGAGACATTGCCCGACACCACGGGGAAGTCCAGGGCGCGGCAAGCCTCGCCCATACCCTCGATGGCCTTGACGATCTGGCCCATGATCTCGGGCTTCTGCGGATTGCCGAAGTTCAGGTTGTCGGTCACCGCCAGCGGCGTGCCGCCCACGGCGGTGATGTTGCGCCAGGTTTCGGCCACCGCCTGCTTGCCGCCCTC
>CAYOKN010000330.1:0-3285 GCA_964404545.1 uncultured Rhodospirillaceae bacterium | reverse complement strand
AGCCGGTCGGCCTGGTCCAGGCAGGCGCGGAACAGGTCGGCGCCGCCGATCACCATCACCTCGCCCTCGGGACCGGCCAGGTCGCGGGCCAGCCGCAGCCCTTCGTCCAGCGAATGGCCCACGCTGGCGCCGTCGGCCTGGAAGGCGGGGTCGCGGGTGATCACCACATTGGGCCGCCCGGGCAATGGCCGACCCAGCGATTCCCAAGTCTTGCGGCCCATCAGCACCGGCTTGCCCAGGGTCATGGCCTTGAAATATTTCAGATCGCCCGGCAGGTGCCAGGGCAGCCGGTTGTCGCGCCCGATCACACCATTCTCGGCCACCGCCACGATCAGGGACAGGATGCTCATACCGCCACCGGCGCCTTGATATGGGGATGGGGGTCGTAGCCCTCGAGCAGGAAGTCGTCGTAGCTGAACGAGAACAGGTTGGTGATGGCCGGATTGAGCCGCATGGTGGGCAGCGGGCGCGGGGCGCGGGAAAGCTGCAGTCGGGCCTGCTCCATATGGTTCAGATAGAGGTGGGCGTCGCCGAAGCTGTGGATGAACTCGCCGGGCTTCAGGCCGGTCACCTGCGCCACCATCATGGTCAGCAGGGCATAGGAGGCGATGTTGAAGGGCACGCCCAGGAAGATGTCGGCCGACCGCTGATACAGCTGGCAGGACAGCCGGCCCTCGGCCACATAGAACTGGAACAGGCAGTGGCAGGGCGGCAGCGCCATGCGGTCCACATCGGCCGGGTTCCAGGCGGTGACGATCAGCCGGCGGCTGTCGGGATTGCGGCGGATCTGGTCGATCAGTCCGGCGATCTGGTCGATGGTGCCGCCGTCGCGGGCCGGCCAGCTGCGCCACTGGTGGCCATAGACCGGCCCCAGGTCGCCGCGCTCGTCGGCCCACTCGTCCCAGATGGAGACCCCGTTTTCCTTCAGGTAGCGGATATTGGTGTCGCCGGCCAGGAACCACAGCAGCTCATGGATGATGGACTTCAGATGCAGCTTCTTGGTGGTCACCAGGGGAAAGCCGTCGGCCAGGTCAAAGCGCATCTGGTAGCCGAACACCGACTGGGTGCCGGTGCCGGTGCGGTCATGCTTGACCGTGCCGTTTTCCAGCACATGCCGCATCAGGTCGAGGTACTGCCGCATGAAACACACCATATATGGGACAAGCCCGGCGACAATAGCGAGGTTTGAGCCCATGGTCGACATCAACCGCATCACCTGCGAGGACGAACGCGCCCGCGCCATCGCCGAGATCGAGCGGCTGGCCGGCGCCGACCCCAAGAGCGCGGAGGGCCAGGAACGGGAATTCCTGGAAAAGCTGCTGTACGAATATGAGAGCCGGGGCAAGCCGGCCCACGGCAAGGGGCCGTTGGATTAGGGCGCCCGGAGACGGGCGGACCCTTGGCCCACCCCAAAGATGTTCGCCAAAGGTTCGGCGGTCCGGGAAACCGGGTCTGGCGGGCCGCGGCGGAATGAACTATATTGTGAAGCGTCGGGGTAACCCGACTATGGCGCTAAACGTCGTGTGGAATAAGCGTTACGGACCCGGGGGCGGTACCCGGCACCTCCACCAAATTCCTTCGGACCGGTTGCGGCCGAAGCCCGTTGGGGGTGAAACAGGATCGACGTGCGTAGTAAAGACACGGCTTGTGCTCGGCATGATACCACCGTTACCGGGTCAATCCTAACAAGTGCCAACGACAACGTTGAACTTGCCGCTGCCGCCTAAAAAACGGTAAGCGCGGTCCGGGGGGAACCGGGCAACAGAACTCCCCCCACTTCACTTCCCCGCCCGTTCCTGGGCGGACGCAGCAAAGAAGGACTCCACCGCGCCATGGCCGACCAGACCCTCCGCTACGACAAGATGGTCGAGGACGCTCTGCGCGGCGTACTGCGCGAGGCTCTGTCCTATGCCGCCGAGCACGGCCTGACCGGCGACCATCACTTCTATATCACCTTCAAGACCGCCTTTCCCGGGGTGGTGGTGCCGGACCATGTGCGTGCCCAGTACCCGGACGAGATGACCATCGTGCTGCAGCACCAGTTCTGGGGGCTGGAAGTCACCGACGATGCCTTCATGGTCACCCTGTCCTTCAACCGGGTGAACGAGCGGCTGCGCATTCCCTTCCCGGCGGTCACCGCCTTTGCCGATCCCTCGGCCAAGTTCGGCCTGCAGTTCCAGAGCGATTCCGCCGATGACGAGGATCTGCTGGAGGTGGGCGATCCCGAGATGGACGGCACCCTGACCGAGCTGGACCACGACGACCTGTCCGACCTGCGCCCCCACCTGCGCCCCGAGCAGGACACCGAGGAGCCGCGCGGCCAGGTGATCGCCCTGGACGCCTGGCGGAAGAAGTAGCTGAGAGCGGGCGAGGGCGCCCGCGCTCCGGCGCACCACCGTCTGACCACGGAGCGCGGGCGCGTCCCGCCCGCTTTTTTTGTTGTCTGCCCCTCACGCGCCGGGCGGTCGCGTCCGCGCCCTTGGCTCCTCCGCTTTGGGCTCCGCTTCGCTGCGCCGTCGCTCCGGGGCGCTCAACGCGCCAGCCGGCCCTGACTGGCCTCCGGGTGCCCTGGGGGCGCGGACGCCCTCGTCCGCTTTTTCCTTTTGTCCCTTGGCCCGGCTATGCCCCTCGCCACACTTGACGGTTCCCCGCAAAAGATGGTTTGAAGAACCCCACTCGTTCGGAGGGGAAGGCCCCTCCCCTGTCTTGCTTGAGGGTTCCGCCAATGACCGCCGACAGCACCAACATCTATGACCTGTTCCCCCTGGGCGCCGACGACACCGAATATCGCCTGGTGACCAAGGAGGGTGTGTCCACCACTACCCTGAACGGCAAGGAAGTCCTGGTGGTGGAGCCGTCGGCCCTGACCGCGCTGACCAAGGCGGCGATCCGCGACATCTCGCACCTGTTGCGCCCCAGCCATCTGAAGCAGCTGCGCGCCATCCTGGAAGACCCCGAGGCCAGCGCCAACGACAAGTTCGTGGCCCTGGACATGCTGAAGAACGCCAACATCGCCGCCGGCGGCGTGCTGCCCATGTGTCAGGACACCGGCACCGCCATCATCATGGGCAAGAAGGGCCAGCAGGTTTGGACCGGCGGCGGCGACGAAGCCGCGCTGTCCAAGGGGGTGTCCGAGGCCTATTCCGAGCTGAACCTGCGCTATTCCCAGGTCGCCCCGTTGACCATGTATGACGAGGTCAATACCGGCAACAACCTGCCGGCGCAGATCGACCTCTATGCCACCGAGGGCGCCGCCTACAAGTTCCTGTTCATGGCCAAGGGCGG
>CAYOKN010000329.1:0-3354 GCA_964404545.1 uncultured Rhodospirillaceae bacterium | reverse complement strand
GCCGCCTGGGGCCCGAAGCTGCCGCGCATGAAGATCAGCTGCACCACCGGCAGGGCGATGACCATGAGGGCCGCCGCCGCCGGCACGGTCAGCAGCAGCCCCACCTCCAGCGCCCGGTTCTGCGACTCCATGGCCGCCTGGGTCTCGCCCGCGCGGATCTGACGCGACAGCACCGGCAGCAAGGCGGTGCCGATGGCGATACCCACCACGCCCAGCGGCAGCTGGTTCAGCCGGTCGGCATAAGACAGCACCGACACCGCGCCGGTGGGCAGCAGCGAGGCCAGCATGGTATTGACCACCAGATTGACCTGATAGACGCCGGCCCCCACCGCCCCCGGGACGATGCGCTTTCCCAAAAGCCGCACCTCGGGCGTCAGGCGCGGCCGCACCAGGCGCAGCGGCAGACCGGCCCGCCGCACCGCCACGAACAGCCAGCCGAACTGCACCACGCCGGCAGCAAAGGTGCCCCAGGCCAGGGCATGGCCGGGGGTTTCCGTATGGGGCGCCAGGGCCCACAGCCCGGCCATGGCGGTCAGATTCAACAGCACCGGCGTGCCGGCGGCAGCGGCAAAGCGGCCGACGCTGTTCAGCATGCCGGCCTGCAGGCTGACCAGCGAGATGAACAGCAGATAGGGAAAGGTGATGCGCGACAGCTCGGTGGCCAGCTCCATCTTGCCGGGCACGTCGTCGAAGCCGGGGGCCAGCGCCAGCATGGCCCAGGGCATCGCCAGCTCCATCACCGCCACGAACAGGGCCAACACCAACGCCATGACGGCAAAGGCGGCCTGGGCGAAGGACAGGGCCTCGGCCTCGCCCTCCTTTTCCAGCTTGCCGGCCATCAGGGGGATGAAGGCGGCGTTGAAGGCGCCCTCGGCGAACAGGCTGCGGAACAGGTTGGGAAAACGGAAGGCCACGAAAAAGGCATCGGCCACCACGCCGGCCCCCATGTAATGGGCCATCATCATCTCGCGCATCAGACCGGTGATGCGCGACAACATGGTGAAGCCACCCACGGTGGCAATGGAGCGAAGCAGGGCCATGGGCTGGTGATAACAGGGGACGGGTTAAAAAGGAATCTGCGTCGCAGGCGGCCTAAAATTGAGGTCGATCAGCCTACAGTTGGGGTTGATTCATTCCGGCCTATATTTTAGGGTGTTTAGCCTAAAATATAGGGTGTTTTCCATGAGCATGGTGGATTGGTTGATCGCACCGCGCCTGCAGCGCCTGCTGGCGGCGCTAATGCTGCATCCGGGCCGAGATTACCGGTTCAACGAACTCATCGCCATCGCCGCGGTTGGCCGCCGTGGCGGCCAGATGGCCATCACCGACATGGTGGATGCGGGCATCATCTCTGACCGCCGACAAGGCAATCAACGGCTTTTCCGCGCCAATCCGGACCACCCGCTCTACCCCGAGCTCCGATCGATCTGCGTCAAGACCTTTGGCATCTCCGACAAGGTCCGGCTTCTCATGGAACGCTTTCCGGACATCGAAACCGCCTTCCTCTTCGGCTCGGTGGCCAAGGGCAGCGACCACGCGGACAGCGACGTGGATGTGATCGCCATCGGCACGGTCGCCGACCCCATCGCCTGGTCCGATGAAATTTATGCCCTCGAAACGGCCCTCGGGCGTGCCCTGCATATTTCCCTTTATGGCCCGGAAGAATGGGAAAAACTGGTGGCGACAGATCCGGTGATCCAATCCATTCTAAGCGGACCAAAGATCATGGTAACGACCAATGGCAAGACGACCGCAGCTACTTGAAAGCATGATCGCGGCAAGGCATCTGACCGAGGCCCTGCGTGACCAGCCGACCATTGATCAATACATCGCCAACGCCGAAGGAATGCTGGCCGACGCCCGACGGGCCGCCAACTCGCCCCATGGACGTTTCATCCTGGCGTACGAGGCCATCCATTGCCTCGCCATGGCCTATTTCAATCACCATTGGACAAGGTTCGATGGCGAGGGACACCGCGACCGTGCCCTCAAGACCTTCATCCAGCAGATCGGGCTCAACAAATATTTCGCGGTGATTGACCGGGCGCACCGAACCCGGAACGACAAGACCTATCACCGCCCGGCACCGCCGGTCGACGCGGCCACCATCGCCACCCTGACCGACCTACTCGCGGAGGCGCTGCCTCTGGTGACGCAAGAGACCGCACAGCCAGCGGCCTAGACTAGCTGCTTCACTCCGCCGCCTCGGCGTCCTTGCCGGTGACGGCCAGCAGCAGCTGTTCGCGTACCTGTTTCAGCTTGCTCTCGTGCGAGATTTTCAGGCCGAACACGTCCTTGACATAGAACACGTCCACCACGCGCAGGCCATAGGTGGAAATGTGGGCCGAGGCGATCTGCAGGCCCAGGCCGGTCATGGCATTGGTGACGTCGAACAGGAAGCCGGGACGGTCGCGGCCGTTCACTTCGATCACCGTGTAGGACTTGGAGGCGGTGTTGTCGATAATCACGCGCGGCGGCACCTTGAACACGCGGGTGCGGCTGGGCAGCGGCGACTTGCGGGCGGCCAGTTCGCGGGCGCAATGCAGATGGCCGGTCAACGCCCGCTCGATATTGGCCGACAGCTTGGCCAGCTTGCCGGGGCTGGCCATGGGGCCGCCTTCCGAGGCGTCCTGGATCCAGAAGGTGTCCAGCGCCATGCCGTTGGCCAGGGTAATGATCTTGGCGTCCACGATGGAGGCGCCCGAGCAGCTCATGGCGCCGGCGATCTGGCTGAACAGGCCGGGATGGTCGCCGGTATAGATGGTGACCTCGGTCACCGAATGCTGCGGGTCCACCCGGGTGTCGATGGTCAGCGGCGCCTGGGCGCTCTCGGCCTCGCGCACCAGGCGGGCGTGGCGCACTTGCGTCTCGGTGTCGAAGCTGACCCAATAGCTGGGATAGCCGCGGGCGATATGGGCCTCGATTTCCTCGGGCGGCCACTGGTCGGCCAGCATCTTGCGCAGGGCGCCCTGGGCGCGCTCCACCCGTGCCTCGCGCCGCTCCACTTCCAGGCCGCCGGACATCATGTCCTCGGCATTCCAGTAAAGTCGGCGCAAGAGGCCGCCCTTCCAGCCGTTCCACACCCCCGGCCCCACCGCCATGACGTCGGCCACGGTCAGGATCATCAGCAGGCGCAGGCGTTCGGGGCTCTGCACGATCTCGACGAATTCCTCCACATTGCGGGGGTCGTCCACATCACGCTTGAAGGCGGTGCTGGTCATCAAGAGATGGTGCCGCACCAGCCAGCTGGTGGTTTCGGTCTCTTCCTCGGTCAGGCCCAGGCGCGGGCCCAGCTTCAAGGCCACGGCGGCGCCCAGCTCGGAATGGTCGCCGCCCCGGCCCTTGGCGATGTCG
>CAYOKN010000328.1:0-3390 GCA_964404545.1 uncultured Rhodospirillaceae bacterium | reverse complement strand
TGGCCGAGGCGGTGATCGACGAGATGGCCGAGCCCGGCTTCCTGCCCCATGTGCGGGAAATCGGTGACTATCTGTGGGGCAAGCTGGAAGCCTTGGTGGAAAAGCACCCCAAGGTGCTGGCCGAACTGCGCGGCGCCGGCCTGATGCTCGGCCTGCGGGTGGTGCCCGACAACATGGAGGTGCTGAAGCGCCTCATGGCCAATGGCCTGCTGACCGTGGCGGCGGGTGACAATGTGGTGCGGCTGCTTCCGCCCCTGATCATCGGCAAGGCCGAGGCCGACGAGGCCCTGGCGATCCTTGACCGTACCTGTGACGAGCTTTCCAAGTGACCAAGACCATGACCCAGCCGGTCCGGCATTTCCTGGACCTGGATGCCTTTGATACCGCCACCCTGCGGACCATCCTGGACTTGGGCCACGCCTTCAAGCGCGGTGAAAGCGCCTATGGCCCGCGTCCGCTGGCCGGCAAGGTGCTGGCCATGATCTTCGAGAAGCCGTCCACCCGCACCCGCGTCTCCTTCGAGGTAGGCATGCTGCAGCTGGGCGGCGGCTCCATCGTGCTGTCCCATACGGATTCGCAGCTGGGCCGGGGCGAGACCATCGCCGACACCGCCCGCGTGCTGTCGCGCTATGTGGACGCCATCATGATCCGCACCAACAAGCCCGAGAAGCTGCGCGAGCTGGCCGAATATGCCAGCGTGCCGGTGATCAACGGCCTGACCGACAGCTCGCATCCCTGTCAGGTGATGGCCGACATCATGACCTTCGAGGAACTGCGCGGCAGCCTGAAGGGCAAGATCGTGGCCTGGGTGGGCGACGGCAACAACGTGGCCGCCAGCTGGATTCACGCTGCCGCCCATTTCGGCTTCAAGCTGCGCTTGGCCTGCCCCGAGACCCTGTGCCCGCCGCCTGCCTTGGTGGCAGCGGCCAAGGAGCGGGGGGCCGACGTGACCGTGCTGCGCCATGCCGAGGAAGCCGTGGACGGCGCCCATCTGGTGCTGACCGACACCTGGGTGTCCATGGGCTGCACCGACAAGAACCGGCACCATCTGCTGGCGCCCTATCAGGTCAATGAGGCCCTGATGAGCCTGGCCAATCCCCAGGCTCTGTTCATGCATTGCCTGCCCGCCCACCGCGGCGAGGAAGTGACCAACGAGGTCATGGACGGCCATCAGTCGGCGGTGTGGGACGAGGCCGAAAACCGCTTGCATGTGCAGAAGGGCATCCTTACGTGGTGCCTGTTGTGAGTGTGAAGACCGACCTTCTGCTTCCTTTCCAGATCGAGGCCGGGTCCATGCGGGGACGCATGGTCAAGCTGGGCCCCGCCCTCGACGGCGTGGTGGGCCCGCACGGCTATCCGATCCAGGTGTCGCGCCTGCTGGCCGAGGCGGTCAGCCTGGCCGCCGCCCTGGCCGGCGCGCTGAAATATGACGGCATCTTCACCCTGCAGATCCAGGGCAAGGGCCCCATCTCGCTGGTGGTGGCCGACGTCACCTCGGACGGCGCCCTGCGCGGCTATGCCCGCTATGACGAGGTGCGCCTGGGCCAGTTGGGCAAGCGTCCCTCCACCCGGGCGCTGCTGGGCGATGGCTATCTGGCCTTCACCGTGGACCAGGGGGCCGACACCGACCGCTATCAGGGCATTGTCGAGCTGACTGGCGGCGACCTGGCCGATTGCGCGCGGGCCTATTTCCAGCAGTCGGAACAGCTGGCTACGGAATTCCGCATGGCCGTGGCCGAGCCCGACGGGGACGCCGGCTGGCGCGCGGGGGTGATCATGCTGCAACGCATGCCGCTGGGGGCGAACAGCCCCATCTTCACCGCCGAGGAAGCCGCCGAGGCCTGGAACCGCGCCGGCATCCTGCTGGGCAGCACCAAGGATGGCGAGCTGACCGACCCGGAACTGGCTGCCGAGGGCATGGTCTATCGGCTCTATCATGCCGAGGGGCTGCAGGTGTTCGACGCCAAGCCGCTGAAGGCCCAGTGCCGCTGCTCGGCCCAGCGGGTCGAGGGTACGCTGAAGTCCTTCCCGCGTGAGCAGGTCGAGGACATGGTGGACGCCTCGGGCGACGTGGTGGTGACCTGCGAGTTCTGCAAAACCCCCTATGTCTTCCGGCCGAGCGATCTGGACCGCCTTTACGCGCCTTGAAATTGCCAGGAAGGTGCGACACCTTCCGGCCAGTGACGACCCTCATTGGAAGTAAGGCATGAGCCCCAAGACCCTCCGTGTCCTGTTCGCCGCCGCCGCGCTGGCCGCCGTGGCCGGGTGCCAGACCACCCCGCCGCCCCAGCGCCTGCCCGACATGACCTTTGCCAATCTGGCGCCCTATCGCCTGGATGTGGGCCAACTCGAGGTGGTCAGCGAATATGTGCAGCCGGCCCGCCCGCCCCATGTGGAGCATGTGATGCCGGTCTCGCCGGAACAGGCCGCCCGCCGCTGGGCCCAGGACCGTTTGGCCCCCGTGGGCCGCACCGGCGCCGTGCGCTTCATCATCAAGGACGCCTCGGTGGTCGAGGTGCCGCTGCGCACCGACAAGGGCTTCACCGGCCTGTTCAAGGAACAGCAGGAAGCCCGCTTCGATGCCAGCCTGGTGACCACCCTGCAGGTGATTGACGAACGCGGCTATCCGGCCATCTCCATCGATGCCCGCGCCAACCGCAGCCGCACCGTGCCCGAAGGCACCAAATTGGTGGAGCGGGACCGCATCTGGTACGACATGGTCGAGCAGATGATGCAGGACGTGAACAGCCAGTTCGATGTCCTGATCCCGCAATATGGTGGGAATTACATTCGGTAGGGTGCTTTAGACGCCGGGCGGCGGCTCCGCCGCCTTGGCTTCCCTCCGCCAAAGCTCCGGGGCGCTCAATGCGCCAGTCGCTACGCTCCGGGTGCCTCCCCCTCCTGGGAGCGCGGGCGTCCCGCCCGCTCGTGCCGATAGGCGGGCGAGGACGCCCGGCGCGTGAGGGACCTGCCCTATCAAGGCTTCCAGAAGCTGGGGACGAACAGCACCAGCACGGCGAACATCTCGAGCCGGCCCATGAGCATGCCGATGGTCAGCAGCCATTTGGCCGCGTCGGGAAGGGTGGCGTAGCTGCCGGCGGGGCCGATGGTGGCGCCCAGGCCGGGGCCCACATTCGAGATGGCCGAGGCGGCCGCCGACAGGGCGGTGATGAGGTCCAGGCCCATCATGCCCAGCAGCATGGCCAGCACGGCGAACACCAGCACATAGACGAACAGGAAGCCCATCACCGAGTCGGCCACCGGCTCGGGGATCGGGCGGCCGTTGTAATAGGGCAGGCGCACCGAATGGGGGCGCAGCAGCTTGGAGGTCTGGGCGCGGGCATTGGCGGCCAGGATCTGGAAGCGGAACACCTTGATGCCGGCGGCGGT
>CAYOKN010000327.1:0-3415 GCA_964404545.1 uncultured Rhodospirillaceae bacterium | reverse complement strand
ATCACAAGTGCCTATTGAGATGAAGGTTTGTGCCGGGGGGCAGTCACTCCCCCCCAAACCACGCGCTCATGGAGCGGCCGGAGTAGCCGGTCATTTCCAGGTAGCCTTGGCCGGTGAGGGGTTTTCCGGCGGCGGTGCCGGTGTAGTCCACGGCACCTTCCCAGTAGCCGAGGCCGGGCGTGGAGGCGGCGGTGAATTCCTGCGCGGGCATGGCGGCGCGGCAGGTCAGGCTGATCTGCTGGCCGGGGATCTGAATCTGCCACACCTGGGGATAGGCCGCGCCGCTCGGCGAGTGCCAGGGCTGGCTGCCCGTGAGGGTGAAATCGCCGGAACGCAGGGGCAGGGTGCTGCCGTCGGGGCGGATCAGCGTGCCTGCGTTGGCACCAGGGGCCGCGCCGCGCAGTTGGAAGAGCATGAGCGCGCTGCCGTCATCCATCTGCGCGCTGAACCAGTCCCAGCCCTGCGTGCCTTTTTCCAGGAAGCTGGTGCCGAACTCGTGATCCATCCAGCTCAGGCCGGTCACGGCATGCTCCTGGCCGTCCAGCCGCAGCTTGCCCTGGGTCGGCATCCGCACATGGGAGTAGTAGTGGCTGGCGTTGCCCTCGACGGCCCCTTTCTGGCTGATGCCGTCCTGGCCGTGGATCACCGGCGCGCCACCGGGCTCCAGCTCCAGGTCCAGCGAGAAGCCGCGGTCCTGCGCCTTCAGCGTCATGCGGCCATTCGGGGAGATTTGCACCTGCCAGTCCTCATTCCACACGCGCTCCACCGTGGCCCCGGCCAGTCCCGGCCCGGCGCGGTTCAGGCGGTCGGCGTGGTGGTAGCGCGCGGCCTTCAGATCGCTGATGGCAAAGTGCGCCATCCAGACATCGCGCAGCGCCCAGGGGTTCTTCGTGGCGGGTTCTGGGGTGGCGCCGATGCGGAAAAAGGTGAGCTGGTAGCCAAAGCGGCGCTCGTCCGCCGTGCGCACGTTGCCGGTGAGATACCACCACTCGATCTTGTGCTCCGGGTGCGGGCCGTGGTCGCGGGGAAAGGCGTAGCGATAGCCAGGGCGCGCGGGTTTCCAGTCCGCCCCAGGCTGCTGGGCGGACGCACTTCCGGTTTGGCCGAGCAGCAGCGCCAGAAGCAGCAGCCCGCCTGCGCGGGTGACGCGCCAGGCCGGCCACAGGCCCGCGAGCATGGTGGCGGTGAGCGCCAGCACGGTGGAGCCAATCAGGAAGGCCCAGGGCGTGTGGAAACGGATGCTCCAGCCGAAGCTCTGCGGATTGATCACATGGATCAGCACCAGCGAGAGCAGCACGCCGACGGCCAGCCCGAGCACCTGGCTGACCAGGCCGAGCAGGCCGGACTCGATCACGATCGTGCGCCGCACCTGGCCGGCCTCCGCCCCGGCGATGCGCAGCAGGCGCAGCTCCTCCCGGCGCTCCAGCACCAGCGTCAGCAGGGTGGCGGCCACGCCCGCCATGGCCACGAGGATGGCGATGACCTCCAGCGCCCAGGTGATGGCGAAGGTGCTGTCAAAGATGCGCATCACCTCCGCGCGCAGCCCGGCATTGGTGAAAAGCGAGACCATGCCCAGCCCGTCCATGCCCGCGATCATCTCCTCCTTCACCTTCTCCGCATCGCTGCCCGGCTTCAGGTAGATGGCGGCGTGCGTGGGCAGGCTGTTGCCGAACCAGGTTTCAAACTCGCGCTGGTTCATGGTGATCGTGCCGCTGTCGCTGGAGTAGTCGTAAAACTGCGCCGCGATGGTGAAGTCACGCGGCCCGGCCTTGGGCGTGTTCAGCGTCACGCGGTCGCCTTCGCGGACGTTGAAGCGCAGGGCGAAGCTCTCGGAGACAAAGATCTGCCCCTGGTCGCGCGCCTGTTTCAGCAGCGTGGTGACATCGCCGGGCGTCTTCAGCGCCATGCGCCCGTGGGTGAGCTGCACGTCAAAGTCACCCGTGCCCAGCTTCACGAGGCGGTCCCCCAGCGGCAGGTCCAGCGAGCGGTAGCCATCCAGCGCCAGCACGGCGGGATGGGCGCGCAGGCGGTCCAGCGTGGCCTGGGAAAAGGTGGGCGCGTTCTTGCTGCGCGGCGGCGTGCCGGGGCGGGCGTAGAGGTCCGCGCCCATGGTCTGGTCCACCCACAGCAGCACCGTCTGGCGGAAGCTGCCCACCATCACCGCGATGGCGACGGTGAGGGCGAGCGCGACAGTCAGGGCCGCGACGGAAATGGACAGGCGGTGCGTGGAGGCGGCGATTTGTGAGGCCGCCAGCCGCCCCTCGATGCCGAACCAACGGCCCAACCAAGGGCGCAACGTGCCCGCCGTGAACCGCAGCATTCCTGGCACCGCGCAGGTGGCCGCCGCGATGGCGCAGAGCGAGGCAAAATGCCCCCACAGCGGCAGGCCGACCACGGGCGGCTGCATGGCGGCAAAGCCACCGAGCGCCAGAAAGGCCAGGGGCCACAGCACGGACCGCCAGGCCTTCTCCGGGCGGCTAGAGGCGAGGTTCTCCGCCGCGCGTTCGCTGCCACGGATGGCCTCCACGGGCGTGACCTGCGCGGCCTCCCGCGCTGGCAGGGCGGCAGCCACCAGCGAAAGCGGCACCGCGATGCCAAAGCCCGCCAGCCAGTGCCAAGCGGTCAGCGGCGGCACGGTGGCCGCCGTGGCCACATACAGCGTGTCCACCGTGGTGGAGGTGAGCGCGATGGCCCCGTGCGCCAGCAGCTTTGCCAACGGCACCCCGAGCAGCGCCCCGGCGGCGGCCAGCACCAGCGCCTCCCCAAGAAAGAGCCACAGCACCGCGCGCCGTGTCACCCCCAGCGTGCGCAGCATGCCGATCTCCGGCCGGCGCGTCATCACGGCCACGGAGATGGTGTTGTAGATCAAAAACACCCCGACCACGAGGGCGATGCCAGAGAGCATGGTCAGGTTGAAATGAAAGGCGGCCAGCATCTTTTCCACCGCTGCCGTGCGCCGCTGCGGGCGCTGCACGGTCAGCCCGGCGGGCAGGCGCTTTTGCACCTCCGCCTCGGCGGTCGCCACGGCCAGGCCGTCATGCAGGCGCAGTTCCAGACGGTCAATCCGGCCAGGGCGGTCGAGCAAAACCTGCGCGTTGGCGATGTCCATCACCATGAGGGACTGCCGGGCCAGGCTGGCCGCCGTGCCCTCCTCACCGCCCAGGATGGCCGTGACCTTGACCCGGCGCTTTCTGTCGCCCACCCGCAGGTCCACCCCTTCAGAATCCTCCTCATGGGGTTGAAAATGAGCAGGTTCTGGCGCGGTCGGACTCTGGGCCGCCTCAGGAGCACCCGCCGCCGCCTCAGGACGATCCAGAGAAGCAACTGGGTGGTCCAGTTGGGCATCTGGGCGATTCAGTTGGGCATCTGGGCGATTCAGTTGGGCATCTGGGCGATTCAGTTGGGCATCTGGGCG
>CAYOKN010000326.1:0-3433 GCA_964404545.1 uncultured Rhodospirillaceae bacterium | reverse complement strand
ATCGCCCGTCCAGGCTCCAGCAGCACCTCCTTCACCTGCCCGGCGAGCCGTCGGTGCGGGTGACCCAGCCGCCGCGCCGGCTGTCGGTGCCGGTGCCCCAGGACCCGCCGGTCAAGGCCGGCAAGCGCACCAGCCGCAGCGACGTGGCGGTGGACGGGGTGATCACCGTTCCCATGGACAAGTCCCGTCCCATCGACCTGCCCGCCCAGGTGCGCGACGTGGTGGTGGGCAATCCGGGTGTGGCCGATGTACTGGTGCGCTCGCCCACCCAGGTCTATCTGCTGGGCCGTCAGGCCGGCTCCACCAATGTGTTCTTCCTGGACCGCAATGGCGAGGTGGTGAAGCGGCTGGAAGTGAATGTGCCGGTGGATGTGGAAAGCCTGCGCCACGCCCTGGCCGAACTGCTGCCCGACGAGCGCATCGAGGTGCGCGCCTATAACGACAGCGTAGTGCTGGGCGGCAAGGTCCGCACCGAAGCCGCCGCCGCCCAGGCCTATCGTCTGGCGCGCCGCTTCGTGGGCGCCGACGACGAGATCGTCAACATGATGACGGTGCTGGGCCAGCATCAGGTGCTGCTGAAGGTCCGCGTGGCCGAGATGAAGCGCACCGCCATCGAATCCCTGGGCATCCGCACCAGCTTCGGCACCACCAGCGTGGGCCAGTCCTTCACCGCCGCCTTCGACGCCAACGGCTTGGCGCTGCCCACCGGCTTCACCGCCGCCCTGACCAATACCAGCCTGCTGGGCAGCAATGTGCTGTTCGACCTGCGGGCGCTGGAAACCAAGGGCCTCTTGAAGACCCTGGCCGAGCCCACCCTGACCGCCGTGTCGGGCGAGGTGGCCAACCTGCTGGCGGGCGGCGAATGGCCCTATCCCTCGGACGTCACCGAGGCGGGCATCTCCATTTCCTACAAGCCCTATGGCGTGATCCTGCAGTTCGCGCCGGTGGTGATGTCCTCGGGCCGCATTTCCTTGAAGGTGCGCTCGGAAGTGACCGCCATCGACGAGACCAACAATCTGGGCACCGTGGGCGGCTTGCGCACCTATCCGGCCATCGTGCGCCGGTCCGAGACCACGGTGGAGTTGCCCTCGGGCGGCCATATGATGATCGGCGGACTGCTGCAGAACAATATCCAGCAGACCCTGCGCGGCTTCCCCGGCCTGATGGACGTGCCGATCCTGGGCGCGCTGTTCAAGTCGGACGAGTTCCAGCGCAACGAGACCGAACTGGTGATCACCGTGTCCACCTATCTGGTGGAGCCCACCGACAACGGCAAGCTGGCCCTGCCCACCGACGGCTTCGTGCCCGCCGGTAGCCTGGACCGCTATCTGCTGAGCCGCCTGAACAAGCTCTATACCCGATTGCCCGATGACGGCCTGGAAACGCTGATGCGCAGCCCCGTCGGCTATGTGGTGGAATGAGGGAGCGAGAGATGCCGATCCTGAACCGCCCCCTGCTGCTGGCTCCCCTGCTGCTGTTGGCCGCTTGCGGCCAGCCGGTGAACCTGGCCGAGCATGACTACCGACTGGCCCACCCCCTGGCGGTTTCGGAAAGCCAGGCGGTGCTGGCCCTGGCCGCCGCCGATGTGCCGGTGCTGACGGATGGCCGCAATGGCCGGGTCGAGCGGTTCGTGGACGATTATGTGCGCCGGGGCCATGGCCCGGTGACCGTGGCCGCCGGCGCCAAAGGACCCGAGGACCAGGCCGCGCGCGACACCGCCACCCGGCTGTCCGCCGGCCTGATCAAGGCCGGGCTGCGCCCCGGCGAGCTGGCCGCCGAACTGGTGATCGATGATCCCGCCCTGCCGCCCGGCCAGGCGCGGATGAGTTTCGGCATGACCACCGTGCGGCTGCCCGAATGCGGCTATTCCGGCGTGGACATGACCAATCCCGGCGTGGGCAATTTCGGCTGCGCCACCCAGCGCAATATCGGCGCCATGCTGTCCAATCCCCGTGACCTGGTGCATGCGGCGGGCAGCGATCCGGGCCGCGATGCGGCGCGCAGCGTGGATGTGTCGGCCCGCTACCGCCAGGGCAATGCCTATTGGAGCGCGCCGCTGCCGGCCCTGTCGCTGCAGGACATGGGGGTGGGGCAATGATCTACCGGCTGAATATTGCCGCCTTCACCCTGACGCCCGGCGTGCGGGCCACCCTCGAGCAGGTGGTGGGCGACCGGCTGCTGGAAAAATCGCGGGTCACCCTGCATGAGGGCGGCCTGGCCGGTGCGGTGGAGTTCTATCACCACAACCCCACGCCCCAGGTCCTGGTGGTCGAGGAAGCGGATGACGACCAAGCCTTGCTGGCCAACCTGGCCGCCCTGGCCGAGGTCTGTGACGCCAGCACCCGGGTCATCGTGATCGGCCAGGTGAACGACATCGCGGTCTATCGCCGGCTGATCCAGGAAGGGGTGTCGGAATATCTGGTGGCGCCGTCCAGCCATCGGCAGGTGATGGATGCCATCCTGCATATCTTCGCCGACCCGCAGTCGGCGCCCCGGTCCAAGCTGATCGCCTTTTTCGGCTCTCGCGGTGGCGCCGGCTCGTCCACCGTGGCCCAGAACGTGGCCTGGAGCCTGTCCAAGCTGCTGGGAGACGACGTGGCGCTGGTGGACCTGGATGTGAATTTCGGGACCGCCGCCCTGGCCTTCAATGCCGAGATCCGGCAGACCGTGGCCGACGCCCTGGCCCATCCCGACCGCATGGACGCCCAGCTGATGGACAAGGCGCTGGTGCGCCAGGACGAGCATTTGCAGATCCTGCCGGCGCCGGCCGAATTGCGCACCCTGCTGGACGGTTTGGACGTAGAGGGCTTGGACCGGATCATGGACTTGGTGCGGGCCCAGGCCACGGCGGTGCTGGTGGACGTGCCGCACCAGTGGAGCGGCTGGACCCAATTCCTGCTGACCATGGCCGACGAGGTGGTGATCACCAGCCGCCTGGACCTGGCCTCCTTGCGCGACTGCAAGAATTTGCTGGAATTCCTGGCGGCCAAGCGCAGCGGGGCCCCGGCGCCCAAGCTGGTGCTGAACATGCTGGACGCCTACAAGAAGACCCAGCTGACGCCCAAGGATTTCGAGGAAACCCTGGGCCAGGCCCCGGTGGCGGTGCTGCCCTTCGAGCCGAACCTGTTCGGCGAGGCGGCCAACAACGGACTGGCCATCGGCGCTTCGGCCAAGACTCACAAGGTGGCGGAGGCCTTCTCGAATCTGGGTCTGTCCCTGATCGGCCGCCCGCAGGTGGCGGCCAAGGTGAAGAAGGCCGACAGCGGCAAGGACAGCTTGATGGCCTTGCTGCAGAAGATGAAGCTGGTCAAGGGATGAGCTAGGCTCTAAGGCATGTTCGGCAAGCGCACCTCGCCCCCCACTTCAATTCCGGACCGTCCGGCGCCGCAGCAGGCCCCGGCCCCGGCCCCTGCGCCTGCCGCCGCCGCCCCCG
>CAYOKN010000325.1:0-3452 GCA_964404545.1 uncultured Rhodospirillaceae bacterium | reverse complement strand
CCCCGCAAACGCACCGCCCGCACCGCCGCCGACCTGCTGGAGGCCGGCAAGATCCGGGCGGACCAGTCCGACCTGATCGACGCCGTGGGCGAACGGTTCGCCATCGCGGTGACGCCCAGCCTGCTGGACTTGATCGATACGCCCGATGATCCGGTGGGCCGGCAGTTCATCCCCTCGCCCCAGGAGCTGGAGACGGCGCCCGAGGAGCTGGCCGACCCCATCGGCGACGACGCCCATTCGCCGGTCAAGGGTCTGGTGCACCGCTATCCCGACCGGGTGCTGCTGATGCCCCTGACCCATTGCCCGGCCTATTGCCGCTTCTGCTTCCGGCGCGAGGTGGTGGGCGGCGCCGATGGCGCCCTGAGCAGCGCCGAACTGGCCGCCGCCCTGGACTATGTGCGCGCCCATGCCGAGGTCTGGGAGGTGATCCTGACCGGCGGCGATCCGCTGATGCTGCCCCCCGCCCGCTTGGGTCCGCTGCTGGCCGAAATCGCCGCCATCCCCCATGTGGAGGTGATCCGCATCCACAGCCGGGTGCCGGTCACCGACCCCCGCCGCGTGACGCCCGACATGCTGGCCGCCCTGAAGCCCGGCAAGGCGGTGTGGCTGGCGGTGCATGCCAACCACCCTGCCGAATTCACGCCCGAGGTGCGGATCGCCGTGGCCGCCCTGGCCGATGGCGGCATCCCTCTGCTGGGCCAGACGGTGCTGCTGAAAGGCATCAATGACGAGCCGGGAGTGATGGCGCGGCTGCTGCGCACCCTGGCCGCCAACCGTATCAAGCCCTATTACCTGCACCATGCCGACATGGCGCAGGGCACCGCCCATTTCCGCACCAGCGTGGCCGAGGGCCAGGCCCTGATGCGCGCCCTGCGAGGCCATGTTTCCGGGCTGTGCCACCCCACCTATGTGCTGGACATCCCCGGCGGGCACGGCAAGGCGCCGCTGACCCCGGACTATTATGAAGAGGGCATGGTCGAGGACTGGCAGGGCCGCCGCCACCCCTATGCGGGGTGAAATGGTTGCCACCCTGAAACCAAGCTGATAGGGTCCGCGCCAAATTTTTCATCCCATCGACGGTAGTTCCATGAAGATCAACGCCAACCTGATTCGTCCCGGCAACATCATCGAGCATAACGGCAAGCAGTGGGCCGTGATGAAGACCGCCATCGTGCAGCCCGGCAAGGGCGGCGCCTTCATCCAGGTGGAAATGCGCGATGTGCGCTCGGGCACCAAGACCCAGGAGCGTTGGCGCACCGCCGACACCGTGGAAAAGTGCCAGGTGGAGGAAAAGGAGTGCACCTACCTGTTCCGGGATGACGAGACCATCACCTTCATGGAACAGGAAACCTTCGAGCAGTTCACCGTCCCCGCCGACGTGGTGGGCGAGCCGGCGCAGTTCCTGCAGGAAGGCATGGCCGTAACCGTCGAGCTGATCGAAGGCTCGCCGGTGTCCGCCACCCTGCCCTCGACCGTGGTCATGGAAGTGGTCGAGGCCGATCCGGTGGTGAAGGGCCAGACCGCCTCTTCCTCCTACAAGCCGGGCAAGCTGGAGAACGGCGCCCGCATCATGATCCCGCCCTTCATCGAAGCCGGCACCCGCGTGGTGGTGAACACCGCCGACGGCTCCTATGTCGAGCGCGCCAAGGACTGATAAGCTCTTGATCAAGTCCCCCAACATCAATGTGATGACCGCCGCCGCCCGCAAAGCGGCGCGCGGCCTGATCCGCGACTTCGGCGAAGTCGAGCAGTTGCAGGTGTCCAAGAAGGGCACCGGCGACTTCGTGACCGCCGCCGACCATCGCTGCGAGAAAGTTCTGGTGCAGGAGTTGTCCAAGGCCCGTCCGGGCTGGGGCTTCCTGCTCGAGGAAGGCGGCGAGATCGCCGGGTCGGACCCGGCCTTCCGCTGGATCATCGACCCGCTGGACGGCACCACCAACTTCATCCACGGCATCCCGCACTTCGCCATTTCCATCGGCCTCGAGGCCCATGGCGAGCTGGTGGCCGGCGTGGTGTTCAACCCCATCACCGACGAGATGTATGTGGCGGAAAAGGGGTCGGGCACGTTCCTGAACGATCGCCGCCTGCGCGTCTCGGGCCGGCGCAAGCTGGACGAGGCGGTGGTGACCACCGGCATTCCGCACAAGGCCCGGGGCGACCACCCCGCCTATCTGCGGCAGCTGAACTACATGATGGCCAACACCGCCGGCATCCGCCGCTTCGGCGCCGCCTCGCTGGACCTGGCCTATGTTGCCGCCGGCCGCTGCGACGGCTTCTGGGAGATGGGCCTGAAGCCGTGGGACGTGGCGGCAGGCATCGTGCTGGTCAAGGAAGCCGGCGGCTGGGTGTCCGAGCCCTTCGGCGGCACCAACATGCTGACCTCCGGCGACCTGCTGGCCGCCAATGCCGACCTGCATCCCAGCTTCGTGCTGATGCTGAAAAAGGCCTCGGGCAAGGCCGAAAAGTGACCCTTTCCCCTGCCCGGCGGGCAGGGGACCCCCCAATTTGTCACGCGATGGGATAGGTTTGCCTCCGGGGGTTGCTGCGGCTACCCCGGATGGGCTAGTCTTTGCCCCAAAGTACAAAGGGAGCACGGGGCGGTCATGTCTCAACTCAAGGCGACTCTGGTGGTGGCGGCGTTGTTGGCGCTGCCCGCCGGCACGGCCTCGGCCCAGGTGGTGATCGGCGGCGACGGCCAGCCCAGCATCCAGGTTTACCAGCCCTATCAGGGGTCGCAGGCCACCGTGGCCGGCAAGATGTTCCCCGGCACCGATCCCCGCATCGTTCCCCTGCGCCGCCCCCAGGGCGTGACCGCCGCGCCGGCCTATGGCAGCCGCGTCCAGGCCACCGTCCTGACCCCGCCCCGCACCATCATCGTCGAGGGCAAGGACCCGCCCAAGCGCAAGTCCGTAGCCAAGAAGCCCGAGAAGAAGAAGACCCAGCTGGCCAAGGCCGAGCCCAAGGTCACCCCCGCCGCCGCCACCGAAGAAGCGGTGCCGGCCAAGGTCGAGGTGATGGACGAGGCGCCCGCCGCCAAGCCCGAGCCGGCTCCCGCCGAAGCAAAGACTGCGCCCGAGCCCGCCGCCTTTGCCGTCGCCGAAGCCCCCAAGGCGGCGCCCGAGGCCAAGCCGGAACCGGCCAAGCCCGCCGCTGCCGCGCCCGCTTTCGACGGCTTCAAGGTGGTCGAGGCGCCGAAGCCCGCCCCGGACCTTCAAAAATCCGAACCGCAGAAGCCCGAACCGCAAAAGTCGGAGCCGCCGGCCCCTGTGACGAAGGCGCCCGAGCCGACGCTTTTGGCCAAGGCGCCCGAGCCGGCCCCTGTGACGAAGGCGCCTGAGCCGGCCCCTGTGGCCAAGGCGCCCGAGCCGGCCCCTGTGACGAAGGCGCCCGAGCCGGCGCCGGCGCCTGTTTCCGTGGCGGCCCCTGCCCCTGCGCCCGCACCCGCCGTGATG
>CAYOKN010000324.1:0-3457 GCA_964404545.1 uncultured Rhodospirillaceae bacterium | reverse complement strand
CGCGCCTATGCCCGCCAGCTGGTGGCGCGCCGGGCCAAGGTGGTGGGCTTTTCGGTCATGTACACCGAACAGCTGCCGGTGGCCCTGCTGCTGGCCCGGGCGGTCAAGCAGCTGGACCCCGACATCGTCACCGTGTTCGGCGGCGCCTTCTTCTCGGAAGCGGACCTGGAAGGCTTCATCACCCAGCCGGGGGTGGACCATGTCTGCCTGCAGGACGGCGAACTGTCCTTCCTGAAGGTGCTGGACCTGGTGAACGGCCGCGCCACCCGGGACGAGGTGCCGAACCTGGTCTATCGCAAGGACGAGGATGGGGGCACGGCGGTGGTGCCGTCCCTGGTGACCTTGAAGCAGAACGACATCCCCTTCGCCGATTTCTCGGACCTGGACCTGCGCGGCTATTTCATGCCGGCGCCGGTGGTGCCGCAGCTGTCCTCGCGCGGTTGCTATTGGCGGCGCTGCACCTTCTGCAACCATTTCGCCTCCTATGCTTCCACCTACAAAGTGCAGAGCATCGAGCGGTTCGTGGACGAGATCGAGCATCACAACAAGGTCAACGGGGTGCGCCATTTCACCTTCGTGGACGAGATGATCTCGGCGGCCCGGTTCCGGAAGATCTGCGAGGAAATCCTGGCGCGGAATCTGGATGTGCTGTTCTACGCGCTGGCCAAGCCCACCGCCGATTTCGACCGCGAGACCTTCGAGGTCATGTACAAGGCCGGCTGCCGCTGCATCTATTGGGGCCAGGAATCCGGCTCGGATTCCGTTCTGGCGGTGATGGACAAGGGCAACACCGTGGCAAGTTCTGCCGAGGCGCTGCGTCTGGCCAGCGAATGCGGCATCCGCAACCATCTGTTCCTGATCGTGGGCTTCCCCAACGAGACCCGGGCTGACCTGAGGCAGACCCTGGAGTTCCTGTACGAGAACCGGGCTTATGTGGACAAGCTGATCGTCAATCCCTTCTCCTTGGAGAAGGGCACGCCGCTGTTCGACCATCACCGCAAGTTCGGCATCGAAAAGGTCTATGACCGCCGGTCCATCTGCCATGGCGACTATGTGGCCTTCAAGCCGGCTCCCGGCACCACCACCGCCCGCGCCGGAGTGCTGTCCGATGCCTTGCGGGTGGCGTTCTTCGACCATTTCAGCGGCCGGGGCCAAAGCTTTGGTGTGCTGCGCGACCATGTGATCATCCTCTATGGCCGCAACCCCCATCGCGTGGTCCCGGACAAGCCGGTGCCGCCGGTGGCGGAGGTGGAACATCTGCTGGACCTGCCGGCGGATACGGTGGTCGAGGCCATGAGCGCGCGCCTGATGCCGCTGTGGGGCTAGCGGGCGAGGGCGCCCGCGCTCCTAGAGGTGGGGCACCCGGAGCGAAGCGAGTGGCGCGTTGAGCGCCCCGGAGCGAAGCGGAGGTAAGCCAAGCCGGCGGAGCCGGCGCCCGGCGTTTGAGGGACAAAAACAAAAAACGGAGCGCAGCGACTGGCGCATTGAGCGCCCCGCAGCGAAGCGAAGGTAAGCCAAGGGCGCGGAACGCCCGCCCGGCGCCTGAGGGACAATCAAAAAAGAAAAGACCCGCGGAGGTTTCCCCCTGGGGCCTTTTCCCTCTTTGGCCGTCCAATGGTTTTTCGGCCGCAGTGTCCTGGTAGGTCCATTTCAAGTTCCGTGCCAGCGGGAAAAGGGCAGGAATCGGTCGAACAGCGTTCAAGGCCTGCCTGTTTATGAGGCAAGGCGCATGAAAAAAGGGCCCGGCCATAAGCCGAGCCCCTAAGTCAGGGAGGAGAAAAGAGAAGGAAGAAGGACCGCATCGGCCCCCGGCATCCATTCGGGGGCGGAGGGTTGGTCACAGGGCGTCGGCATTGGCCTCGCCGGTACGGATGCGCACCGCCCGGCCGACCTCAAGCACAAAAATCTTTCCGTCGCCGATCTTCCCGGTATGGGCAGCCCGGCGGATGGCTTCAAGCACCCGGTCGGCCAAATTGTCCTCGACCACCACTTCGATTTTTACCTTGGGCAGAAAATTCACCAGATATTCGGCACCGCGATAGATCTCGGTCTGCCCCTTCTGGCGCCCGAAGCCCTTCACCTCGGACACGGTCAGGCCCTGGATTCCCAACGGAACCAGCGCCTCGCGCACGTCATCCAGCTTGAAGGGCTTGATGATGGCCATGATCAGCTTCATCGTCCTGTCCCCTTGCGCTCAAATCGCCGGGCGCCACCACGGCCCCCTCGGGCTTGCCATTTCAAGCGCCGTGCCGTAGGCCTTTCTCCCAGGAATTCATAGGCTCCTGGCCATTCCGGTGTCCAAGCCGGGCGGGGGTGGTGCCTTAAAACTGGGCGAAGGGTGCTTGAATCGGTGGCACCTCTTTCAGCAACATGGGTTTCCCGGCCGGCCGGACAAGGGCATAGTCGGACAAAAGGGAGTAGCGGAATGAGCGAACGGATCGAGGCGGATGCCCTGGTGATCGGCGGCGGCCTGGTGGGCGGCTGCATGGCGGCGGCCCTCGCCCAATCCGGCATTTCCGTGGTGGTGGTGGACGCCGATGACCCGGCCAACTGGCATGCGCCCGAATTCGATGGCCGCGCCTCGGCCGTGGCGTTGGGGCCCAAGCGGGTGATGGAGGCCTGCGGCCTGTGGCAGGACATCGAGGAGGGGGCCGGCGCCATCAAGGAAATCCGCGTCTCGGACGGCCCCTCGCTGATGTTCCTGCATTATGATTCCAAGGACATGGGCGAGGAGCCCTTTGGCTGGATCGTCGAGAACCGGGTGACCCGCAAGGCCATCCTGAAGCGGCTGCCGCAGCTGCCGCTGGCCACCCTGATCGCTCCAGCCCGCATCGAGGGGCTGGAGCGCACCGCCCAGGGCGTGACCGCCACCCTGGCCGACGGCCGCCAGGTGCGTGCCCGCATCGCCATTGCCGCTGACGGGCGAGGCTCCAAGGTGCGCCAGCAGGCGGGCATCAAGCTGACCAAATGGAGCTATCACCAGACCGCCATCGTCTGCACCGTGCAGCATGAACGGCCGCACCGGGGCGTGGCGCAGGAGCATTTCCTGCCGTCGGGCCCGTTCGCCATCCTGCCGCTGCCGGGCAACCGCTCCTCCATCGTCTGGACCGAGAAGGACCATCTGGTGCCGGCCATCATGCGGCTGGACGACGAGGCATTCATGCGTGAGCTGAAGCACCGCTTCGGCACCTTCCTGGGTGCGCTGCAGCTGGAAGGGCCGCGCTTTGCCTATCCCTTGAGCCTGCAATTCGCCGACTCCTATGTGGGCACCCGGCTGGCGCTGATCGGCGATGCCGCCCACGGCATGCATCCGGTGGCGGGGCAGGGCATGAATTACGGCATCCGCGACGTGGCGGTGCTGGCCGAGGTTTTGGTGGAGGCCCACCGTCTGGGCAAGGACATCGGCTCGGGCGAGGTGCTGGCGCGCTATCAGCGGCTGCGCCGCTTCGACAATCTG
>CAYOKN010000323.1:0-3461 GCA_964404545.1 uncultured Rhodospirillaceae bacterium | reverse complement strand
CTGATGCCGCCCTTCACATAGCCCGACGACTTCTCGGCCTTGGGCACCGGGGCCAGGTCCACCTTCTTGACCTTGGCCGCCGCCGCCAGGGCCTTCAGGTTCAGCCGCGCCGGCGACGGGATCACCGCGCACAGAAGCTCGCCGCCCTCGGCCTCGCAGACCAGGGTCTTGAACACCAGATCGGGGCTGACCCCCATGGCCTCGGCCGCCTGCATGCCGATGGCGTCGGCATCGGGGTCATAGTCATATTCCAGCAGCCGATAGGCCAGCTTGGCCGTGTCCAACGCCTTGGTACAGGGGGTGCTGCGGCCGCTCATGGCGACCCCAGCATATAGACCGACTCGCCACCATAAGAGGGATCGCCCCCGGGCGTGCGATCGAAGCCCTGCAGATGCCAGTAGCTGTGCGAGCCATAGACCGCCACCAGCGACATCTGCCCAAGCCCCTTCTGCCGGGCCAGCAGCCGCAGATAGGTCATCAGCTGGCCGCCCAGCCCCTGCCCGCGCGCTTCGGGCAGCAGGGCCACGTCATGCAGATGCAGCACGTCGGCCAGCGGGTCCAGGGCGCCCAACAGGCTGTCCAGCTTGGGCGGCGCGCCCCGGCGGGCCGGATGGGTGATGCAATAGCCCAGCGGCACCGCGTCTTCGCATTCGGCCATGCGGCACCCGTCGGGGAACAGGGCCAGGCGTTCGGCGAACACCTCGGGCCGTTCCGGGAAGCCGGGATGCACGCGCTCGGCAATGGCGCAGACGGCAGACAGATCGGCAGGCGTCATGGCCCGCCAGCAGGCACCCTTGGGCATGATGGCGGCAAGCCCCTAGGCCCGGCTGTGCAGGTCGCCGTCCAGGTCGAAGCGGCGCCGCGCCTTGCGCAGCCCGCCCCGCAGGCCGGGCACCAGGGCCAGCGGATTGGGCAGGCCTTTCAGGCTGCCTTCCAACGCCTTGCGCAGTCGGGGCAGCTTGCTCATGTCCTCGAGCCGGCGGCGCAGGAAGCTCCAGGTGTCGGCGAAATCGTCCGACTTGTCCTCGAACCAGACCAGAAGGGTGGCGGAATAGACCGCCGCCAGGCTGGCGCGCTTGGTGTAGTAGGAGAAATCCACCGACTCGTCGCCGGTGGCCCACCACATGACATCCACCGTGCGCCAGGTGGCGCGGGCGGCGGCGGCGTTGTTCTGAGGCAGGGCCAGCAGGGTCGAGGCGCGGCGGATGGCCTCGCGGTGGCCGACCCAGCGGCTCAGGCGGGTGCGGATGGCGGTCTCGATGCGCTCGCGCACGGGCATGTCATGCACCCCCAGTGCGGCCAGGTCCTGTTCCAACAGGCGGTCGGCATGGGCCGAGAAATATTCCACCATCTCGACCGGACCGCCGGGAAAGGCGCGCTCGGCCATGGTGGCGTCGTGCCCCAGGTCGGCGGCCGCGAGGCGCATGGCGCGCCAGGTCCAGCCCTCGAACGGCACATGGGCCAGGGTGGCGTCAAGAAGCTGGTCCTGCAGGTCCTGCATGCTGGTCTCGGTCATCTTCAGCCCTCCATGGCGCGCCGCAACTCTTCGGTAAAGCCGAACAGGCGGAAATCCTCGATACGGGACGGATAGAGCACACCGTCCAGATGGTCGCATTCATGCTGGACCACGCGGGCGTGGAAGCCCGTGGCCTCGCGCTCGATCCGCTGCCCCGCCTGGTCCAGCCCGGCATAACGGATACGGGTCCAGCGCGGCACCGCGCCCGACAGCCCCGGCACCGACAGGCAGGCCTCAAAGGCGGTGTCGGTGTCATCGGCCAAGGGCGTGATCTCAGGATTGATCAATACCGTCAGCGGCACACCGTCCCCTCCGTTACGTCCGGCGGGCACCTGGAAGATCACCACGCGCAAGGGAACATGCACCTGCGGCGCCGCCAGCCCCACCCCGCCCGAATCGGCCAGGGTGTCGATCATATCCTGCACCAGCCGGGCGATGCCGGGGGCGTTGGGATCGGGGACGGCCTCGGCCTTGCCCGCCAGGACAGGGTGGCCCATGCGGGCGATCTTCAGAATTGCCATGGGCCACAATATGGCGTGGCCGCGCGGACGGGTAAAGGCGGCAACTGCATCCGGCCCCTTGTCGCTTTTTTGTTCGTGCCCCTTGAAACGCTCGGAAGCCTGTGGTATCAAACGCGACCTTGGGACGGGGTGAATTCCGTCCCTTCTGTTTTCCACCCAGCGGAATAGGAGCGGTGAGGCACCGTGCAGGTTCTCGTTCGTGACAACAATGTCGATCAGGCTCTGAAGGCTCTCAAGAAGAAGATGCAGCGCGAAGGCGTCTTCCGCGAGATGAAGCTGCGCCGCAACTACGAAAAGCCCTCTGAGAAGAAGGCCCGCGAGCAGGCCGAGGCCGTGCGCCGCGCCCGCAAGCTGGAGCGCAAGCGCCTGGAGCGCGAGGGCTTCTAAGCCCGCTCACGAAGAGAGTTATCCGCTGGAAGCGCCGAGGGTCATACCCCGGCGCTTTTGGCGTTTGTGGCGGCAGGATCTGGGATGGGATGGACCCGGCGCATGGGAGTGATTGCTCTGACCCTGCTGGCCTTCTGGCTGGCCCTGGTGGCCCTGCTCTATCTGTTCCAGCGCCAGATCCAGTACCGCCCGCCCGCCATGGCCGCCACCCTGGACTCCGCCTCGCTGCCCGGACTGGCCGACCTGCCTCTGACCGCCGACGATGGGCTGGCCACCCGCAGTTGGGTGCGCCTGCCGCCGCCGGGCGGCCGGGTGGTGGTCTATCTGCATGGCAATGCCAGCCACATGAACGCCATCGGCCATAAGGCGCGCACGGCGGCCGATCTGGGCTTCGGGGTTCTGCTGCTGGGCTATCGCGGTTATTCCGGCAATCCCGGCAGCCCCACCGAACAGGGCCTCTATGCCGACACCCGCGCTGCCCTGAACTGGCTGGCGGCCCAGGGCATCGGCCCCGAACGGGTGATCCTTTACGGTGAATCCCTGGGCACCGGCGTGGCGGTCCAAATTGCCTCCGAGCGTCCGGTGGCGGCGGTGGTTCTGGAAGCGCCCTTCACCTCGGTCACCGACGTGGCGGCGCGCCAATATCCCTTCGTGCCGGTGCGCCCGCTGCTGAAAGACCACTTCGACAGCCGGGCCAAGATCGGGCGGGTGTCGGCGCCGCTGCTGGTGATCCATGGCGAACGCGACGGGGTGGTGCCGTTCAAGCTGGGACAGCGGCTGTTCGAGGCGGCAAACCAGCCGAAGCGCTTCCAAGCCTTCCCCCAGGCCGGGCACAACGACCTCTACGACCATGGCGCGGCCCAGGTGGTGGCGGAATTCCTGCGCCCGCACACTCAGGAAAGCCCTCACCCTCCCCGCTGACGCGGGTCCCCTCCCTCGCCCGCTTGCGGGAGAGGGGGCCGGGGGGTGAGGGCCAGCGCCCCCTACTCCGCCTTCAACGGCGGGGCCCAGTCCGGGCGCTCTTCCAGGGTGCCGTT
>CAYOKN010000322.1:0-3473 GCA_964404545.1 uncultured Rhodospirillaceae bacterium | reverse complement strand
AGGCCGCCCGGGCCTCTGCCAGCGGCCCGGCCACCAGGACGGCCAGCAGCAGGCAGATCACCGCCTTGCCGGCGGCCCGAGACACCGCCGCGCCCCGGCGGCCAGCCGGTCCCGCAGCCATTCCATCCGCTCGGCCCATCCTGTCAGGACCGCCGCCAGCCATACGCGCATGAGTCACCTGTTGCTTGAGATCGGCCAGCTCGGCCGCGAATCGCGCCGCCCGGCGCTCCATCAGATCCAGACGGTCGGCCAGATCGCCCGATCCCGCCTCGGCCAGGATCGGCCCCAGCACGAAATCCACGAAATCCTGGCCATAGCGCAGCACCATGCCGCCGAAATGATCCATCTGCGGGTTGTGCCCCGCCTTCCAGGCCTTGGCCGTATGGACCGAAACATTATGAGCCCGCGCGATGGCCTTGGCCGGCATGCCGGCAAACCACAGGCCCACGCGCTCGCCGATGGGGTGGCCTCCACTGTCGGCCGCGCCGAACAGATCCACCGGAGGGGGCAAAGTCATAGCCGACAAGGTCATGGCACTGCCCCCGAGCCTTCGGCCACCATGGCGCCATGACCAACAGGGAGGACGAGGATGCAGCACTGGACGCACGATCCCGCCACCCCTACCCTGCCCCGATCCGCCAGCCCGAGGTTGCCATGCGCCCCTTTGCCCTCCTCATCCGCCTGCCCGGCCGCGTGGCCACCCAGGGCAAGACCCTGGACGCCGTCCGCAAGCTGCTGCCTGCCCAGGGCACCGAGCTGCTCATGGCGTGGGAGGATGGCGCCGTCATCGGCTTTGCCGCCGAGGCGCCGCCGGCCGACTACCAGCTGCGCCAGGCCTTGGGCGAGCGCGCCGGCTTCGTGGTGCTGGAGCTGGCGGCGGGTGGACAGATGGTGGCCGATGGCTTCGGGCCGGGCCTGCGATGGCTCAGGCAGCATTGCGCTCCTCCCCGGTGATCAGGCCCAGGACCGCGCCGGGCAGCAGGCCGGGCAGCAGGTCCGACAGCCGCGCCGGCTCGGCGCCGAAATAACTCCGCAGGAACACCTGGCCCGCCACCCGCCGGGACCGTCCCGGCAGCCAGGCCAAGGCCCGGGCGCACAGCCGCACCACGCGCACATCCCGGTCCAGATGATCCAGCAGGCGGCTCATGCAGCGGCACTCCCGGGCCGGTCCCACAGATCGGGCCGCAGGGACCAGCGCGGTACGCCGGTCACCCGCTCGATCTGCACCGCCCGCTCGGCCGCCACCGTCCGCCACTGGGAAATGGCCTGGCCGCTGCAGCGCGGCTCCAGCATGGCGCCCAGCGCGGCCAAGGTGCCGGCACGGCGCACGGCTTCGGCCAGGGCCTCCTCTGGGGTCATTCGGGCGAATTGGGCTACAACATCTTGCATACCTCTGTTGTAAGCCGCGCTTACAGCATTGGTCAAGGGGCACTTGAAATGACTCAAGCGGCAGTCACGACCACAATCGGCGCCATGGATCGGACGCCCAAGTCACCCCGGGATTTTCAGCCGACCCTGGCTCGCCGCCTCACCGAAGCCAGGCGCGCCAAGGGGCTGGATCAGTCCGCTTTCGCCAAGGCCTTCCGGCCCCGGCCGTTGACCAGCCAGGCGATCAATCAGTGGGAGGTGATCGGCGGCACCGTGCCGTCCATTGCCAACCTGATGCAGGCGGCCGAGATCCTGGGCGTCACGGTCGATTGGCTGCTGGGCCGGGGCCCCGACGAGATGCCCCGGCTGATCAAATCCGCCAGCCAGCCCGGCCTGGACCGGGATTTGATGGCCAGGTCCCTGCTGGCCCTACACGCGCACCTGGCCACGCTGCCCAATCCGGCGGCATTGACGCCCGAGGACATGACGACACTGGCCCTGGCCCTGCACGACTGGGCAGCGGATCAGGCGGCGCAAGGGGCGGCGCCGAACACAGACCAGCTGCGGGCATTCCTGGCCGGCGCCATGGCCGCCGCCCGCGCCTGATCCCGGGCCGTCAGCGGCCCCGGTCTCGGGCGGCCGCCCCGCCGCCTTGAGCAGGATGCGCCCCACCAACTCCTCAAGATCCAGACACAAATCATTTGTTGCCACGGCGTCCCCCAAAAGCGTTGAGTTGCCCGTCTGCGCGCGCAGGCAGGCAGGGATAAGGACTGTCGGGACGGCGCATGCCGCCCCATGATCCAAAGCAGAGCGCGGTGTCCGTTCGCAGCGGCCCGCACCTCACCTGGGAGACGCCATCTTCCAGGCCCCTGCCACGGGATGGCGGGGACCCTGCATATACCCGCATGACGAATGGGACTCACCTGTCAGTTATGCCAGGGATTGCGCCCGCATAGCCCATTGTAAGCGACACTTACAGATTGCCCTTGCGATTTTATGTAAGTGCCGCTTACACTCCCTCCACCAACACAGGAGGGCAAGCCCGTGACCACCGCAACCGCTCCCGCACCCGTCGCCGATGCGAATGACATTCGCAATCTGATCCTGGTCTGCATCCAGGGCTACAAGGGCCATGATCACACGGATCGCCTTTACCTCAATGCCGAGGGCGCCTTCGTCTTGTCCCGGGACAAGGCCCGGCGCATGACCGAGGGCGAGGCGATCCGGGAGCTGGCTCGGCAGCCCCGCGCCTTCCTGCGCGAGTACCGGATCGAACCGGCCGGGTTACCGGACAACCCCGTGGCCACCAGCCGCGACCTGGTGGCCTGCGTCCGTATCCTGGCCCGCTCGCCCGGCCTGCGCGCCATCGTGCTCGAGCGCGGCCGCCAGGTGGCCGAGGAGGGCTATGACGCCGCCCACGATGCCGGCCACGCCATGGCCGAGCTGGCCGATGCGGCGGGATGCTACGCCCACCATGCCGGCCTGCCCGAGGCCTTTCGCCAGCGGTTTCCGCCCGGCGCCCCGTGCGACCTCTGGCCTTGGGCGAACGAGGCCTGGAAACCCAAGAGCGCCCGCCGCGACCTCGAACGCGCCGGCGCCCTGGTGGCGGCCGCCCTGGACCGCCTGGGCCCGGCCCAGGCCGGGGAGGGTTGACGGCCATGACCGCCATGCCCCTCTCGACCCTGTTCCCGGGCCTGGCCTTTTCGCCGGCGCAGTCCGAACTGGTGCGCCGGGTGCTGGCCGGCCAGGACGTGCGCGCCTGGCATGCCGACCACCGCTCGCTGCTCGGCCTCATGGATCGCGGCGTCCTGGAGTGCGAGGCCACCACCAACCGCCTCTATCTGCTGACGCCCGAGGCCCGGGAGTCCCGCCGCCTGTCCCTGCGCCGCGCCATCGCCTGCCTCGAGGCCGAGCTGGCCGGCCTGCAGACTGGCGCCGCCGAGGCCGAGCGCCAGCTGCAGGATGCGGATGTGCGGGTGGCAGTGGAGGAGGCCAGCGTCGCCACCCTGCAAAAGACCCTGCGCGTGACCCCGCCCGGCCTGCTGGCCGGGGTCCAGCGCGACCTGGCCACCGCCGTGGCCGAGCTGGCCACGGCCCGGGAGTCC
>CAYOKN010000321.1:2828-3494 GCA_964404545.1 uncultured Rhodospirillaceae bacterium | reverse complement strand
ACTGGACCGCTTCATCGTCGGCCAGCACGACGCCAAGCGCGCCGTCGCCATCGCCCTGCGCAACCGCTGGCGCCGCCAGCAACTGCCCGAGGGCCTGCGCGAGGAGGTCCTGCCCAAGAACATCCTGATGATCGGCCCCACCGGCGTCGGCAAGACCGAGATCGCCCGCCGGCTGGCCCGGCTGGCCCAGGCGCCGTTCCTCAAGGTCGAGGCCACCAAGTTCACCGAGGTGGGCTATGTGGGGCGCGACGTGGAGCAGATCATCCGCGATCTGGTGGAGATCTCCATCTCGCTGACGCGGGAGAAGCTGCGCAAGGAGGTCTCCGCCAAGGCCGAGATCCGGGCGGAGGAGCGGGTGCTGGACGCTCTGTGCGGCGAGAACGCCTCGACCGAGACGCGGCAGAAGTTCCGCAAGATGCTGCGCGAAGGCACGCTGAACGACCGCGAGATCGAGGTGCAGGTGGCCGACACCGGCATGGGATCGCTGCCCACCTTCGACGTGCCGGGGATGCCGGGTGCCCAGATGGGCATGATCAACCTGAACGACATCTTCGGCAAGGCCTTCGGAGGGCGCACCAAGGCCCGCCGGATGAGCGTGGCCGATTCCTACACCGTGCTGATGGCCGAGGAATCGGACAAGCTGCCGGACCAGGAAAAGGTGGTGGC
>CAYOKN010000321.1:0-2748 GCA_964404545.1 uncultured Rhodospirillaceae bacterium | reverse complement strand
GGCGGCGGCGACGTCAGCCGCGAGGGCGTGCAGCGCGACCTGCTGCCACTGATCGAGGGCACCACCGTCAGCACCAAGCACGGGCCGGTGAAGACCGACCATGTGCTGTTCATCGCCTCGGGCGCCTTCCATCTGGCCAAACCCTCGGACCTGTTGCCCGAGCTGCAAGGCCGACTGCCCATCCGGGTCGAGCTGCAGGCCCTGACCCGCGATGACATGAAGCGCATCCTGACCGAGCCCGAAGCCAGCCTGATCAAGCAGTACAAGGCCCTGCTGGCCACCGAGGACGTGATGCTGGACTTCACCGACGAGGCCATCGACGTGATCGCAGACCTGGCCGCCGAGATCAATCGCTCGGTCGAGAACATCGGCGCCCGGCGGCTGCAGACGGTGATGGAAAAGCTGTTGGAGGAGATCAGCTATACGGCGCCGGAAAAGGGCGGCACCACCATGATCATCACCCCGGACATGGTGCGCTCGGGCGTGGGCGAACTGGCCAAGAACACGGACCTGTCCAAGTTCATCCTTTAAGGAGCGCCTTAGCCCCTGACGGCGTCACGCCCTGTCCCTATTCGTCATCGCCGGGCTTGACCGGGCGATCCACCTGTCTGCGCCAGAACTGTATTGGGAAACAGTGTGTTAGGCGGAGACACGTCATGCCCGCGTCAAGCGCGGGCATGACGACCAAGAACACCTGGCCAGGGCGGAGCGCGCTTACTGCTGCTGCTGTTCCTGCTGATCCTGCTGGGTCATGCGCTGATGATAGAGCACGGCGAAGTCCAGCGGCTGCAGCATCAGGGGCGGGAACCCGCCATCGCGGGTGACGTCGGCGATGATGTTGCGGGCGAAGGGGAACAGCATGCGGGGGCATTCGATCAGCACCACCGGCTGCACATGCTCGGCCGGCACGTTCACGGTGAAGACGCCGGCATAGACCAGCTCCACCAGGAAGGCCACCTTGTCGCCCACCTTGCTTTCCACATTCAGGTGGATGGCCACCTCGAACATGTCGTCGGCCAGCTTCTGCGCCTGCACGTCGATGGTGATGGGGATTTCCGGCGCGCTGCGGCCCAGGTCAGCGAAGATGCCCGGGGTGTTCGGGGCTTCGAAGGACAGGTCCTTCACATACTGGGCGTTCACAACCAGCGGGGCAGCGGTCTGCTCGGTCATCAAAAATCTCCTGGGTGCATGCAGGCAAAAGCCGTGCAAGGGCTAGCACGGAACCGCCGGGCGGGCAACCCGGCCAAGGATCGAGGCTTAGGGCCGGTCGCGGCGGTCGGGCTCGATGATCTCGCCCTCGATCAGCGGCGGACGGGAGCCCTGCGGGCCGGGCGGCGGCTCGCCGGGGCGGGGGCGCACCTCCTCGAATTCGCCTTCCAGGATCACCGGGCCCGTGGGGCCGGAGGACTGCACCACGGTCATGTGCCGGGACAGCCAGCCGCGCAGGGCGGCGCGCACCGGCGGGATCAAGAGCGCTAACGCCAGGATATCGGACAGAAAGCCGGGAACCAGCAACAGTCCGCCAGCCAGCACCAGGCAGACGCCGTCGAAGGCCTCGCCGATGGGCAGCTCGCCCCGGTCGGCCTGGGCGCGGGCCCGGGCCAGGGTGGCCAGGCCCTGGCGCCGGAGCATCCAAAGGCCGGCCATGCCCGCGAGGATGGCCAAAAGCACGGCCTGCAGGATGCCGATCTTGCCCGCGACAGCCACGAAAGCCGCGATTTCCGCGATCGGGACGGCTATGATCAATGCCAGAACTGGCCAGGCCATGCTTGCTCTTTCCCCTTGGTACGCTTATTTCTTTGAGAAGAGAACCGGCGCAGTTCAAGGCTTACCGGACTTCCCGTGGCGGCGTCCCCGCGACCATCTCCCTGGAACCAGGAACGATGAACGACGGCTTTCAGTTCATAGATATCATTTTTTTCGCCATGGTCGCCGGTTTCCTCATCCTGCGGCTGCGCAGCGTGTTGGGCCGCCGCACCGGTAACGAGCAACGCCGGCCCGACTTCTTCGGTCAGGAACGCGGCGACAATGTGGTCGAGCTGCCGGCGCGCAAGGGCCAGGACCCGGCCCTGGATGCCGAAGTGGAAACCCTGGCTGCCGCCGCCAGCCCGGTGGGCGCCGGCCTGACCCAGATCCGCCTGGCCGACCCCAATTTCACCCCGGACGGCTTTGTGTCGGGCGCCAAGGCGGCCTTCGAGATGATCCTGGGCGCCTTTGCCGCCGGGGACGACAAGGCCCTGAAGCCGCTGCTGTCGCCCGAGGTATTCGCCAACTTCAAGGACGCCATCGACCAACGGCGCAAGAACGGCGAGACCCTGGAGGCCGAACTGATCGGCATCAACCAGGCCGAGATCGTCGGCGCCGCCATGGAAGCCCGCACCGCCCGCGTCACCGTGCGCTTCGTCACCGAGCAGGTAAACGTGCTGCGCGATGCCGAAAATCGGGTGGTGGAGGGCGATCCGGCCCGGGTGACCCGCGTCACCGACGTCTGGACCTTCACCCGCGACACCCGCTCGCGCGATCCCAACTGGCAGTTGGTGGCCACCGCCGCCCACGACGACGAGACCGTCGCCGAGCAATGACCGCCCCGACGACGACCGGGCGCCTGCTCCGCCCCCTGGCGGCTTCGGCGGCGCTGCTGCTGCTGGCGGCCTGCGCCAGCGAGCCCGAGGTCATTCCCGCCCCGCCCAAGCCCACCGCCGACCGGCTGGAACTGACACCGGCCCGCTTCGCCGAGTTGCCTGGCTG
>CAYOKN010000320.1:0-3510 GCA_964404545.1 uncultured Rhodospirillaceae bacterium | reverse complement strand
GGCGGCCAGGGCGCCGGCGGCCAGCGGCGCGTCGAAGGCGTCGATGATGCGGCTGTCCTTGTTGCGGCGGCTGGCCGCCTCGACCACGGCGCAGCGCAGGCCGGCGGCGGCCAGTTCGCGGCGCAGCAGGCCGGGCAGGAACTTGCCCAGCCCGTTGGTCTCCAGGGTTACCGCCGGCAGCCGCAGCTCGCCCACGAAAGCGGCCACCTGGCGGCAGAGCTGGGTGGCTTCATCGACCTCGGACAGGCCCGGGTCGTGCTGCAGATAGCGCAGCCGGTGCAGCCAGTAGCCGCCCTCCTCGTCGGTGAAGACGGCGGCCACCACCGAGGCATCGCCCCGCCCCGGCGCGCCATAGGCCGGGTCCCACCAACAGGACGCCGAGACCAGCCGGTGCCCGCCCAGGCTCAAGCTGGCCTGGCCGTTCTGTTCCTGATAGTCCAGCTCCCAGTCATAGAGCCGCAGCCGGTCGGGATCGAGCCGGCCCTCGGCGATGTTCACCGGGCGCAGCATCATCTGGCTGTCGAACTTGTTGGGGCCGGTGCGGCGGCGGATGGCCTCGATGCTGTCGTCGGCGAAGCGTTCGGGCCAGACGCTCTTGCCCTGCTGGTCCAAAAGCGGCAGCTCCAGCCGCGCGAAGCCGTCCAGAAAGGGGCGCTGCTCGCCCAACTCGGCCCGGGGCTCGGCGGCATAGATGGAATACCAGCTGTGCGGGGTGCCCACATAAAGCTGCAGCCCGCCGGGCACCAGCACATAGTCGATCTCGGCCAGGCGGGCGCGCAGGTCGGCCCGCTTGGGCGCGGTGTCGCAGGTATTGGGCACCTCGACGTCGTCGCAGATCACCAAGTCGGCGCGGCTGCCGGTCAGGTTGGCGCCGATGCCCTTGGCCACCATGGAGGGATCGCGCAGCTCGCCGGGCCGGGTCACGGTGAATTGGTCCGAGGCCCACTGGTCGCGGCGTTGCGGGCGCAAGCCCTGGGTCAGGGGATGGCGCTCGATGATGCGTTTGACGTTGCGCACCATCTTCTTGGCCAGGGCGAAGTCGGCGGCCAACACCATGATGCGGGTGTCGGGTCGGTCCAGCAGGGTCCAGGCGCAGAAGGCGCCGACGATGGTGCTCTTGCCGGAATTGCGAAAGGCCATAAGCAACAACTCCCGCCGCCCGCCCTGCCAGTGGGTGCCCAGCCAGGCGGCGATGGTCTTGTGGTGGCGGGGCGTGGTCAGGCCCTGCTGGCGGTTCCAGATCCACAGGAATTCGGGAAAGCTCGGATGGGTCATCACTCGTCCAGGTCCTCCAGCGCCGCGCGGGCTTGGGCCAGCAGGGCATCGACATCGTCGTCCGCCCCGCCCTCTGCCGCCGCCTCGCCGCCCTCGGCCCAGCGGGCCAGCTTCACCAGCAGGTCCAGATGCGCCAACGCCGCCTTGCAGGCGGCGTGGTGGGCCTGGAAGGCCTTGGCGTCATCGGGGGGCGGCTGGGCGGCGAAGGCGTCATAGCCTTCGGCCACCCGCTGCATCTGGCCGGGAAGGGTGGTGGCAAGGCGGCGGCGCAGATCCATCAGGCCGCCCTGGGTCATGGTCTGGCCGGCTCGGGCCCGGCCGGCTCGGTATCGGGCTGCTTGGGGCTCTTCACCGGCTTGGCGCCGGGACGGATGGGAAAGGGGGGCATGCTCACCTCCATTGCATCCAGACGCCGTGCAGGCGCTGGGCGGTGTCGTTCAGGGTGCGGAAACGCCAGCGCAGGCTGCTGCCCGCCGGCTGCGCGGACAGGTCCACCACGGCGCTGAGGATGGTGCTGCCGGCGTCGAAGGCGCCCTGGCTTTCCAGCATGCCGCTGGTCCAGCTGGCGCCGCCGTCGCGGCTGGCCTCGATGCTGCAATCGGCGGCCAGGTCCAGCGGTTGCAGTGCTTCGTGCAGCAGCACCAGCCGGGCCTCGAGCGGCTGCGCCTGGGCGGCGAAGGCGGACGAGACCAGGGTCATGCTGCCCGATGACTGGCTGCGGAAGGCCAGCACCGGGACGCCGGCGGTGGTGCTTTCCGTCCAGCCGGTACTGCTGCCGTCGGGCAGGCTGCCCGAGGGATAGGAGGCATAAGGGCCGCTGGCCGTGCCGGGGCCGCTATTCCAGGCGGCGGTGGAAGCCGCCAGGAAATGCTCTCCCGTGGCCGGCACCGCGAAGGGCGCGGCCAGGGCAAAGAATTCCAGGCCCGTGCCCTGGTGGCTGAAGGCCAGGCTGGCCAGCTTGGTGAACTGCCCGGGGGCGTCGCGCCGCACCACATGCAGGCTGCCGGTCTTGACGGTCAGGAAAACCAGGCCCAGATGGGTCAGCGTCTGGCCGTTGGGCAGCGGCAAGGCCCGGTCCACATAGGTGGCGGCGCCGGTGCTGATGGTGGCCACCGAGGCGATGCCGGCCCCGCTCCAGCTCTGGTCCACCAGCTCGAACACCTGGTCGCGGCTGGCATCGGCGGTGCAGGCGCCGCCCGGGCTGGCGGCCCAGAAACAGTTGCCCGCATGGCGCGCGCCGGTGTCCCAGCCGGTCCGAACATAATTATTGCCGTCGCTATTGCTGCTTTCCACCGACAGGCCGTACTGGCCCGGCTGGAGCGCCACCGGCGACGGGAAGAAGAAGGTGACCCAGCCGCCGGCCGCCGTCACCGCCTGTTCCTTGACCGTCTGCGACGTGGCCAGCGCGGCGCCGGTGGGGACGGCGGTGCTGCCCACGCTGCCGCTGACCGCCCACAGGCGGGCGGTCAAGGTGCCGGTCGGGCTGCCCGCCTTGTCCAGCCAGAACCGCACGGCCCCGATGGAGCGGGCCTCGGCCAGGGTGAAGGCCTGGCCCTGCAGCGCCGCCTCGGGCCCGGCATAGGTCAGCAGCAGCCGGGTGCCGGTCTTGTAATCCAGGCCGTGGCGGGCCACCACCGAGCCGTCGGCCGGGCTGTAATGGCCGCCCGCCGGCTCATATTGCGCGCCCTCGGACAGCCTCCCGTCAATGCCGGCGGTGTCCTCGAACTCGTCGGCGACGCCGTCCACCATCTTCAGCACCGACCAGCCGGCGTCGATCTGGTCGCGCAGGGTGTTCACCGCCAGATTGGCCTCGAGAAAGGCCAGGCGCCGGGCCAGCCCGCCGGGCAGGTCGGCCTCGGCCAGTTCAGCCTTGTAGGCCAGCGCCCCCAACGGCTGGCCGCCCAGGACCCAACCGCCTTCCGGCGCCACCGTCAGGGGATGCCCGGCCTGCGCCGCCGGGGCGGCCGGCAGGCTGGTACTCTGGGCGGCCAGCTGGGCCTGGTCGCGCCAGAAGGCGTCGATGATGTCCCTGACGCGCCCATCGTCCCTGAACTTCACCACGATCTCGATCCCGGCCTGCGCCGCGCCTGCTGCGCCGGGCTGGTCGTTCTGCGCCGTCGCCAAGCCGGGCAGGCCGGGCGCTGGCCCTTCCGGAGTCGCGACGCCTTCCTCAGGCGGGGCCGAGGGCGCGGGCGTCTCGGGCGGCGCCCCGGCCAGCACCGATACCCCGACGAT
>CAYOKN010000319.1:0-3534 GCA_964404545.1 uncultured Rhodospirillaceae bacterium | reverse complement strand
ACGCCGCCAACGAAACCGGCCAGTCGGCGGAGCTGGTCTATCGCTCGGCGGACGAACTGCTGCACAATGCCGAGGAACTGCGTGGCAAGGTGGAGCGGTTCCTGGACGACATCCACGCCGCCTGACCGTTCAGCGGCCGGATCCGACACCCCCCGCCGGGATGCCCGTCCCGGCGGGGTTTTCTTTGCCGGCATGGCATGACGGTGCGACGGTTTGGCGGGAGGCATCCCGCGTCCCGGCACATGACAATTCGCACCAAGCCTAAGTCATTTTTGCAACAAAAAGGCCCGCCAAAAGGCGGGCCTTACTCGACGGCAGGAGGGAAGGCCGTCAGGCGCTGACGCTGACCGGAGCAGCGGGGGCGGAACTGGCCGCAGGGGCCGAGGAACCGCCGGCATCACCAGAGGGGGCGCCGGAGCTGCCGGAACTTCCGGGCTGGCCAGCCGCCTCGCCGCCGCCAGCGGCCGCCGCAGGGGCGCCCGCCGGGTCGGTGTTCTGGTATTCGCGCACCACATGAGGGGCAGGCCACTGGCTCTGCTCTTCACCCGTGGACTGGTCGCGGAATTTCATGATCACCATTCCCGACGGCTGATCCACCGTCAGAATGGGGCTGATATAGGGCGGAGCCCCCGCCGGGGCTTCCCTGGTCGCCGCCTGGATCGGTGCCGCGACGGAAACAGCGGCTTCGACCGGACGGATATGGCTCAACGCTTCTGCGTTCACGCTTGGGATGTTCATTCTTCCCTCCTGCAACCTGAAATTTGGTCGCGGATTCTCCTGTTCGAACTCTAGCGCGCTTTCCCTGGACTGTCCAGTGATCGACGTCACACCTTTGAATTAAATAATGGCCGAACGGGATGGTGCAAGATGGCGCATCGCGAAAAGGAATGACGCCCGGCCTCCTGGTTCCGACCCCCATCAGAAACCAGGAAACCGGGCGCCCATGCCGGCGAAGAGTGCGCAAACAGCAACGGATGGAAGGAAGGGTCCGCCGCTCTCCACGACCCCAAAGGCGCCGCCGGCAATCGCAAAGGAACGCCGTGCCGTCAGGCAGCCTTTTCGTGGGTCTGGCAGTTCTTGCCGCAGACCCGCGCGCAGGCGCCGCAGCCGATGCAGTCATCGGCGTTGGACACGGTCATCACCTTCTTTTCGATTTCGTCGTCGTCATCATCGTCCAGCGACACCACCTCGCCGTCCTCGTTGATGCCCACCAGGGTCAGCACATCCTGGCCGCAGACCTTGAAGCAGCGGCCGCAGCCGATGCATTCCTCCGGATCGATGGCGACGATATATTCGGGCGTCCAGGCATTGCCGCCCTTGGTAAAGAACTCACCCATCTCTCTTCTCCCCTCTTGGAAACCGCGTCAGCCGCCCAGGGCCTTGAGACGCGCGCGGGCGTCCGTCAGCCTGGCGTAGCAATCATGGGTGCGCTGGGCGACCTCCATGATCTTTTCCCAGCCCACCGGCAGTTCCTCGGACAGGTCGTGCAGGTCCATCTTGGCCGCCGTGGCCTGGGCATTCAGTTTCTTGACCTCGGCCTTCACGGCCTCGACGTCGTCGCTCATCTCGCCCCCCTCACAGCTTCGCCACGTCGGGGTACTTCTCGATCCACGAGACGGCGTCGGCCACCAGCTTCTCGCCTTCGACATTCAGCTTGGCCACGGTCTCGAAGCCGAAGCGGTGGACGTCGCGCAGGGTCTTGTTGATCAGCACCAGGCGGCCGGCGGTCACCAGCATGCGGCCGAAGCCTTCATGGCTGAATTTGCTGATGGGCGCGGCCATGACGCCGGTACGCTTCTCGATCTGAAGGCTGACGGCGGCATAGAACAGCCCCAGGCGCCACAGGGTGTCGGGATCCGGGTCGCCGATGATCGGGATCAGCTTGCGCTTCTCCTTGTCCAGGATGAAATCGTCCAGCAGCACCCGGTCGGGCTTGCCTTCCCAGTTGCCGTGGGAATCCTGGGCACGGATCTGCATGATCAGCTCTCTCACGAAGGGCTGCTGCAGGGCCACGTCCTCGGTCAGTTCGGCGATGGCGCTCATCTCTCAGTCCTCTCCATCCAGGAAGTCCATGGACTTCTCGCCATTGGCCAGCACCTTGCGCAGCCAAGGCGGCGGGTTGCCCTTCAGCATGGTTTGCACCCGGTCGATCACCTCCGGGATGCCCTCGGGCTGGTTGATCTTGATGGGATGCACCTTGTTGTTGACCACCCGGGCGGCGGCGGGGCCGCCGATGGCCAGGGTGAACAGCAGCGAGCAGCCCTTCAGCGCATCGATCTTGGCCGACAGCCGATCCTCGGCCTCGTCATGCGAGCCGGATTCCTCGGTCAGCACATCGAACTGGATGGCTTCAAGGAATTTGGACTCCTCGGGGCTCACCTCGTAGATGGCCAGCTTCGGCGCGCTGCCGAAATGGGCGTCCACCCGCTTCATGTCCTGGGTGGTGAAGGCAATCTTCATCAGTCCTCCTTGCCGCGCGGGCGGCACCTGATCGGGAGCGGTCTGGTCAATGAGCCGGAGTCTGCGCATGGGCGCCCTCCCCTGCCCGGCGCCAGCTATCCGGCGTGGGATGGTGGTCCTGCGCCAGCAGCAGGTTGCCCACCTCGAAGATCAGCTCGCGGGTGCCGCGATAGCCCACCGAAACCTTGTGGGCGGCGCCCAGCCGGTCGAACATGGGGAAGCCGGCACGATGGAAGGGCAGGCCCAGCCGCTCGGCCGCCTGGCGGCCATGGGCATGAGTGATCAACAGGCCGCAGTCCTTCTCCACCGCGCCCTGCTCCCAGTCATCCAGGTCGCCCACCAGCACGGTCTCGGCAGGCAGCTTGGCCAGCACCTCGCGGCTGGTGTCGGTGCTGGTGACCGCCACGGCGATCTCGGCCCCCATGTCGGCCAGCCAGGCGCCCAGGCCGTAGAGCAGATCGGGCTCGGCGGCCAGCGCCACCTTCAGCCCGCCGAAGAAGAAATGGCCGTCCAGCATGGCGTCCTGCAACTGGCTGCGCTGGCGGCGGATCTTGGAGGTGGGCTGGCGGCCGGAAATCTCCATCAGGGCGGCCACGAACTCGTCCACGGCCAGAAGCCCGGTCAAGCGGTGGAACACCCGGAAGGGCACGCCGCAGGTTTCCTTCAACAGCTGCGCCGCCGGCTCCTGGGCCGAGCCCAGCACCAGCGTCACCTCGGACCGGCCCATGGCGCGGATTTCCTCGATGGTGGTGCCGCCCAGCGAGGCGCCCACATAATCCGCCGGCACATGCCCATCCAGCGAGCCCGAGATGTCGGGCAGGATGATGGGGGTCAGCTCGAAGGCCTCCACCAGATCGCGGATTTCCTCGATGTCGCCGGGGGTCAGGTGGCTGCCCGCCAGAATGTTCACCTGGCCGCGGATGGCAGAGCCCGTGGGCCGCTCCACCAGCTGCTCGATCACGCTTTTCACCGCCGCCGCCCAGCCGTCCTGCAGGGCGCCCTGGAAGTCGGGGGTCGAGGCATAGACCAGGGCCAGGTCGGCCAGCTCGGGATGGCGCTGGCGGATCAGCTTCA
>CAYOKN010000318.1:0-3552 GCA_964404545.1 uncultured Rhodospirillaceae bacterium | reverse complement strand
GACACCGGCTTGAACCAGTTGCCCGACGTGTTGGGCGCGGCGCCGTGGGTCAGATGGCCGCCGGCGGCCAGATTCAGGCCGAGGAAGGTGTCGCCCGGCTGCATCAGCGCGAAGAACACGGCCTGGTTGGCCTGCGAGCCGGAATTGGGCTGCACGTTGACATAGGCGCAGCCGAACAGCTCCTTGGCGCGGTTGATGGCCAATTCCTCGGCCACATCCACGAACTCACAGCCGCCATAGTAACGCTTGCCCGGATAACCCTCGGCGTATTTGTTGGTCATCACCGAGCCCTGGGCCTCGAGCACGGCGCGCGAGACGATGTTCTCGGAAGCGATCAGCTCGATCTGGTCCTGCTGGCGCTTCAGCTCGTTGCGGATGGAGCCGAACAGGGCGGGATCGGTCTCGGCGAGAGAGGTGCCGAAGAATTTGTCCAGGAAGGCCTTGGAAGACATCGTGGCAGAGATCCTGATGGGAGTTGAATTCAGCAAGAGCACGAGAGCTTGTCGATGCGGCGCTGATGGCGTCCGCCCTCGAACTCGGTCTCGAGGAAAATTTTCAGGCAGTCCAGAGCCACCTCGTCGCCGGTGGTGCGGCCGCCGAACACGATGACATTGGCGTCATTGTGCTGACGACACATACGGGCGCCGTATGCATCATGGATCAGCGCGGCGCGCACATGGGCATGGCGGTTGGCCGCAATGGAAATGCCGATGCCCGAGCCGCAGACCAGGAGGCCGCGCTCGGCCCGGCCGTCCTTGAGGGCGTCGGCTACCGCATGGGCATAATCAGGGTAATCCACCGACTCCGGGCCATTCACACCCAGATCGAGCACGGTCCAGCCAAGGCCTTCCAGACGCGCCTGCAACTTGGCTTTCAGTTCGAAACCGCCATGGTCACTGGCAACGGCGATGGTGCGGGAAGTCATGGATTGGCCACCTGCTTGGGATCGGGGGGAACGGGCAGACGGCTTAGATACCATATGTCGGGTTGACTTGCCAATCCGCCACTACCGATCGGTCATGCGCCAGCGGCATGACCGATCGGCATAATCCTGGCGCCCGCCGATCATGGTCATAAGAACATGCTCAGCCTCGACTGCCCGGAAGGGGTATTGTGCAACGTGGGTAAATTGGTTTTTCTTGGGTCTGTTAAGATTGTAAGTATTCAATACTGGAGACAAGCCCATTAGGAATTGACACCATGGGGGCTCTGTGGGTATTTGGAAGTCAGTCGACCCTTGGGAACAGAAAGCCACTAAAATGAGCGATAACACCGCCGAAAAGATTTCCCGCGACGACATCCTGCGCATGGCCGTGGATGTGGTTGCTGCCTATGTGAGCAAGAACCCGCTGCCTGCCGGGCAAATCCCGGAAGTGATCCAGACCGTGTATAGCTCTTTGAGCAGCCTGGACGGCAACGGCGGCGAAGTGAAGGCCGAAGCCCCCCGTCCGGCGGTGCCGGTCAAAAAGTCGGTGATGCCCGACTACATCATTTGCCTGGAAGACGGCAAGAAGTTGAAGATGCTGAAGCGGCATCTGCGCACCACTTACAATATGACCCCCGACGAATACCGGGCCAAGTGGGGCCTGCCGCCGGATTATCCCATGGTGGCGCCGAACTACGCCGCCCAGCGGTCGGACTTCGCCAAGAAGATCGGCTTGGGCCGCAAGCCGACCGAAGAGGAAACCCGGGGACGCCGCGGTCGCCGCTAAGCCACTGGGGAGTGGGGAGTGGGGTTGAAGCGGTTGGGGCCGACGAATGCAGGGGGCTGGAAGACTTTCCAGCCCCCTTTGGCTTTCTGGGCGCGAATCTGGCGCTAGCGTACCGGCGGCTTACCGTTTTTTTGCAGCACGTAGTTCAGTTTCCTGACCGCCTCGAACTCGAGCTGGCGCTGGCTTGCGCTGGCCGGCCCCACCAGGCTGACCTCGGTCAGGGTGGCCGGATGCAGGGCAGTAACCTTCACATAAGCCCCTACCCGCTTGAATTCGAACAGCACTTCGTCTGGCATGACCCTATTTACACTCGCATATTCGTATTACCTAACATTCTACACCAGCTGCGTTGACATTCCACCAGGGATGTTGTTTTCTCCTCCTAATGCGCCGATTTGACTCGACAGCTTGCGGGCGCGCTAGAAATACGGCTAAAGCGACGGCGGACAACCGCCTCATCACTCGGGGCGGTTTTTTTGTTGCCGTTGCCCTTGGCGCCGCCGCAGGCCGTAAGAACGTGGGAGACAGAAAAGAATGACCGTGAAGACCACCAATCCGGAAACCATCGTACTGCATGCCGGCTACCGCAGCGATCCCACCACGGCCTCGGTGGCGGTGCCGATCTACCAGACCACCAGCTACCAGTTCCGCGACACCGAGCATGCGGCCAATCTGTTCGCCCTCAAGGAAATGGGCAACATCTACACCCGCATCATGAACCCCACCTATGACGTGCTGGAACAGCGCGTGGCCGCCCTGGAAGGCGGCGTGGCGGCTTTGGCGGTGTCCTCGGGCCAGGCGGCCAGCACCTTCGCCATCCTGAACCTGTGCTCGGCCGGCGACAATTTCGTCACCAGCACCGACCTTTATGGCGGCACCTGGAACCTGTTCGCGAATACTTTCAAGCAGATGGGCATCGAGGCCCGCTTCGTTGATCCGGCCGCCCCCGAGAACTTCCGCCGCGCGGTGGACGAAAAGACCCGCTGCTTCTATGCCGAGACCCTGCCCAATCCCAAGCTGCAGGTGTTCCCCATCAAGGAAGTGGCCGCTATCGGCAACGAAATCGGCCTGCCGCTGATCATGGACAACACCGCCGCCCCCATCATCTGCAAGCCCATCGAGCACGGCGCCCATGTGGTGGTCTATTCCACCACCAAATACATCGGCGGCCACGGCACCAGCATTGGCGGCATGATCGTTGATTCGGGCAGCTTCGACTGGGAGAAGCACGGCGATCGCTTCCCCACCCTGAACCAGCCCGACCCCAGCTATCACGGTGCGGTCTGGACCCAGGCGGTGAAGCCGCTGGGCCCGGTGGCCTACATCATCCGCGCCCGCACCGTGCTGTTGCGCGACATCGGCGCCGCCGCCAGCCCGTTCAATGCCTTCCAGACCATCCAGGGCATCGAAACGCTTCCCCTGCGCATGCGCGCCCATTGCGAGAATGCCGCCAAGGTGGCCGAGTTCCTGTCCAAGCACCCCAAGGTCACCAAGGTCATCCATCCCAGCCTGCAGACCGGCGAGCATCGCCGCCGTGCCGATGCCGTGCTGAAGCGGGGCTATGGCGGCCTGCTGGGCTTCGAGCTGAAGGGCGGCCTCGATGCCGGCAAGGCCTTCATCAACGCGCTGCAGATGTTCTACCATGTGGCCAATATCGGTGATGCCCGTTCGCTGGCCATCCACCCGGCAAGCACCACCCATTCCCAGTTGTCGGTGGAAGACCAGTTGGCGACCGGCGTGTCCGAGGGGTATGTTCGCCTGTCCATTGGCATCGAACATATCGACGACATCCTCGCCGATCTGACCCAGGCTCTGGAGGCCGCTTAACCAAGTGCAGACA
>CAYOKN010000317.1:0-3554 GCA_964404545.1 uncultured Rhodospirillaceae bacterium | reverse complement strand
GGGACGGATCGGCCATGCGGGCCATGGCGGTGGCCAGGGCGGCCAGCGGGATGGCGAAGGTGGGGATGCCGCAGCCGTCGGTGCCCATGCCCTGGGACGCGGGTACGCCGGTCATTTCGGCCAGGGTCTCGGTCACCCGCTGCTGTACCGGGTGGTCGGCGTCGATATAGCCCAAGGTGGGCTCGCCGCGATGGCAGGCGGTGGTCAGGAAGCCCGCATGCTTGCCCGAGCAGTTGTTATGCAGGGCCGAAATGTCTTGGCCGCTTTTCAGGATCTGGCGGGCCGCCGTGGGATTGGTGGGGGCGTGAGCGCCGCATTCCAGGTCGGTCTCGTCCAGCCCCACCCGGGCCAGCCATTGGGTCACCAGCTTCACATGCTGCGGTTCGCCCGAATGCGAGGCGCAGGCCAGGGCGATTTCCGCATCGGACAGCTCGAAGCGGGCCGCCGCGCCGGTTTCCAGCAGCGGCAGGGCCTGAATCGGCTTGACCGACGAGCGCGGGAATACGGGCCGGTCCACATCGCCCCAGGCCTCGACCACCCGGCCCGAGGCATCGCACAGCACGGCGATGCCGTGATGCACGCTTTCCACGACGCCGCCCCGGGTGACTTCCACCAGGACAGGGTCGGCGCCCGAGCGGGGCGGGCATGGGCGGCTGGAAGAGATGGCGGAGGTTGACATGGGCGCTGCCTCAAGTGTTCTTGTCGCCAGAGATGTGATGCCGGAGACCGTGACCCAATGATTCGTCTGAAATTCGCCGCTGTCCAGTGCGCTGCCGCCGTCATGCTGCTGGCCGCCGCGCCCGTCATGGCGCAACAGGCCAAGGACCTGGGCAAGTCTGGCGACTGGGAAGCCTATGTCTATACGGAAAAGGGCGGCAAGGTCTGCTATGCGGCCTCCCTGCCCAAGCGTAGCACCGGCGCGCCCAAGGACCGCAAGACGGCCATGGTCACCGTGACCTTCCGCACCGCCGACAAGACCGCTGATGTGTTCAGCTATTCCGCCGGCCTGCCCTTGAAGAAGGACAGCCCGGTGGTGGCCGATCCCGGCGGCAAGCCCTTTGACCTGTTCACCCAGGGCGACACCGCCTGGGCCCGCGATGCCGCCAGCGACAAGGCGCTGGCCGACGCCATGGCCAAGGGCAAAGACCTGGTGATCAAGGCGGTGCCGGCCAAGGGCACGCCCGTGACCGACAATTTCTCGCTGAGCGGCTTCGGCCAAGCCCGCAGCCGCGCCGCCGAGGCCTGCGGCATGAAGTGAAGGGGGCGGGGCAGCCCCGCCCCCTCTTTGGCCTAGAACCGGGCGTTGACGGTCATGTAAAGGGACCGGCCCGGCTCGGACACCTGCTCCACCGTGGGGTCGAAGCTGGCCGCGCGGTTCAGGTGCCGGGCATAGTCGGCATCGAACAGATTGGTGACGCCGGCTCCCACCGATACCCCGCCGAAGTCATAGCTGGCGAACAGGTCCTGCACCATCCAGCCGGCGGTCTCGTCGGCGTCCTGGCCGCCCACCGGATCGATGCGGCCTTGCTTGGCGGCGCCGCGCAGGCGGGTGCCCAGGGTCCAGTCAGTCTCCTCCCAGGCCAGGCTCAGGCTGCCCTGCAGCGGCGGAATTTGGGCCAGCGCCCGATCGTCGGCCAGATTTTCGCCCCAGGTCAGTCCGGCCTGGGCGCCGGCCCATAACCGGTCCACCAGCCGCAGCCGGCCCGCCATCTCGCCGCCCAGCAGCAGCGCCTCGGAATTGCGGTAAATGGCGGCCCGGTCGGCGGCGCGGGTGCGCAGGATATAGTCTCGCACCCGGTCGGCATAAAGGCTGCCCTCCAGGCTCCAGTCGGCGGCCTTGGCGGCCAGGCCGGCATCCCACTGATAATGCTTTTCCGGCTGCAGGCCGGGATTGCCCACCCAGCGGCTGGCGGCGGTGGTGCTGTTCGACGCCATGAAGCGTTCGGTCACGTCGGCGGTGCGCACCGAGCGGGACAGTCCGGTCCAGGCCATGGTGCGGGCGTCCAGGTCCCATTCCAGCCGCAGCAGGCCGCCCAGATTGTGTTCCTCGCGCTCCTCGGCGGTGGTGCCGGCATAGGCGGCATAAAGTTGGTTCGGGCTCTGCGCCGGCATGCTGCCCACCTGGTCGGCGGCGTCGGCGTCGGCCACCACATGGTCATAGCGCAGCCCGGCGATCACCCGGCTGGTCTCGGCCATCGGCAGGGTGGCCTCGGCATAGGCGCCGGTCTGGGTGATGCTGGCATCGGGCCACAGCACCGACTGCAGGATGGTGACCGACTGCGCCGTGGCGCCGCGATAGCGCCGGGCCGACTTCTCCAGATGCTGGGCGTCCAGGCCCAGTTCCAGCTTGCCCTCGCCCAGGGCCAGTTCGCCGGCCAGGCGGCCGCCGCTGGTGTCCGACTGGGTGGGGGCCTGCAGAAAGCCGGTGGTGCGGCTGCGCAGGCTGTAATTGTCCATCACATGGTCCACGCCGGAATGATAGGCCGAGGCCTCGATCCGCCGCAGCGGGCCGGCATCCTGCAGGCGGTGCTTCAGGCCGGCACGCCAGATGGTGCTTTCCGACTCCGGCGCATCCATGGTGGCGCCGGCATAAAGGGCGTCGGTGATCTTCTGCCGCTCGACGCCCAGGGTCAGGCTGCTGTCCGCCCGGGGCGTCCAGGCGGTCATCAGCCCGCCGCCCAATTGATTGAAGGCGCTGCGCACGTCGCGGCCGGCGCCGTCTTCGTAATTCTCGGCCTTCTTGGCCATGCCGAAGCCGCGCACCTGGCCCTCGGCGGTGCCGGCGGCGGCATCGGCCCAGGCGCCGCGCACCACGCCGTTGCTGTCATAGCTGGCGCCGCTGCGGCCCTGCCACCATTCGCCGGGGGCAAAGGTGACCGGTTCGCGCTGGAACAGGACGGTGCCGCCGGTGCCGCCCGCACCATAGCGGACCGACTGGTAGCCGCGCACCACGGTGATGCTGTCGAAGCTTTCCGCCGGGGCATAGGCGGTGGGCGGGTCCATGCGGTTGGGGCAGCCGCCATGCACCCAGGCATCGTCCACCACGATGTTCAGCTGGGTCTGGCTTTGGCCCCGGATGACCGGCTCCAGGCCGTGGCCGCCCATGCGGCCGGCATCCAGCCCGGGCAGGTCCCGCAGGAAGGCGGCACCGTCGGCGGCCGGCGGCCGGGGCGCGGCATGGGGATCAAGGGTGCTGGTGGCCGCTTCGGGCAGGCGGTCGGCCTCCACGGTGACGGTGTCCAGGCGCAGGGCGTCCTGGGCCTGCAGCGGCGGCGCGGCCAGGATCGAGGTCAGGGCGAGCACGGCTCGCCCGGCAAGACGGGTCATGGGAATGTCTCCGGAAAAAAACGAGTCTGAACGAACGGGCGTCAGGCTCGGACCGGAGGCGCGCGGGGGCTGGCGGGATGGTGGCGGGCGGGGCTGGCCCAGGTCTGCGCCGCCGGCAGCGCCAGGGTCAAGGCGGTCTGGCGCACCGGCAGGGGCAGCAAGGCTGTCGCCGGCAGCAGGGTGGCGGTCTGGGCGCCCGAGGGCAGGCACAGGGCGCAATGGGCCCC
>CAYOKN010000316.1:0-3562 GCA_964404545.1 uncultured Rhodospirillaceae bacterium | reverse complement strand
AAATCGACCCTTTTCAACGCGCTGACGGCCACGGCCGCCGCGCAGGCCGCCAATGCGGTCACCGCCACCGGCACCGCCGGCCTGGTGGGCCGCACCGTGGCAGACGTGGAACGCGACCTGATCATCGACACCCTGACCCACTGCCTGGGCAACCGCACCCACGCGGCCAACATCCTGGGCATTTCCATCCGAACCCTGCGCAACAAGCTGCGCCTCTATGCCGACGAGGGCGTGGCCGTGCCGCCGCCCGGCGAGGGAGCCACCGCCTAAGGCGGCGGGGACGGACGGCAGATGGCAGACAACACCCCAGCCACGGTAACGGACGGCGGCGGCGCAAACGGCGGCGGCGGGGGCGGCATGCTGCCCACCGGGGCCGACCTGGGCAAGATCCTGGGCGTTGTCCGCGCCAAGGCCATGCGCGGCGACCTGATCTTCGCCATGGCCGTGGTCATGGTGCTGGTCATCCTGATCCTGCCCATGCCCACCTGGCTGCTGGACGTCAGCCTGGCGCTGTCCATCACCATATCGGTGATGATCCTGATGACCGTGCTGTTCATCGACAAGCCGCTGCAGTTTTCGTCCTTTCCCACGGTGCTGCTGGTCTCGACCCTGTTCCGGCTGTCACTGAACCTGGCCTCGACCCGGCTGATCCTGGCGCACGGCCATGAAGGCCCCGATGGCGCCGGCAAGGTGATCGAGGCCTTTGCCGACTTCATCATGGGCGGCAATTTCGCCATCGGCATCGTGGTCTTCGCCATCCTGGTGATCGTGAATTTCATGGTCATCACCAAGGGCTCGACCCGTATCGCCGAAGTGGCGGCGCGCTTCACCCTGGACGCCATGCCCGGCAAGCAGATGGCCATCGACGCCGACCTGTCCACCGGCCTGATCGACGAGACCGAAGCCAAGAAGCGGCGCGCCGAGCTGGAAAAGGAAAGCACCTTCTTCGGCGCCATGGACGGTGCCTCGAAATTCGTGCGCGGCGACGCCGTGGCCGGCCTGCTGATCGTGTTCATCAACGTGGTCGGCGGCATGTTCATCGGCATCGTGCAGAACGACCTCGGCTTCCTGGAAGCCGCCGACATCTATACCAAGCTGACCGTGGGCGACGGCCTGGTCAGCCAGATCCCCGGCCTGGTGGTGTCCATCGCCTCGGGTATCCTGGTGACCCGCACCGGCACCGACGGCCCCACGGAAAAGGCCCTTTATGCCCAGCTGGGCGGCTACCCCAAGGCGCTGGGCATGTCGTCCTTCCTGATGATCAGCATGGCGGTGCTGCCGGGCCTGCCTTTCGTGCCCTTCTTCCTTCTGGCCGCCCTGACCGGCGGCGGCGCCTATTACCTGGACCGCCAGCAGCGCCTGCGCCCCACCCCGGCCGAGGAGGAAGCGGCGGCGGCGGCTGCGGCGGCGGCCCAGGCCCCGGTGGCCGAGGAGCCCATTTCCTCGGCCCTGAAGATCGACCAGGTGCGCCTGGAGCTGGGCTATGCCCTGTTGTCCCTGATCAACAGCCCGCGCGGCCAGAAGCTGACCGACCAGATCAAGGCCCTGCGCCGCGCCCTGGCCCAGGAGAACGGCTTCGTCATGCCGTCGGTGCGCATCCAGGACAACATGCAGCTGGCCGCCAATACCTATGTGGTTTACATCAAGGAAGTGGAGGCCGGGCGCGGCGAGCTGCGCCCCAACATGCTGCTGGTGATGGACCCGCGCGGCGAGGAAATCACCCTGCCGGGCGAAAAGACCCGCGAGCCCACCTTCGGCCTGCCCGCCACCTGGATCGACCCCACCAGCCGCGAGGAAGCCCTGTTCCGCGGCTATACCGTGGTGGACCCGCCCACCGTGATCACCACCCACATCACCGAGGTGATCAAGGACAACATGGCCGAGCTGCTGTCCTATGCCGAGACCCAGAAGCTGCTGGACGAGCTGGACAAGGACCATCAGAAGCTGATCGCCGACATCGTTCCCACCCAGATCACCGTGGGCGGCATCCAGCGCGTGCTGCAGAACCTGCTGACCGAGCGGGTGTCCATCCGCGACCTGCCCTCGATCCTGGAAGGCATCTCCGAGGCCTGCGGCCATACCCGCAATGTCATGCTGATCACCGAGCATGTGCGCGCCCGCCTGGCCCGCCAGATCTCGGACCAGAATGTGGGCGGCCAAGGCTTCATCCCGCTGATCACCCTGTCCCCGGAATGGGAACAGGCTTTCCTGGAGTCCCTGGTGGGCCAGGGCGAGGAACGGCAATTGTCCATGCCGCCCACCCGTCTTCAGGAATTCATCAGCAAAGTGCGTCAGACTTTCGAGCGGTTCGCCATGCAGGGCGAGGCTCCGGTGCTGCTGACCAGCCCCATGGTGCGCCCCTATGTGCGATCCATCATCGAACGCTTCCGGCCCATGACGGTGGTGATGTCGCAAAGCGAGATCCACCCGAAGGCCAAGATCAAGACCCTGGGGCAGATCTAATCCATGCGCCTGAAGTCCTTCACCGCACCCAGCATGGCCGAGGCCATGCAGCTCGTCCGGGACGAGCTGGGCGACGATGCCATCATCGTCTCGACCCAGCGCGCCGCCGGCGGCAAGGGCGTGCGAATCACCGCCGCGCTGGAGGAGGTGGAGGAAGACCAGGCCCTGGAATCCCTGTTCGGCGGGTCCGGTTCGGGCAACCGCGCCGCCGATGCGGTATGCGAGGCCCTGAAGGGCCATGGCGTGCCCGAGCGGCTGGTGGAGAAATTGGGCAATGCGGCCCGCGCATCGGAGCAGGCCGACCCCTTGCGGGCTTGCGTGGGAGCCCTGGAAGCCGCCTATACCTTCGCACCGCTGCCCGAGCATTCGGCGCCGCGCCCCTTCATGCTGGTGGGGCCGGCCGGATCGGGCAAAAGCATGGCGGTGGCCAAGCTGGCCGCCCGCTCGACCCTGAAGCAACGCAAGGTTGGCATCATTTCCGCCGACAATATCCGCGCCGGCGCCGCTCTGCAGCTGGCCGCCTTCACCCGCATCCTGGAGATCGACCTGGCCTCGGCGCGCGGGCCCGACAGCCTGCGCCAACTGGTGGCCGGCATGACCCCGGCCTTCGACCTGGTATTCATCGACAGCCCGGCCCTGAACCCCTTCAAGCAAAGCGACATGGACTATCTGCGCGAGATGGTCGAGGCCGCCGACGTGGAGCCGATCCTGGTGCTGGCCGCCGGCGGCGATCCCATGGAGGCGCAAGAGATCGGCGAAGCCTTCGGCGAGGTGGGCGCCACCCGCCTTCTGGCCACCCGGCTGGACACCACCCGCCGGCTGGGCGCCATCCTGGCCGCCGCCGATGCCGCCCAGCTGATGTTCTGCGATGTGTCCGGCACCCCCCATGTGGCCCATGGGGTAACCGCCATCAGCCCCGCTTTCATGGCCCGCCTGATCATGCCCGACGCCGCCGAACCGGCAGCGGCGGAACCGGCCGCGCCCCCGCATTCATCTGACGAACCCCATTGGACCGAGGCCGTTTCATGAGCTTGCCGCCCACCCCGACCCTCGCCCCCCGCCCCGTCCAGCGCGCGAAGGGCCGCAATGTCGTCGCCGT
>CAYOKN010000315.1:0-3577 GCA_964404545.1 uncultured Rhodospirillaceae bacterium | reverse complement strand
CAGCTGATCCGCCAGGGACTGTTTCGCGAGGACCTTTTCTACCGCCTCAACGTGGTGCCGATCCGCCTGCCGCCCCTGCGCGAGCGGGCCGAGGACATCCCCGAGTTGGCCCGGCATTTCCTGATGCAGGCAGCGAACGAGGGCCTGCCGCTGAAGGCGCTGGACACCCAGGCCCTGGATCGGCTGAAGAAGCACCGCTGGCCGGGCAATGTGCGCGAGTTGGAAAATCTGGTGCGCCGTCTGGCCGCCCTTTACTCGCAAGAAGTCATCGGCATTGACGTGATCGAGGCCGAACTGGCCTCGGCCGCGCCGCCGCCGGACAACTCGGCGCCCATCGAGGGCGAGGGGCTGGGAGCCATGGTGGAGCGTCATCTGCGCGAGTATTTCGCGGCCCATTCCGATGGCCTGCCCGCAGCCGGCGTCTATGACCGGGTACTGCGGGAGGTGGAACGTCCGCTGATCCTCCTGACCCTGGAGGCCACTCGGGGCAACCAGATCAAGGCGGCCCAGGTGCTGGGCGTCAACCGGAACACCCTCCGCAAGAAGATTCGCGATCTGGACATCCAGGTGGTGCGGGGCCTGAAATGACCCAGGCCAGCCGGCGCGTGATGCTCTGGGCGCGCCGCTCCGGGCTCGCCCGCAAGCTGGGCTATCTGCTGCTGGCGGCGGCCAGCGCCGCCGGCATCGTCACCTATGGCGTGTTGACCGGCGCCGGGCCCGATCCCACCACCGTGATCGTGCTGCTTTATGCCGACCTGGCCATCCTGCTGCTGCTGGGCCTGGTGGTGGCGCGGCGCATTGCTCGGGTCTGGGCCGAACGGCGCTCGGGCGCGGCGGGGTCCAAGCTGCATGTACGCCTGGTGATGCTGTTCAGCCTGGTGGCGTTGACGCCCACGGTGCTGATGGCGGTGTTTTCCGTGCTGTTCTTCAATATCGGCGTGCAGGCCTGGTTCTCGGAACGGGTGCGCACCGCCCTGGAAGAGGCCGACGCCGTGGCGCGCGGCTATATGGAAGAGCATCAGCGCATCATCGTCGGCGACGCGCTGGCCATGGCCAACGATTTGAACCGCGAGCAGATGCTGCTGTTCCGCAATCCGCAGCTGTTCGCGGACATGGTGGCCACCCAGGCTGCCATTCGGGGTCTGTCCGAGGCCATGGTGTTCGACGCCAACGGGCGGGTTGTGGCTCGGTCCGGCTATTCCCTGACCGGGATGCAGATGAACCCCGAGCAGGTGCCTATCTGGCTGATCGACCGCGCCCGGGCCGGCGACACCCCCATCTGGACCAGCGACACCGACGACGGCATCCGCGCCCTGGTGCAATTGCAGGGCGGCTTCACCGACACCTTCCTGTTCGTGGGCCGTCTGGTGGACCCCAAGGTGGTGGGTCATATGGAGCGCACCTCGGCGGCGGTCAGCGAATATGAACGCCTCGAAGGCCAGCGGTCCGAGCTGGAGATCACCTTCACCCTGGTGTTTGCCACGGTGGCGCTGCTGCTGCTGCTGGCGGCCGTCTGGGTGGGGCTGTCCTTTGCCAATTACCTGGCCCGCCCCATCATCACCCTGATCGACGCCTCCGAGCGGCTGCGCCAGGGCGATTGGTCCGTGCGCGTGACCGAGGTGGGCGTTTCCGACGAGCTGGGCACTCTTAGCCGCGCCTTTAACCGCATGACGAGCCAGTTGGCCCGGCAGCGTCAGGAGTTGATGGAGGCCAACCGCGAACTGGACGAGCGCAGCCGCTTCACCGAAACCGTGCTGGCCGGCGTGACCGCCGGCGTGATCGGCCTGGATGAGCTGGGCCGGGTGACGCTGCCCAACCGGTCCGCCTGCGACATGCTGGGCCTGGCCGCTGCCGACATGGAGGGCCGGTCCCTGGCCGAGGTGGCGCCCGAGATGGCCGAGCTGTACGACACCGTTTCCAGCCGCGCCGACCGCCTGGCCCAGGGCGAGGTGAAGCTGGCCCGCGACGGGCGAAGCCGCACCCTGATCGTGCGGATCGCTCCGGAAAGCCTGGACGGCGAGGTGCTGGGCTATGTGGTCACCTTCGACGACATCACCGAACTGGTGGGCGCCCAGCGCAAGGCCGCCTGGGCCGACGTGGCACGGCGCATCGCCCACGAGATCAAGAACCCGCTGACCCCGATCCAGCTGTCGGCCGAGCGCCTGAAGCGCAAATATCTGAAGGAAATCGAGTCCGACAAGGACACCTTCCAGACCCTGGTGGACACCATCGTGCGCCAGGTGGGCGACATTGGCCGCATGGTGGACGAATTTTCATCCTTTGCCCGCATGCCGGCCCCCCAGCCCAAGCTGGACAATCTGACCGAGATCGTGCGCCAGGCCCTGTTCCTGCAGCGCCAGGGCTATACGGACGTCAGCTTCGAGACCGAACTGCCGCCCGGGCCAGTGATGGTCAATGCCGATGGCCGGCTGCTGGGCCAGGCCCTGACCAACCTGACCAAGAACGCCGTCGAGGCCATCCAGGGCCGGGACGGCGAGGGGCTGGCGCCCGGCCGGGTGCAGGTCCGCCTGTGGACCGAAGGCGACCGCGCGCTGATCACCATCCTGGACAATGGCAAGGGCCTGCCCGCCGAACAGCGGGACCGGCTGACCGAGCCCTATGTGACCACCCGAGCCAAGGGCACTGGATTGGGCCTTGCCATTGTGAAGAAAATCATGGAAGACCATGGCGGGGAACTGATGCTGGAGGATGGGCCGGACGGCATCGGTGCCTGTATCCGCCTGGTCCTGCCCCTGGCTGAGCCCGCTAGCCCGACTTCGCAGGAAACCGCGAACACCCATGGCGACGCATGACATCCTGATCGTGGACGATGAGAGCGACATCCGCTCCCTCATCGCCGATATTCTCCAGGACGAAGGATACGCCACCCGCGAGGCGGCGAATTCCGACGAGGCCATCGAGGCCATCGCGGCCCGCCGGCCGTCGCTGGTGGTTCTTGACATCTGGCTGACCGGCAGCAAGCTGGACGGCATGGGCGTGCTGGAAGCCATCAAGCGCGACCATCCGCTGGTGCCCGTGTTGATGATCTCGGGCCATGGCACCATCGATACCGCGGTGGAGGCCATCAAGAAGGGCGCCTACGACTTCATCCAGAAGCCGTTCGAGACCGACCGCCTGCTGCTGTTCGTGCACCGCGCCATCGAAGCCGCCCGGCTGATGCGCGAGAACGAGGAACTGCGCCTGCGGGCCGGCCCTGAAGTTGAGCTTCTGGGCAACAACCCGGCCATCGTGCAGTTGCGCCAAGCCATCGAGAAGGTGGCGCCCACCGGCAGCCGCGTGCTGATCACCGGCCCCGCCGGCGGCGGCAAGGAAGTGGTGGCGCGCCTGCTGCACACCCGCTCGCGCCGGGCATCCGGGCCATTCGTGGTGATGAATTGCGCCGCCATGCACCCCGAGCGCATGGAACTGGAGCTGTTCGGCACCGAACATGGTCAGGACGGCCCCGACAGCCCGCGCAAGGTGGGCACCCTGGAGCAGGCCCATAACGGCACCCTGCTGCTGGACGAGGTGGCCGACATGCCGCTGGAGACCCAGGGCAAGATCGTGCGCGTGCTGC
>CAYOKN010000314.1:385-3592 GCA_964404545.1 uncultured Rhodospirillaceae bacterium | reverse complement strand
GGCGGCGGCGGTGCGCGACGGCGGCGCCAGCGCGGCGGCGGCGGGCAGTCTGTTCGTATTCTTCGGCAGCCGCCGGGCGGTGCTGATCAACCCGCCCAGCTATGATGAATGGTGCGAGGTGCTGGAGGAAGTCGGGGTCAGTTCCTGACCTTCACCACCGCCGAAATGAGGTCGCAGGCGACCTGGTAGCGGTCCAGCCCTGAAGCGCCCAGCGCGTCCAGCACGGCGTCCACGCTGCCCATCTCCTCGAAATCAGGCAGCAGATACTGACCCTGGGGCACTGGTCCGCCGCGCCCCTCGGCCTCATGCACCCCCACCGCATTGCCCCCGCTCTTGCCGCGCGCCTGGTCCCGATGCAACAGCCGGAATCGCCCCCCCCGGTTGCACGGCCGGCGGCCTGAGCCGCGCAGCCGCTCGGCCAGGGCATTGTCGCAGCCCAGGGTGCCCAACCGAAAATCGCAGCCGGGCAGGTGGAGCGGTGCCAGGAACAGCCAACCGTCCTGGCTGTGGGCCCCGGCCACTCCGCCCCACAAGGCCGGGTCGCGCCAAACCGCTTGCCCGTCCCATTCATGCCGGGTCTGACACAGCACCAGCCCCTGGGCGAGCAGCCCCACCGCCTCATCCCAGGGCGAGGCGGGGTCGAGGGCGATGTCGAGATTGATCAGGGCCACCGCCTGGCCCGGAAGCTCGGCCGCCGCATAGGCAAAGGCCTCGGCATAGGTCAGCCAGCCCGAGGCGGGCGCGGCCCTGAACTTGGGATGGTCCTGAAACTGCGGCGGCAGCCCATGGGCGGGGTCGGTCAGGTTATGGACTGCCACCACCCAGGGATTATCCAGATTGGCCGCCAGGCAGGCGTCATATTCCGCCTGCCGCTCGGGCCGGGGGTCGCGGCACCATTGCACCAGCACATGCAGGAGCGGCGCCGGGGCGGCCATGGACGGTCAGACCGCCAGCCGTTTGCGGATGCGGTCATAATCCTCCACCTGCTCCACCTGGCCGATGGCGGCCACGGTGGGGGTGGTGGCGAACAGCCGCCGCGCCACCTTCATGCAGGCCTCGGCGTCCACCGCCTCCACCTGCCGCACCACCTCGTCCACCGGCATGGGGCGGCCATAGACCAGCATCTGCCGGGCCAGCTGCTCGCAGCGGCTGGACGTGCTTTCCAGGCTCATCAGGATCGAGGCCTTCAGCTGCGCCCGGGCGCGGGCCACCTCCACCTCGTCGATGGACTGGCAGACCTTCAGCACCTCGTCGCAGACCACGGGGATCAGCTCGGTCACCTCGTCCTGGCCGGTGCCGGCATAGATGGCGAACAACCCACCGTCACGGTAGGAGGACGAGAAGGAATAGATGGAATAGACCAGGCCGCGCTTCTCGCGCACTTCCTGGAACAGCCGGCTGGACATGCCGCCGCCCAGCAGGGCCGACATCACCGAGGCGGAATAGAAGTCCGGGTCGTCATAGGACACGCCGTCGAAGCCCAGCACCAGATGCACCTGCTCCAGGTCGCGATCCTCGCGGAAATCGCCACCCTGGTAGCGGGCCCCCTCCTCGGTCAGCTCCGCCGAGAGACGCAAGGAATCGAAGGCCTGGCCGGCGGCATCCACCAGCCAGTCATGGTCCACCCGGCCGGCGGCGGCCAGGACCATGCGGTCGGCGGCATAATTGCCGTGCATATAGTCATGCATGGTGGCCGAGGACAGCGACTTGACGATCTCGGCCCGGCCCAGCACCGGCCGGCCGATGGCCTGGCCCGGATAGGCGGCTTCCTGGAAATGGTCGAAGATGATGTCGTCGGGGGTGTCGTTGGCCTGGCTGATTTCCTGCAGCACCACCGCCTGCTCGCGCTCCAACTCGTCGGCATCGATCACCGAGTGCTGCAGGATGTCGGCGATGATATCCAGGGCCAGCGCCTGGTCCTCCTTCAGGACCTTGGCGTAATAGGCGGTATTCTCCCGGCTGGTATAGGCGTTGAGATGGCCGCCCACCGCCTCGATCTCTTCGGCGATGGCGCGCGCGGTGCGGCGCTTGGTGCCCTTGAAGGCCATATGCTCCAACAGATGCGAGATGCCGTTGATCTCGGGCGTCTCGTGTCGGGTGCCGCAGTCCACCCAGACGCCGATGCTGGCGGTCTCGACGGTGGACATGGGGTCGGTCACCACCCGCATGCCGTTGGGCAGAGTGGTGATCTTGATGTCCGAGGCTTGGCTCATGCGCTCACCTTGGCCGCCGCGCGCACGAAGTCCCGCACCGCGCCCACGTCGTTGGGCAGATCGGTCAGGCGCTCGTGCCGCTCGAACAGGTCGGCCAGATGGCTGGGCAGGGGCGGATGCACGCCGGTGGCCTCCTTGACCGCCGCAGGGAACTTGGCCGGGTGGGCGGTGGACAGGGCGATCATGGGGGTGGCGGCCGAACGGCGCGCCGAGCGGCCGGCGGCGATACCCACGGCGGTGTGCGGGTCGGTCAGCTCGCCGGTCTCGTCGAAGATCTGGCGGATCACCAGCTTGGTGCCCTCGTCATCCAGGCGATAGCCGTCGAACAGGGCGCGGGCCTTTTCCCAGCGGGCGGCGTCCAGGGGCAGCTTGCCGCCCTTGCGGAAGGCGTCCATGGCGGCGGTCAGGGCGCCGCCGTCGCGGTCCAGCAGGTCGAACAGCAGGCGCTCGAAATTGGACGAGACCTGGATGTCCATGGACGGCGACAAAGTGGGCACCACGCCGGCCACGCTCATGTCATTGGCCTCGAAGAAGCGGGTCAGGATGTCGTTGGCGTTGGAGCCCACCACGAACTGCTCCACATTCAGGCCCATCTGCCGCGCGCCATAGCCGGCGAATACATTGCCGAAATTGCCGGTCGGCACGGCGAAGGACACCGGGCGCTGCGCCCCGCCCACGGCCAGGCCGGCCCAGAAATAATAGACGATCTGGGCCATGATGCGGGCCCAGTTGATGGAGTTGACCGCCGACAGGTTCATCTCGTCGCGGAAGGGCTGGTCGTTGAACAGCGCCTTCACGATGTCCTGGCAGTCGTCGAAGGTGCCCTCGATAGCCACATTATGGACGTTGGCCGAGGTCACGGTGGTCATCTGCCGGCGCTGCACCTCGGAGGTGCGGCCCTTGGGATGCAGGATCACGATGTCGATGGCGGCGCGGTCACGGCAGGCCTCGATGGCCGCCGAGCCGGTATCGCCCGAGGTGGCGCCGACGATGC
>CAYOKN010000314.1:0-318 GCA_964404545.1 uncultured Rhodospirillaceae bacterium | reverse complement strand
GGTGGGGCCGTGGAACAGCTCCATCACCCAGTCATTGGCGCCCAACTGCTTCAGCGGCGCCACGGCGGCATGGTCGAAGCCGGCATAGGCGTCCTGCACCAGGGCGGCGAAGTCGTCCTCGGAAATGGTGCCGTCCAGGAAGGGGGTCATCACCCGCACCGCCAGATCCGAATAGGACAGGCCGGCCATGGCCTTCTGTTCGGCAGTGGAGAACTGCGGCCAGGCCTTGGGCAGATACAGGCCGCCATCGCGGGCCAGGCCCGCCAGCAGGACATCGTCAAACGGCAGCTCGGGGGCCGAGCCACGGGTGCTGAGATA
>CAYOKN010000313.1:0-3606 GCA_964404545.1 uncultured Rhodospirillaceae bacterium | reverse complement strand
GGCACCTCGGCCTGCCCGCCCTATCACCTGGCCATCGTCATCGGCGGCCTGTCGGTGGAGCAGAACCTGAAGACCGTGAAGCTGGCCTCGGCCCGCTATCTGGACGCCCTGCCCACCGCCGGCACCAAGGCCGGCACCGCCTTCCGCGACCTGGAGATGGAAGCCAAGGTGCTGGAGATGACCCGCGCCATGGGCATCGGCGCCCAGTTCGGCGGCAAATATTTCTGCCATGACGTGCGGGTGATCCGCCTGCCGCGCCACGGCGCCTCCTGCCCGGTGGGCATCGGCGTGTCCTGCTCGGCCGACCGCCAGGCCAAGGCCAAGATCACCAAGGACGGCGTGTTCCTGGAACGGCTGGAGGCCAACCCGGCCCAGTACCTGCCCGAGATCGACGAAAGCAGCCTGTCGGGCGAAGTGGTCAAGATCGACCTGTCGCGCCCCATGGATGAAATCCGCAAGACCCTGTCGCAATACCCCATCAAGACCCGCGTCAGCCTGACCGGCACCATGATCGTGGCCCGCGACATCGCCCATGCCAAGCTGAAGGAGCGGCTGGACGCCGGCCAGGGCCTGCCGCAATACATGAAGGACCACCCGGTCTATTATGCCGGCCCGGCCAAGACCCCCGAAGGCTACGCCTCGGGCTCCTTCGGCCCCACCACCGCCGGCCGCATGGACTCCTATGTGGACCTGCTGCAGGCCAATGGCGGCTCCATGGTCATGGTGGCCAAGGGCAACCGCGCCAAGGCGGTGACCGAGTCCTGCAAGAAGCATGGCGGCTTCTATCTGGGCTCCATCGGCGGTGCCGCCGCCGGCCTGGCCAAGAACTGCATCAAGAAGGTGGACGTGCTCGAATATCCGGAACTGGGCATGGAAGCCATCTGGAAGATCGAGGTCGAGGACTTCCCGGCCTTCATCATCGTGGACGACAAGGGCAACGACTTCTTTGCCGCCCTGGCGCACTGACCGCCCTCCACCGCCGGAAAAGCCCCCTGCCCTGCCGGGCGGGGGGCTTTTTTCATGGCCAGCTTGCATCGGCGGCGGGGCTGTCCATATTCCTGTACAGGAGGGCCCTGGCCATGAATGTCTGCACCTATACCGACCTGCGCGAGCATCTGAAGGAACGGCTGGACGAGGTCAACCAGACCAAGGTGCCCTTGCTGGTGACCCGGCAGAATGGCGCGCCGGCCGTGGTCCTGGACAAGGACGAGTATGACGCGATGATGGAAACCCTGCATTTGCTGCGCAGCCCGGCCAATGCCGAGCGGCTGCTGCGCTCCATCGCCCAGGCCGAGGCGGGCGAGGCCAAGCCGCGTGGGCTGAGCGAAGAATGAACCTGCTGTGGACCGATGCTGCCTGGGACGACTATCTGTTCTGGCAGCGCAGCGACACGCAGGTTCTGAAGAAGATCAACGACCTGATCCGCGACTGCCAGCGCAGCCTCTTTGCCGGCTTGGGCCAGCCCGAGCCGTTGAAGGCCAACCTGTCAGGCTGGTGGTCGCGCCGCATCACCGGCGAACACAGGCTGGTCTATCGGGTAGCGGATCAGGGCGACCAGCAGCGCCTGGAGATCGCCCAATGCCGCTATCACTATTGAGGCCGGGCCGGACTCCGAGGCGGTGCCGCCTACATCCTTCGACAGGCTCAAGATGAGGGAAACACGCGGTGCACGCACGGCCTGAATGTGTCACCAAACCGTGAAAACGTCAGCGCCTAAAGCGCTTCCGTCGCCGCCCGCAGCCAGGCCGCCGTCGCCTCGTCCAGCAGGGGCGTCAGCTCGGCTCGCACCCGGGCATGATAGGCGTTCAGCCAGTCGGCTTCGGCGTCGGTGAGCAGGCTGCGCTCCACCAGACTGCGGTCGATGGGGACCAGGGTCAGGGTCTCGAAGCCCAAGAGATCGCGCTCGCCGCCTTCGGGCCGGTCCAGGGAAGTGACGGCCACCAGATTCTCGATGCGGATGCCATAGCCGCCGGTCTTGTAGTAGCCGGGCTCGTTGGACAGCACCATCCCGGGCATCAGGGCGATGCGGTTGCCCACCTTGCTGATCCGCTGTGGCCCCTCATGCACCGACAGATAGGACCCGACGCCATGGCCGGTGCCGTGGTCGTAGTCCAGGCCTTCGGCCCACAGCGGCATGCGGGCCAGCACGTCCAACTGGCTGCCGGTTGTGCCGGCGGGGAAGCGGGCCATGGCCAGGGCCATGTGTCCCTTCAGCACCAGGGTGAAGCGGTGGCGCTGTTCCGCATCGGGGCTGCCGATGGCGAGGGTGCGGGTGACGTCGGTGGTGCCGTCCAGATACTGCGCGCCGGAATCCAGCAGGAACAGTTGGCCCGCCTCCAGCCGCCGGTTGGTGGCGGGGGTCGAGCGGTAATGCACGATGGCGCCATTGGGGCCGGCGCCGGCGATGGTGGGAAAGGACAGGTCGCGGAAATACTCGCCCTGGCGGCGGAAGGCCTCCAGCCGCTCGGCCGCGCCCAGTTCATCCACCTTGCCCGCCGGTGCCTCGGCCGCCAGCCAGGCCAGGAAGCGGACCATGGCCACGCCGTCCCGGCGGTGCGCTCGGCGCCAGCCCTCCACCCCCACCCCGCTCGTGCAGCCCCCGGGCCAACTCCACGGCGGTCTCGCCGGCCTTGGCCAGCAGGCAGGGATCGGCGCCATTGTCCACCACGGCGCCGGCCCGGCCCAGCCGGTCCGCGATCCAGGCGGCGGCCGAGCTGCAATCCAGCCGCACCCGTGCCTTGGCCGCCCCCAGGGCATCCAGCGCCGGGCCCAGCTCGGCCGGCGGGCGCACCGTGACCCCTTGCCCCAGCCAAGCCAGTGCCGGGCCGTCCAGGCGGTCCGGCTGGGCGAACAACTGCACTCCCGCATCGGCGGTCAGGATGGCGAATGACAGCGGCAGCGGACAAAACTCCACGTCGGTGGCGCGGATATTCAGCTGTCCGGGCTGGTCAGCACCACCGCCTGCAGCTTGTCGCTGACCAGGGCGGCGGCCATTTCCGCCCGCTTCTCCTGCGACGGGCGGCCCGCGAATTCCAGGCCATGAGGATGAATGGGGGTGGCCGGCGCCGCCGGGCGGTCGTGCCAGACCGCATCCAGCGGATTGTCGCTCACCGCCACCAGCTCGGCACCCGCGCGCGCGCAGGCGGCGGCCAGGCCGCGCACGCCGTCGGGGGTGTGCAGCCACGGGTCATAGCCCAGCTTGCGGCCGGGCTCCAGCGCCTCGGCCAGCCAGCGGGTGGGCGGATGGTCGATCAGGTGGTGTACGGCAAAGGCCTCGGTATCCACCTCGGCCTGAACCTGGATGGTGTAGCGGCCGTCCACGAAGATGGCCGCGCGCTCGGCCAGGACCACCGCCACTCCGGCCGAGCCCGTGAAGCCGGTCAGCCAGGCCAGCCGCTGGGCGCTGGGGGGCACATATTCGTTCTGGAACTCGTCGGCGCGGGGCACCACGAAGCCGTCCAGCCCGCGCGCCACCAGGGCTTCCCGCAAGGCCTGCAGGCGGGCAGGGGGCTGCGGGCGATGGGAGGGGGAGCGGGGTGCCGTCTGCATGAGCCTGGTTCCTTTTGTCCTTCTCAAAGCTAGGCGGCGGAACCCTTGGGGGCAAGT
>CAYOKN010000312.1:0-3619 GCA_964404545.1 uncultured Rhodospirillaceae bacterium | reverse complement strand
CGAGCACTTCTTCGCCCACTACAAGGACCTGGAAGAGGGCAAGTGGGTCAAGATCACCGGCTGGGGCGATGCCGACGAGGCCGCCAAGATGATCGCCGAGGCCGTCGAGCGCGCCGAGGGCAAGAAGAAGAAGAAGGCCTAAGCGGCCGCTTCCTTCTTGGACTGAAAAAACAGGCGGCAGAGTGATCTGCCGCCTGTTTCGTTTCTTCTGCCGTCGCCCGAAGGCGGGCGGGGGAGGAGGCCTCAGCCGTCCTTGCGACCCAGGAAGCTGGTCACATCGCGCTTGGGGCGGTTGTCGGACAGCGAGGTGCCCTTGACCGTGTAATGGACCATCTCGGCGATGTTGGTGGCATGGTCGCCCACCCGCTCGATGTTCTTGGCCACGAACAGCAGATGGGTGCAGGCGGTGATGGTGCGCGGGTCTTCCATCATATAGGTCAGCAGCTCGCGGAACAGGCTGGAATACAGGTCGTCCACCTCGGAGTCCCGCTGCCAGACCTGGATGGCCTTGTCGGCGTCATGGGCCAGATAGGCGTCGATCACGTCCTTGAGCAGGTCCAGCACCAGCCAACCCAGCCGGGCCACGGCGCGCAGCGGCGGCACCGGCGGCATCTGGTTCAGCACCAGGGCACGCTTGGCGGCATTGGCGGCGTGGTCGGCCACGCGCTCCAGGTCGGCCGAAACCTTCAGGGCGCTGATCACCAGGCGCAGGTCGTCGGCCACCGGCGAGCGCAGGGCAAGGGTCTTGACCACTTCCTCGTTCAGGCTGGCTTCGTAGGCGTCCACCTGCGAGTCATTGTTCATCACCTTGGTGGCCAGGTCCGAGTCGCGCTCGGTCAGCGACTGGATGGCGGTGGCCAACTGCACCTCGGCCAAGCCGCCCATGCGGGCGATGATGTCGTTCAGCTTGTCCAGCTGTTCGTCAAAGCTTTTGACGATGTGGTGTTCCATGGGCAAGTCGAAGGTTCCTTCTATGCTTGCTTAGCCGAAGCGCCCGGTGATGTAGCCCTGGGTCAGCTTGTTTTCGGGATTGGTGAAGATCTTTTCGGTGTCGCCCACCTCCACCAGGTCGCCCAAGTGGAAGAAGGCGGTGCGCTGGGACACGCGCGCCGCCTGTTGCATGGAATGGGTGACGATGACGATGGTGAAGTTTTCGCGCAATTCGTCGATCAGCTCTTCCACCTTGGCGGTGGCGATGGGGTCCAGGGCCGAGCAGGGCTCGTCCATCAGGATCACCTCGGGGCTGACGGCGATGGCGCGGGCGATGCACAGGCGCTGCTGCTGGCCGCCGGACAGGCCGGTGCCGGTATCGAACAGCCGGTCTTTGACCTCGTCCCACAGGCCGGCGCGGCGCAGCGAGGCCTCGACGATCTGGTCCATCTGGGCGCGGTTGTCGGCCAGGCCGTGGATGCGCGGGCCATAGGCCACATTGTCGTAGATGGACTTGGGGAAGGGATTGGGCTTCTGGAACACCATGCCCACCCGGGCGCGCAGCACCACCGGGTCCAGGCTGCGGTCATAGACATCGCGGCCATCCAGCTTGATGCTGCCGGTCACGCGCGCGCCCTCGATGGTGTCGTTCATGCGGTTCAGGCACCGCAGGAAGGTGGACTTGCCGCAGCCCGAGGGGCCGATCAGGGCCGTGACCTCATTTTCATAAACGTCCAGGTCGATGCCCTTCAGGGCTTCTTTCTCGCCATAGAACACATGGACGTCGCGCGCCTCGATCTTGATCTTGGGCTGGGGATCCTGGGCGGCAGCGGACTCGACGGACAAGGCACACTCCTGAATTTCGCGAAACTGCAACACGCATATAGCCACCTATACCCTGAAAGCCAGGGAGGCAACAAAATTCGATTACTCTTCCGGTGTAGGATCAAAGGCTTACGGTGTTCAGCCGTTGGGGCCGGCGGCCTCCGCAACCGGCAGGTAAACGGTAAAGGTGGTTCCCTCGCCCAGCGTGCTCTGGATATCCAGGATGCCCCGGTGCCGGTTGACCACATGCTTGACGATGGCCAGCCCCAGGCCGGTGCCGCCCATCTTGCGGCTGCGGGCGGTGTCGACCCGGAAGAAGCGTTCGGTCAGACGCGGGATATGCTCGGGCGCGATGCCGTCGCCATGGTCGCGCACGCTGATCATGATGGCGCCATTGCGGCCCTTCAGGCCCGGCGGCGGGGTCTGGGCCAGGCCCGCCTGGATTTCCACCTCGGTGCCCTCGTGGCCGTATTTCAGGGCATTGTCCATCAGGTTCTGGAACAGCTGCGCCAGCTCGTCGGCCTGGCCGATCACCGGCGGCAATTGGGGGTCCAGGCTGGTGACGATCTTCATGTTGCGGCGGTTGGCCTGGGGCTCCAGCCCTTCGGCCACCTTGGCGACGATGCGGCCCAGGTCGGCGCGGCCCACCGGCTGGGTATGCTCGTTCATCTCGATGCGCGACAGGCTGAGCAGGTCCTCCACCAGCCGGGTCATGCGGCTGCCCTGTTCGTACATGATGGTCAGGAACCGCTCGCGCGCTTCCTCGTCGTCGCGGGCGGGGCCGCGCAGGGTCTCGATGAAGCCCAGCAGCGAGGCCAGCGGGGTGCGCAGCTCGTGGCTGGCATTGGCCACGAAGTCGGCGCGCATCTGCTCGACCCGCTTCACGGCGGTCATGTCATGCAGGGCGATGACGGCAGCGGTGCCGTCGGCCATGGCGCGGGCCAGGGGCTCGACCCGGGCGCGGAACACCCGCTCAGTGGAGGAGGGCAGGCTGAATTCCAGTGACCGCCCCGGCCCGCCCCGCAGTACCGAATCGGCGGCCTCGAGGATGCCGGGGTCGCGCAGCACGGCGGCCATGTCGCGTCCGGCCATGTCGCGCCCGAACACCCGGCTTGCCGAGATATTGGCGCGCACCACCCGGCGCCCCTCGTCCAGCATGATCAGGGGGTCGGGCAGGGAATCGATCAGGGTTTCCGAGCGGCCGATCTCGGCATTCATGGTCTCGTGCCGGGCCTGCCAGGCGCGCTTGCATTGCGAGATGGCCGAGGCCAGCTCCTCGGCCATGTCCGAGCGGAAGCCCACGGGCGCCCGCGCCTCGTCGGTCCGGGTCAGCTCGCGCACATAATTCAGGATCGCCACCAGGTCGGCCACATAGGCCCGCACCAGCATCAGGGTCAGCACCGCCACGCCGCCCAGCGCCGCCACGGCGGTCAGCGGGTTGATGGCGCGGATGGCCACCAGGATCACCAGCACGGCCGCCGCCGGGGTGACCAGGGCAGCGGTGGCGGGAAGGACGCGGCGCAGGGGAACGGACCGGGGCATGACCTGCCATAACGCTGTTCAGGCGGAAGAGAGAACTTATCCGCCCAAGCATGCCCCAAGGTCAATTACAGCGCGGTGACATTTTGAGGGAAAACTGAAAGCGGGCGAAGGCGCCCGCTTTTCCCTTCGGCACGGCGGTGCACCGGAGTGCGGGCGCCTTCGCCCGCACTGGGGCACAAGCGGGCGGGACGCCCGGGGGGCGTCTGGAGCCGCCGCCCGGCGCTGGAGGGACCTCTTTAATCGATCGCGTCGTAGCAGGCGATCACGGCCATGTTCACCATGTCGGACACGGTGGCGTCCATGCTGGTGATCTGCACCGGCT
>CAYOKN010000311.1:0-3625 GCA_964404545.1 uncultured Rhodospirillaceae bacterium | reverse complement strand
TCGGTGAACAGCACCTCGCCCGGGCCGATGGGATCGGTGGAGTCCACGATGATCACGTCGAACTTGCGGTCGGTCTCGGCCATGAAGCGGATGCCGTCGGCAATCACCAGGTCCGCCCGGGGATGGTCGAAGGCGCCGGCGGAAATCTTGGGCATGTACTGGGTGCACATGTCCACCACGCCCCGGTCGATTTCCACCACGGTGGCCTGAACGTCGTTATGCTTCAACACCTCGCGCAGCATGCCGCCATCGCCGCCGCCCACGATGCAGACCGACTTGACCGCGCCATGGGCCAGGATCGGCACATGGGCCAGCATCTCGTGATAGACGAATTCGTCGCCATCGGTGACCTGAATCACCCCGTCCAGGGCCAGCACCCGGCCAAAGCCGGGGGTCTCGAAGATGATCAGGTCCTGGACATCGGTCTGGGCGTGGAACAGCACACGCTCCACCTTGAAGGTCTGGCGCCAGTGGTCGTACAGGCGCTCCTGATACCAGTCGCTCATGCGAGGTCCCCCGAATGCGGAAAGACCGGCACCCCAGGGGGGCACCGGCCAATCCGGATAACAGCGTTAAGGCTTGCGGCGCTTAGCCGACCAGGCCGCGCTTCTGCTCGCCCAGCACCACATTGGTGGGCGAGAAGGCCTGGCGCAGCACCGGGATGGACTTGTGCGGGTCGCAATCGCCGCACATGAACACGTCCAGGGCGGCATAGCCGCGCTCGGGCCAGGTGTGGATCGAGATGTGCGATTCCGACAGCACCACCACGCCCGAAATCCCGCCATTGGGCGAAAAATGGTGCAGGTGGGTGTGCAGGACGGTGGCGCCCGACACCTCGGCGCTCTTCAGCAGAGCGTTTTCGACGATCTCGATATTGTCCAGGTTCGACGCGCCCCACAGGTCGATCAGCAGGTGCATGCCCGCATAGCGAACCCCGTTGCGCTCGATGAAATAATCCTTACCGTTATCCACCACGGGCCAGGAGGCCTGAGGATGGTCAACGTCGTCACGCGAATTTTGGGTAGTCCTCGGATTGGCTTCCGAGTGCATCCCCAGTTTGGCGGCCAAGGAGCTCATTCTCCCCCCTCCATACCAGCAGATGGACCAGAAACCGGGGCCCGATTAGGGGCTTGTCCGGCAAGGATGAGGCGCGTTTATCCGCGAATCAGACCCTTGATGCAAGGGAAAAAATACCCCTCTTTAACGATTTGTCCGGCGGCCGGATCGGTCAATTGATGGCCGACAACCCTTCTGACATCAGCTGTTGCCGATAATTGCCGGCAAAGGACTGGAATCGTTCGGCTTCGCGGATACGCGCCGAGACTGCGCGATAGTCCAGCAGGCCGCGCTGGGTCTCCGAGGTCAGCAGCTGGAAGCCGTCCTTGAGCGGCGACTGCGTCATGGCCGGGCCGAAATTGCGCCGCATCAGCGCCAGCCCGCGCTCGTCATTAGCCAGCACCAAAGCCGCCGCCCAGGCCAGCACCAGTTGCTGGCCGCGCTCGTCCAGGGGCTGGCCGCGTCCGGGCCGCTCCACCAGAGTCTCGAAGGCGGTGGCCGCCTCCTCCCAGTTCTTGGCCCGCCAGTGGATCTCGGCGCGCAACTGGCGCGCCTCGGGCGTGGCGTCGCCCACCAGCAGATTGATGCCTTCGGCCACCTTGCCGGCATCGGCCAGGGCACGGGCTTTCAGATGGTTGCGCTGACGCTGCAGCGCCTCGGGCAGTTCGGCAGCCACCTTGGAGTCGTCGATGGCGGTGATGGCGGCCTCGGGCTTCTGGTCCAACAGGCGCACCAGGGCCAGCCGCGCCCCCACCCGGGCCTTGTCCACGCCCTGCAACCGGAATTGCACTTGGTGCTGCAACAGGTCGCCGGCCCGGTCCAGCAGGTCCACCTTGACCAGCCGGTCCGCCAGCTTGCGGATCATCTCGTCGCCTTCCGCACCCGAGGGGGTCAGTTCGCGGAATTCGTCATAAAGGGCGATGGCGGTGACCGGCGACAAGGCATCGGCCTGGCCGTCCAGATAGAGCCGCTTGAAGGCCCGGCTCATCAGCTCGGTCACCTTGCCGATCTCGGGATGGTCGTCATAGGCGGCGGACAGATGCTTCAGCGACCGCAAGGCCTCGCCGTAATTGCCCTGCAGCAGATGCAGCTCGCCCAGGCGATAGAGCAGCGGGAACTCGAAATCGGGCTCGCGCCAGGTATAGCGCAGGGTGTCCAACTGGGCCGCCGCTTCGCCGGGGGTCAGCTTCTTCAGCTTCAGCATCAGCTCGACCCGGGCCAGGCCGGCGCGGGCGCGCCAGGGCCGGGCCTCGCCCTCCTCGGCCTCGCGGTATCTCGAGATGGCGTCCTCGAAGCGGCCGATCAGCTCGTTGAAGCGGCCCTCGACCAGCGCCACATGGGCCTGTTCGCGCGGATGCTCGGCGCTTTCCTTGAGCATGTCCAGGATGTCGCGCACCGGCAGCTCCTGGCCCGAGGCCATCAGGGTGTCTGCGGCCAGGAAGGACAGGCGGTCACGCACGGACTTGGGATAGTCCTTGAGGAAATGCAGGCCCTTGATCACCCCCTGGGCAAAGGGCTTCTTGTCGGGGGCGGCGGCCGACTGAGCCACGGCCGTCCAGAAGGCGCCGGCCTCGTCGGCGGCGATCTCGGGCTTGGCGGTCAGGTCCTTGACGGCCTCGTCGATACGCCCCATCAGCAGGTTGGCGGCACCGCGCATGGCCAGGAATTCCGGCGTTTCGGCAGCCTCGGGCGACTGGCCGGCGATGGCGCGCAGCATGCCCAGCGCCTCGGCCTCGAAGCCGTTGGCCAGATAGAACTGCGCCATGGCCATGCGGGCATCATTCAGGCGGTCGGGCGGCGAGGCCACGAAGCTTTGATGGATGGCCTTGCGGTCCTTATAGAAGTCACGCTCGCCATTGCGCTTCCAGCCGGCCAGGTCCAAGAGCCCGCCGCGCGCCGCCGACAGCAGCTCGGCATTCACATTCAGCCGCAATCCGCCGGGGATGGACACATCCACGCCGGTGCGGGTCGAGCGCACATTCAGGCCGTCGGCCCGGGGGATCACCACGATGCCCTGCGCCGTGGGCAGCACCTCGGCCTCGGGCGCCGACCGGGCCTCGGACACGCCATGGCCCAGCGGCATCACCGGCACCACCTTCATGTCGTCGCCCACCTCCACATCGGGGATGGTCAGCACCGTGCCGCCCTCGGCCACGTCGAACAGCCAGGACGGGCTGGGATCGAAGTCGGTCTTCACCGACAGCGGGATCGGATGCTCGGGCCCATAGGCGCGGGGCGCCAGGTCCATGATCCACAGCAGGTTCTCGCGCCGCAGACTGGGATTGATCTCGGCCGGCACCAGCAGGCGCACGATGGTGGCGCCCTTGGCCGGCACCTGCTCGGCATGGCGCACATAGCCGCCGCCCAGGCGGCGCATCAGCTTCAGGTCCACTTCCTGGTAGCGGTCGAACACCACATAGAGCCAGCCGGCACGGCGGAACACGGCGGCGGCGGCAGGCTGGTTCCAGGTGAAGGACAGCGACACGGTCTTGCCCGGGGCCGCCTGCGGCACGCTGACGGCGGCGGCAGCGGCCGGCGCCCCGCCCTGCTCCACCCCGGGCACTGGGGC
>CAYOKN010000310.1:0-3626 GCA_964404545.1 uncultured Rhodospirillaceae bacterium | reverse complement strand
CCTGGAACTCCTTGCCCAGGACGGCGGCCAGCCGGGTCAGCCGGTCGGCGGCGGGAGCGCGGTAGGCCACCCGGGTGCCGTCGGACAGCGAGAAGGCCACGCCGGGATGGGCCATGGACAAGCGCTGGATCACATCCAGGGCATGGGTGAATTCCGTGCGCGGAGTCTTCAGGAACTTCAGCCGCGCCGGGGTGGCATAGAACAGGTCGCGCACCTCGACCCGGGTGCCGGGCGGGTGTGCGGCGGGCTCGGGCGGAAGCTTGGTGCCGCCCTCGACCCGCAGCACCCAGGCGCTGTCGGCGCCCTTGGGCCGCGAGGTGATGGACAGCCGCGCCACCGAGCCGATGGAGGGCAGCGCCTCGCCGCGAAAGCCCAGATGGCGGATATGCACCAGGTCATCGTCGGGCAGCTTGGAGGTGGCATGGCGCTCAACCGCCAATTCCAGCCCGGCGGGGTCCATGCCGCAGCCGTCGTCAGTGACCGAGATCAGGCTCTGTCCGCCTTCGCCCAGCACCACGTCGATGCGGCCGGCGCCGGCGTCCAAGGCATTTTCCACCAATTCCTTGACCGCACTGGCGGGCCGCTCCACCACCTCGCCCGCGGCGATCTGATTGACCAGCGTGGCAGGCAGCAGGCGGATTTCCGGGGTATTCATCAGTAGCCGGGAACCTTGACCCCGCCCGACAGCCAGTCCTCGGAGCCGCCGGGCGCGGGCCGCGGGGCGGTGGGAGACGGGATGGCGGGAGATGGCGCAAGGGGCGGCGTGTCGCCGGGATCGGCCAGCAGGCTGCCCAGCGGCGGTTGGCCGTCATCCAGCCCCAGGGCCGGAGCCGGGGAGTCGTCTTGCAAGGTGGAGGGATCCAGCGGCGCCAGGAAAGGCTGGCGCCCCATCAAATCCTGACTGCGCGGCTCGAAACTGCCGCCATGCACCAACGACCCGGCAATGGCGGGCGCGGCCGCCAGACACAGAACAACTCCACACACCCAGACGCGCATGATCCCTCGCGGACAGACTTTGCGCCTAGTCTAGCCCAGCCGGCGTGGGGGCGCCACTTGGCTGCTCATCCCCCTCGCCTTCTTCGGGGCTGGTCAGAAGTTCCAGCATCAGCACGGTGCCGAACAGGAGCGGCCCCTGCACCAGCAGGGCGGCCGCCGCCGCGCCGCTCCAGGCCCAGACCCGCCAATCGGGATGCAGGTCCGGCAGGATCACGCGCGCAAGTCCCGAATGGCCCCGATCAGCCCGGCGGTGGAGGCGTCGAAGCCGTCGGTGCCGGCCTTGCCCTCAAGCGCCGGCAGGATGGCCTTGGCCAGCTGCTTGCCCAGTTCCACGCCCCATTGGTCGAAGCTGTTGATGCGCCAGACCGCGCCCTGGACGAAGATCTTGTGCTCGTACAGCGCCACCAGCCGGCCCAGGGTGAAGGGGTCCAGGCTGCGATAGAGCAGGCTGTTGGTGGGGCGGTTGCCCTCGAACACCCGGTGTGGGATGGCCTCCTCCAGCGCCGCGCCGGACAGGCCGGCCTTGGCAAGCTCGGCCCGCACCTCGTCGGCGGTCTTGCCGCGCATCAGCGCCTGGGGCTGGGCCAGGAAGTTGGAGAGCAGCAGGTCATGGTGGTTGCCCACCGGATTGTGGCTGGTGGCCGCCGCCAGGAAATCGCACGGCACCAGGCGCGGACCCTGGTGGATCAACTGATAGAAGGCATGCTGGCCGTTGGTGCCCGGCTCGCCGAACAGGATCGGGCCGGTATGGTAGTCCACCGGGCTGCCGTCGCGGGTCACACCCTTGCCGTTGCTTTCCATGTCGCCTTGCTGGAAATAGGCGGGAAAGCGGGCCAGATACTGGTCATAGGGCAGGATCGCCTGGGTGTCGGCGCCGAAGAAATTCACATACCAGATGCCCAGCAGCGCCAGGATCACCGGCATATTGGCGTCCAGGGGCGCGGTGCGGAAATGCTCGTCCATGGCATGGGCGCCGGCCAGGAACTCCTCGAACCGCTCGAAGCCGATGGTCAGGGCCACGGACAAGCCGATGGCCGACCAGACCGAATAGCGCCCGCCCACCCAGTCCCAGAACTGGAACATGTTGGCGGTGTCGATGCCAAAGGCCGCCACCTCGGCCTCGTTGGTGGACAGGGCGACGAAATGGCTTGCCACCGCCGCCTCGCCCAGGGCCTGCACCAGCCAGGCCCGGGCGGTGCGGGCATTGGCGATGGTCTCCTGGGTGGTGAAGGTCTTGGAGGCGACGATGAACAGCGTTGTCTCGGGGTTCACCCGCTTCAAGGCCTCGGCCATGTGGGTGCCGTCCACATTCGAGACGAAATACGGGGTGATGCCGCCGCTCCAATAGGGCCGCAGGGCCTCGGCCACCATCACCGGCCCCAGGTCCGAGCCGCCGATGCCGATATTCACCACGTCGGTGATGCGCTGGCCGGTGGCGCCGCGCCAGTCGCCGCCGCGCACCCGGGCGCAGAAGTCGCGCATCTGCGCCAGAACAGCGTTCACCCCCGGCATCACATCGGCGCCGTCCACCCGGATCGGCCGGTTCGAGCGGTTGCGCAGCGCCACATGCAGCACCGCCCGCTGCTCGGTGGTGTTGATCTTCTCGCCGGCGAACATGGCGTCGCGCAGCTCGGCCACCCCGGCGTCGCGCGCCAGATCGACCAGCAGCGCCTTGGTCTCGGCGGTGATGCGGTTCTTGGAATAATCCAGCAGCAGATCGTCCAGCCGCAGCGAGAACCGCTGGAAGCGGTCGGGCTCGGCGGCGAACAGGTCGCGCATCTGCAGCTCGTGGACCTTGTGGAAATGGTCCTCGAGCCGGGTCCAGGCAGGCAGCAGGGTGAGCGGAGTCTGACGGGGCAGTGTCATGGCGCAGGAATCCGGTCGCGGAAAATGGCTTGCCGATCAACGGTAACAGAGGCCCAGGGCCTCGGCTACCTACTCAGCCGCCCTCTGCCAACGGGCCGGGTCAAAAGGGGTAAGGTTGTTCAGGAACTGCTGCGCGCAGGCCGCCCAGGAAAAGCCCAAGGCATGGTTGCGGGCATCCTCGGACCTCAGCTCCAGCGCCGCCAGGCAGGCAGCGCGCAGGTCCTGGTCGAGCACGCCGGCGGCGGCATTGCCGCCCACCACGTCCAGCGGGCCCGGCACCGGATAGGCCGCCACCGGCAGGCCCGAGGCCAGGCCTTCCAGCAGCACCAGGCCGAAGGTGTCAGTGCGGCTGGGGAACACGAAGACGTCGCCCAGGCAATAATGCTGCGCCAGGTCCTCGCCATGGCGGGCGCCCACGAACATCACCTCGGGATGTTTCGAGCGCAGCTCGTCCATCTGCGGCCCGTCGCCGATCACCAGCTTGCTGCCGGGCAGGTCCAGGGCCAGGAAGGCCTTGATGTTCTTTTCCACCGCCACCCGGCCGCAATAAAGGAACACCGGCCCCGGCAGGCGGCTTTTCAGATCGCGCAGCTCGGGCGCCAGCTCGGCCTCGCGGCGCGGGCGGAACAGATCGGTGTCCACGCCGCGCGACCAGCGGGCGATGTCCTTGAAGCCACGCGCCACCAGTTCGTCCTCGATGGTCTGGGTGGCCACCATCACCGTGCTGCTGGCACCGTGGAAGCGGCGCATCACCGGATAGGACA
>CAYOKN010000309.1:0-3637 GCA_964404545.1 uncultured Rhodospirillaceae bacterium | reverse complement strand
CGCCGCCCGGCGCCGCCGCCGCCCGGCGCCATCCTGGTGCCCGAGCCGCTGGCCGCCTATGTAGGCGGGCCGCTGACCGAGGACCGCTGGCGCTTCCTGGCGCCAGGCATCCGCCAGGTGGAGGTGATGAACCGCACCGGCGCCGGCGGAACCGTGCGCCTGTTGCGCATCGCCCCTGGCACCACCCTGCCCCATCACGGCCACGGCGGCACCGAGCTGACCCTGGTACTGGACGGCAGCTTCTCGGACGAACTCGGCCGCTTTGGCACCGGCGACCTGGCCGAGTTGGACGAGGAGACCAACCACCAGCCCATCGCCGACACCGGCCAGGACTGCATCTGCCTGATCGCCACCGAACAGCCGCTACGCTTCAGCGGCCTGATGGGCCGGCTGATGCAGCCGTTCATCGGGATTTGAGATCCAGGGATTCTCTGGACCACAGAGGCACAGAGGCACCGAGGGAGCAGAGGGATACGGACCGTCCGGGTCCCTCTGTGCCTCTGTGCCTCTGTGGTCAATTTTTCAGCCGGAAGCCCCACCTCACTCCGGGTGGTCCATGCGGGCGTGCTGGTCCAGGGCGAAATGCATGAGCAGGCCGGCGCGGCGGCCGGAATGATAGGCGGCGTCCACGCCCCGGCCCAGGCACCAGTCACCAGCCATGGTCAAGCGGTGGTCGATGTCCACCAGCACCTCGCCCACCGGCTGCTCCACCTCGGCATGACGCCAGCGATGGGCCGCCAGATGCAGGCGGCGCGGCAGGTTGGTGCGGCCGATGGCATCGGCGAAGGAGCGGAGCAGGGTTTCGGCCACCCAGTCCTGGGGGGCTTCCAAATGGGCGCGGGTCCAGCTGGGGCCGGCATGCAGCACCCAGCATTCGGGGTCGCGGGCCCGGCCAGGCTTGGCGCTGTCGCACAGGGCCATGCCGATGGGGCTGTCCTCGGGCCACAGCAGGGGCGCCTGCAGATGCAGCGAGCGGACAAAGGCCACCAGCACGGTCCAGCAGGGCAGCATGCGGGCACGGCCGGCGGCCTCGGCCAGTTGGCGGCTGTGCGGATCGAGCAGCGGGACCGCCTGCGGGGCGGGCACCGCCACCACCACGCCGTCAAAGGGCCCCAGGCGTTCGCCGGTACCTTCGGGCGCCAGCCACCATTGCGGGCCGGGGGTGCGCTCCAGGGCTTCGATGCGGCAGTTCAGCCGCAAATCCAGGTCGCGGCAGAGGGCGCGCGGCAGGCTGCTCATGCCGTTGCGTCCCACCAGCCCCCGCACCGGCTCGGACCAGGCGGTGAAGTGGCCGTCAGCGGCAAGGGCCTGGGTCAGTTGGACCGAGGACAGGATGCCGGCACGCTGAGCCGCCTCCTGCAGCCGGCCGAAATCGCCGCCCCGGGCGGGCAGCCAGGGGCAGCCATGGTCGAAGGCCAGGCTGTCCACCCGGCGCGTGGTCATGCGGCCGCCCGGCCCCCGCGCCTTGTCCACCAGACTGACCCGGTAGCCCCGGGCCAGCAAGGTCTCGGCGCTGGCGATACCTGCCATGCCGGCCCCCACCACAGCCACATGGCGGCGGGCGCGCTGAACGTAATTCATGCTCCGCCTCCTGTTGTTCTCAGGGTCGGCCGATGGCCGACAGGAATTCGCGCCGCAGATCGGGATCGGTGCGGAAGCTGCCCAGCATGCGGCTGGTCACCATGGTCACGCCGGGCTTCTTGACGCCCCGGGTGGTCATGCACTGGTGCGCCGCCTCGACCACCACTGCCACGCCGAAGGGCTGCAGCGCCCCATCGATGGCATTGGCGATCTGGGCAGTCAGCTTTTCCTGAATCTGCAGGCGCTTGGAATACACCTCGACCACCCGGGCCAGCTTGGAGATCCCCACCACCCGGCGCGCCGGCAGATAGGCCACATGCACATTGCCAATGATGGGCACCATATGGTGCTCGCAGTGGGACTCCAGGCGGATATCCTTCAGCAGCACCATCTCGTCATAGCCGTCGGTCTCGGCGAAGGTGCGGCGCAGAAGCTCTTCGGGATCGGTGCCATAGCCCTCGAAGAATTCCTCATAGGCGCGAACCACCCGGGACGGGGTATCCACCAGACCCTCGCGGGCCGGATCGTCGCCGGCCCAGCGCAGCAGGGTGCGCACGGCCTGTTCGGCCTCGGCGCGGCTGGGGCGGTCCAAGCCCTGGGAGAGATCCAGCGGCAGGGTCGGGCTCAAGGCGTTCATGGGCATCATCTCCGGGGGTTTCCGTCACCAGGATTAGGTACGGCGGCACCCCGCCCCCGGATCACAAAAAAAGACGCCGCCACCCGGGGTGAGGTGGCGGCGCAAGGGGAAGCACGGAGGTCACGGGTGTGACAGATGAGCACTCCCGGAGTGGAGAGGGGGAGTGGAGTGCTCAGTTTGGCAATACGACGGTGTCGATCACATGGATCACACCATTGGACGCACCGATGTCGGCCTTGGTGACGGTGGCTTCGTCCACCATCACGCCGCCCTTGGTGGCGTCCACCTTCAGCGCGCTGCCCTGCACGGTCTTGGCTTCGGTGGCCTTGCCGGCGATGTCGCCGCTCATGACCTTGCCCGGCACCACATGATAGGTCAGCACCGCCACCAGCTTGGCCTTGTTCTCGGGCTTCAGCAGGTTCTCGACGGTGCCGGCGGGCAATTTGGCAAAGGCGGCATCGGTGGGCGCGAACACGGTGAAAGGACCGGGGCCCTTCAGCGTCTCGGCCAGGCCGGCGGCCTGGATGGCGGTGACCAGGGTCTTGAACTGGCCGGCGTCCTGGGCGGTCTGAACGATGTCCTTGGCCAGGGCGGCGCCGGCGGTGCCGGCCAGAACCACCAGGGACAGGGCGGCGGTGCGCAGGGCACGGAAGCTCATGGAAACATCCTCCTCGAAGCGGTGAAACTGCCCCTCGCTACGGGAGGACCCCCAAGGCCGGATCACCGGCCATTCGGATTACTTCAAAACCATCCAGCCATCGTCGTGCAGGCAGGCGGCTTCCACCGCCTGCTGGGCGGCGGCGGCCTTGGGCTGCAGATTGATCTGCACTTCCTTGCACACCCGGCCCTGGGCATCGCGGCCCTCGCGCAGGACGGCATAGCCGGCGGCGGTGCCGCTGGCGGAATTGCCCCATTGCAGGCTTTGGCCCGGGGCCAGGGCCAGCACCGCCATCTCGGCCCCCTGGGCCAGCAGGCGGTCGGCATCGGTCAGGGTGGCGGCGGCATGCAGGGCGAAGACGAAATCCGACTCGTCCGCCGGGTCAGCCAAGGCGGCAGCCGGGATCATCAGTCCCGCCACCAGACCAGCCACCGGAACCAAGCGCAGCATCATTCCCCCTCCTTGCCAAAGGCGACCACGTCGCAGAACTGGCCCCGAACTTTCAACGCCCGACACAGGCCGTCGGCGGTGTCCTTGTCCAACGGCCCGGCCACCAGCCGCAGGAAGGGGCCCTTGTCCCTGACCTCGACGGCGGGCGTGGTGACGGTGAGCGGCTTCAAGGCGGGATAGCGCACCACCAGCGCCTCCCAGACCTGGTCCACCTGCGGCTTGGTCTTCAACGAGCCCAGATGCAGCCCGAAGGCCGGCTGCGCCACCGGTTCGGCGGGCGCCGCCTGGGGCGGCGGCGGTTCGGCGGGGAC
>CAYOKN010000308.1:0-3653 GCA_964404545.1 uncultured Rhodospirillaceae bacterium | reverse complement strand
TGGCCGTCATGGTTGGGGCCGGCCAGGGCGATGAACAGGTCGCCGGGCTCGATGCTGCGGCTGTCGATGGAGACGCCCGAAGCCTGCCAGTCGGCCCCTTGCGGGAAGCCGCCGGTGGCTTCGATCACATCGTCGCGGGTCCAGAGGGCGGTCATCAGGCGGCCTCCCCCAGCAGTGCGACGGCCTTGCGGGCTTCCTCGGCATCGTCCATGGGCAGCACGGTGTCGCCCACGATCTGGCCCTGTTCGTGGCCCTTGCCGGCCACCACCAGCACGTCGCCGGCTTCAAGGCCCGCCACGGCGGCGCGGATGGCCTGGACGCGGTCGGCGATCTCGACGGCGCCGGGGCAGGCGGCCAGGATGGCGGCGCGGATGGGCGCTGCCGCCTCGGTGCGCGGATTGTCGTCGGTCACATAGACCCGATCGGCCAATTCGGCGGCGATCTTGCCCATCTGCGGGCGCTTGCCGGGGTCGCGGTCGCCGCCGCAGCCGAACACCACCACCAGCTTGCCGGTGGCATGGGGGCGCAGGGTCTCCAGCGCATCGGGGGTGTGGGCATAGTCCACATAGACCGGGGCGCCGCTGGCGCGGCTGGCCACATGCTGCAGCCGGCCGGGCACGCCCTGCAGGCGCTCCAGCGCGGCTACCGCGCGGGGGGCGTCGGCGCCGCAGGCCAGCACCAGGCCCAGGGCGCACAGGGCGTTCTCGGCCTGGAAGCTGCCGGCCAGGGGCAGCTGGATGTCGAAGCGCTGGCCGTGGATCTCCAGGGCGCAGGCATGGCCGCTGGGGGTGGCGGTGGCGCAGCGCAGGCGCAGCTCGGCCCCCTTGGCGCCATAGCCCCAGACCTGGGCGCCCTTGGCGCGGGCGGCGGCGGCAAAGGCCTCGAACTCGGGGCTGTCGGCATTGACCACGGCGATGCCGCCGGCGGGCAGCAGGTCGGCGAACAGGCGCAGCTTGGCGCCGCGATAGGCCTCCAGGCTGGCGTGATAGTCCAGATGGTCGCGGGTCAGGTTGGTGAAGGCGGCGGCCTTCAGGGCCACGCCGTCCAGGCGGTGCTGGTCCAGGCCGTGGCTGGACGCTTCCATGCAGGCATGGGTGACGCCGCGCCGGGCCAGTTCGGCCAGGGTGGCATGCAGGGCCGCCGGGTCGGGGGTGGTCAGGCCCTTGTCGATGTCATAGCCCGGGGCATGCACGCCCAGGGTGCCGATGCTGGCCGCCGGCAGGCCAAGCTGGCCGCAGATCTGACGGAAGAAGCTGGCGGTGCTGGTCTTGCCGTTGGTGCCGGTGACCGCCACCATATGGGCCGGCTGGGCACCGTGGAAGCGGGCGGCGGCAAGGGCAAAGGCGCGGCGCGGATTGTCGTCGTGAACGGCCACTGCGCCCTCGACCACGGTGCCGGGGGCGCAGATCACCGCCACCGCGCCCTTGGCCACGGCGTCGGCGATGAAGCGGGCGCCGTCCACCTTGACGCCGGGCAGGGCGGCGAACAGGCAGCCGGGGACCACCGCGCGGGAATCGGCGGTGATGCCGGTGATCATGGGATTGGCCGAAGCGGGACGGCCGATGATGTCATTCAGCATCGGCAATCTTCGGCTCCTTGTGGGCAACGCTCTGGACCATCTGGCTCTTCTCCTGGGGGAGCAGACCGACGGGCTCGACACCAAGCAGGGGACCGATCTGGGCAATCACCCGGCCCGCCGTGGGGGCTGCGTTCCAGCCGGCGGTGGCGAAGCCATAGGTCTCCTTGGTGCCTTGCGGCTCGTCGATCATCGCCAGAACGAGATACCTCGGATTGGTCGTCGGGAAGGCTGCGATAAAGGATGACAGCAGCGACTTCTTCTTATAGCCGCCGTGGGCCCCCAGTTTCTCGGCGGTGCCGGTCTTGCCCCCCACGAAATAGCCGGGCACGTCGGCCTTGCCGCCGGTGCCGTCCTCGACCACCAGCCGCATCAGCTGGCGCATCTGTTCCGAGGTCTTGGTCTTCAGCACCCGCTCGCCCGGGGGCAGGCTGCCCGGCTCCTGGGCCAGCAGGGTGGCGGGGCGGTGGATGCCGCCATTCACCAGCGAGGCCACCGCCGAGACCATATGCACCGGGGTCACGGCGATGCCGTGGCCGTAGGAGATGGTCATGGTGTTGATTTCGCGCCACGGGCTGGGCACCAGCGGGCTGCCGGTCTCGGGCAGCTCCAGGCTGACCGGCTTCAAGAGGCCCAGGCGGCCCAGATAGGCGCGCTGGGTCTCGGTGCCGTAGTCCAGCGCCATCTTGGCCGAACCGATATTGGACGAAACCTTCAGGATGTCGGCCACCGAGATGGGATGGTTCTCGGGGTGGGTGTCGTTGATGGTGAAGCGCGCCACCCGCAGCGGCTGGGTCACGTCATAGATCTTGCCGACGCTGGCGGCGCCGCTGTCGATGGCGATGGCGGTGTTGAACAGCTTGAAGGTGGAGCCCATCTCGTACACGCCCAGGGTGGCGCGGTTGAACATGTTCTCCGAGGTGGTGCCGACGGGGTTGTTGGGATCGAAGTCGGGCAGCGACACCATGGCCAGCAACTCGCCGGTCTGCACGTCCATCACCATGCCGGTGGCGCCGATGGCCTTGTGGTCCACGATGGCGCGCGCCAGCTCGTTGCGCAGGATGGTCTGCACCCGGATGTCCAGGGCGGTGCGGATCTCGCGGTGCTCGCCGCGCAGGGTCTGATCGAAGGCCTTCTCGATGCCGGCGATGCCCTTGCCGTCCAGATCGGCCAGGCCCACCACATGGCTGACCAGCGGGCCGTGGGGATAGACCCGGCGCTCGCCTTCCTCGAAATACAGGCCGGGAATGCCCAGGGCATTGACCTCGTACTGCTGCTTGGGCGTCAGGTTGCGGCGCAGATACAGGAACGAGCGGCCCGAGGCCAGCTTGCTCTGCACATCCACGCGGCTCAGCTCGGGCAGCACCTTGACCAGCTTCTGGGCCGCCTCGGCCGGGTCCAGGATCTCCTGCGGCTTGGCGTACAGCGACACGGTGGGCAGGCTGGTGGCCAGCAGGATGCCGTTGCGGTCGGTGATCTCGGCCCGCGTCATCTTCAGGTCGGCGGTGCGGGCGGTGCGGGCGACGCGCGGGCGTTCCTCCTCGGCGGCCTTCATCACGGTGACGTCCACCATGCGGGCGGCAACCACCGAATAGGCCAGCAGGAACACGGCGCCCGTGACGATCAGGCGGTTGCGGCCCACCTCGATGGCGCGCTTCTTGGCGCCGTCCAGATGCAGGCGGCCCAGGTCGTGGCCGGCGGTCAGGCATTCGCCCGGATAGAATTCGGGGCTGCGGCGGAAGAAGCGGCCGATCATCGGGCACCTCCATAGCCGGGCTGGCGGGCCACTTCCTCCTGCGCCAGCAGCGCCGGGGACTTGATCACGGTGATCGAACCGGGAGCAGGCTGGGCGCGCACCGAGGCCGGCATATAGGGCAGCGCCGGGCTGGCGGCGCGGGCCTGCAGTTCGGGGCGCACCGGGTTGTAGCGCGGCGCCGGCTCGGGCTTGGCGGCGGGCTCGGGCGGCACATAGGCGTCGCTCTTGGGCTCGGCCTTGCGCGGGGGCTGGGGCTGGACCGCCGGTTTGGACGCCGCCACCGGCTTGGGTTGGGCCTCGGCCCTGACCACCGCTTTCTGC
>CAYOKN010000307.1:0-3653 GCA_964404545.1 uncultured Rhodospirillaceae bacterium | reverse complement strand
TAGACCGCGCAAGGGGAGTACCACCTTGGCGGGGGACGCAACCGGGGATGGGGCGAACGAAAAGGTGCAAAACCATGGCACGCCGCCCGGAGCAAGTCCGGGCGGGGCTGAAAGAACGAAGCCCGGGTCGCTTCAGATCTTTTCCACGTCCACGTCGTGGGCGCGGTGGCCGTAATGGGTGGTGAAGTCCGCGTCCTGGACGCAGATGTCGTGCCACCGCTTGATGGTCGGGTGATCGAAGAATTGCTGCTGCATGTCCAGCATGTGGCGCGATTCCTTGAGCATCCCGTTGCACAAGGTCAGCCAGTTCTGGAACCACGCGGCTTGCAGCTGCAGCATGAGCAGGGCTGGGTTTTCCATGGGGGTCCTCCCTCTGCCGTTCTGGGCTCTGCTTAAGCTTACTCCCGGTTTCCCTCCACCGCCATCCCGCCGACGGCATGGCGCGAAGGTAGGTGCCATGCTAAAGTCGCGGGGGACGGATTACGCGTAGGGGTATTCACCGCATGAGTTCGGTTCTCGACCGCAAGGTAGTGCCACCCGGGACGACCTTGTTCCGGGAAGGCGAGGAAGGCAACTCGGCCTTCCTGATCCAGGAAGGCGAAGTACAGATCTACAAGGCCACGCCAGACGGCGGCGTCAAGGTGCTGGGCACCTTGGGGCCGGGCAGCATTTTCGGCGAGATGGCCCTGATCGACGGCCGCCCGCGCATGGCCGGGGCACGCACCTCGCAGCCGTCCATCATCGTGCAGGTGGGGCGGCGGACCTTCGAGGAAAAACTGAAGAAAACCGACCCCTTTGTCCGCGCACTTTTGAACATCCTGGTGCGTAATGTGCGCGACCTGACGGACCGGAGCCTTCAGCCTCCGATCTGAATTCGATTCCTTCAGCTTGGGAACCCGCCACCTTTGATGCTATATCTGAGGTGGGAATTGGGGACCAAGCGCACGCGGCCAAGGATTGGCCCGGGCAGGACGTAGGGATAGGCTGGGCATGGCAGGAGGCCGCGCCTCGTTCGAGGTGATGACTCTCACCGACGGACGGTGGATTCTTTCAGAGATACGCGAAACCGAAAGTGCCGCACAGGCACTGGCGAAGAAGTTGTTCGGCAACGCCGCCTGCAGCGGGGTGCGGATCACCAAGATCTGGACCCGCACCGACGGCTCCGAGACCGAATCGGTCATCCACGAAGAGACCCGCACCCGGGCCGAAAAGCCAGTACAGATCGTCCCCATCGACGAGCCGCCGCCGGTTTGCCGCAAGAGCCGCGATTTCTACGAGGTCAATGCCCGGCTGACCGTCAACCGGCTGCTGAAGAACTATGTGGAAAAGGTCTATCTGACCCCCGTCGAGATCATGCACAACTGGCGGGAGCTGAAGCGGTTCCAGGAAGCCGACATGCTGATGCCGCAGGCGGTGGACCGGGTGGCCAGCCTGCAGTGCAAGCTGACCGGCGACGACGTCAAGCAGCGCAAGGACGAGATCTTCACCGCCATCGCCCAGATTGGGCGACGCGCCCGCAAGGCCGAGGAACATCCCAACCTGCCCCGGGTCAAGGATGACCTGGACAAGGTGATCGCCCGCATCGAGCGCTTCGCGGCGCCCGAGGAAGTGGACCATCTGTGCATGGTGGCGCTGTGCCGCGACCTGTCCGGCTATCGCAACTGGATGGGCAAGATAGAGCGCATGACCGGCCTGGTCACCCCGGACCTGCGTCCCGCCGGGCTGGTGATGGTGGACAAGGTGACCGCCGACCTGCTGTCCGTGCCCTCGGCCTTGAAGGATGTGCTGGGCAACCAGCGCAATCTGGGCTCGGCGCTGCAGGCCATGCTGGACATGAGCGAGGGCAAATTCCCGGTGCCCGACGGCGACCTGGCGCCCTGCCTGGAAACCCTGAACGCCCTGTTCCGGGGCGAGGGATTCACCGATTCCAAATTCGCCCTGATGGACGGCGTGCTGCGCAACCTGAAGGGCGGCCAGCCCTTGAGCCGCAACAATCCCCAGGCCGAGGCCGAGGAAGCCCGCCTGGTGGTCAAGCGCCTGCTGGGCCCCACCGGCTTGCTGGGCGGGCCCGAGACCGCCGCCGCGCTGGTGCAACGCTTTGCGCGCATGGGTGAGGCCGGCGGCGCCGCCGGCCGGCGCTATGGCATCGCCAGCCTGGTCCAGTCCCTGCCCGACGCCACGGCCAAGGTGGTGGTGCTGCTGCAACTGGCGGAAAGCAGCCTGGTGCCCGAGCATATGAGCGACGTGGAGGGCAATCTGCGCACCCTGATCGGCGTCCATAACCTGTCCGACCTGATCCCGCCCAGCCTGCCCCCGCGCGAGCGCATGGCCCGCGCCACCGCCATCTATGCCGCCCTGGTCTCGACCACCGCCCTGTCGCACGAGTTCCGCGCCCGGCTGGCCGGCCATGTGGACGAGTTGCTGGCCCGCTACCTGGAACGGGACGGCATCATCCAGAAGCTGGATCATTCCGAGGCCCATCTGCGCGACCGCGCCACCCGGCTGGTGCAGTTCTGCGGCTCGGGCGTGCTGCCCCCGGGGGGCAAGGCCCATAGCCTGGCCCGCGACCGCGTGCTGGCCCATCTGCGCCAACCCAATTTCGACCTGCATTTCATCGAAGGCCTGACCTCGCCCGCCGAGATGGAAAAGGCGCTGCGCAATTTCCACAGCCTGCTGGTGCGCGCCGGGTTCCGGGGCTAGCCCCACTCCCTTTGCCATGGCCAAGCCTGTCTCACGGCTGTCCGGTTTCGCGCGCCCTTTCCTTTGCTGCCCGCGTTCAAAGCGCGGACATGACAGAAGTGTTTCCATGACGATGACACTAAAGAAGTCATAAGCCGGGCCGCACAGGACACCAATTATTCCGCATCAGCGAACAACGTTACTGCGCTGCAGCAAGTTTTCCTTGTGAAAAGGTAATAAAGCCAGCTTCCGAACTCCCGCGCCCTCTGGTAGCATTTTCCCCGACAGAAGGAACATCAGGGGAGAATGGCATGCCCGGACGCACAACCCTGTATCTGGATGTTGACGGCGTCCTGCTGCGGCGTGTCGCTGCCGGCCCGCGGGGCGTGACCGTGCGGGCGGCCGATGGACTGGCGGAGTTCCTGGACTGGGCCGTGGCCCGCTTCGACTGTGTCTGGTTGTCCACCCGCGACCGCGACGGCGGGGCCGCCGGCGTGCTGTCCGCCTTCCGCGCGGTACTGGGGCCAGTGGCCTTTGACACCCTGTGTCCGCTGCTGTCCAGCATCCGCACCGTCCCCTGGCAGGGCCGGGCCAAGTTCGTGGGCATCGACTTCACTCGCCCCTTCTTCTGGATCGACGACGCCCCCGACGAAGACTCGCTGGCCGAGTTGGAGCGGCGGGGCCTGGGCGATCGGCTGCTGCTGTGCTGCACCGACCGCCAGCCAGGCGACTTGGCGCGCTTGCGCCTTTCATTGGAGGCCCGCCTGCCCACCTCTGCCGCGGCGGAATAGGGTGCCCCCTCCTTTTGGCCATACTGGCGGTCAGGGCTTTATGGTGACATACTGTCACGACTGCCAGCACCAACGGCGAGGCATCCCATGTCGCCAACGGTCGGACCAGGGGCCCCAGGGGCTCCAGCCTTCGCAGACGCCGCCCTCATCGAGCCCGGCCATCTGGGCCTGATGATCCAGGAA
>CAYOKN010000306.1:0-3671 GCA_964404545.1 uncultured Rhodospirillaceae bacterium | reverse complement strand
CGTTGATGAAGGTGATCTTGGCGGCCAGGAAGGTGTTGGCGGCGTATTTGATCAGCTCCGAGGTCTCCAGCGCGGTGAACACGATGGGGGTCTCGATCAAGTACAGCACGCGGTAGAGCTGCTTCATCACGGCGCGGGCGCGGTCGGATTCGGCGCCGATCACCACGCGGTCGGGCCGCATGAAGTCGCCGATGGCCGAGCCTTCTCGCAGGAATTCGGGGTTCGACACCACGTCGAAATCGGCGTCCGGACGCACCTCGCGGATGATGCGCTCCACCTCGCGGCCGGTGCCCACCGGCACGGTGGACTTGGTGACCACCACGGTGTAGCCGGACAGGCTTTCGGCGATCTCGCGGGCGGCCTGATAGACATAGGACAGGTCGGCATGGCCATCGCCCCGGCGGGACGGAGTGCCCACGGCGATGAACACGGCATCGGCCTGGCGGACCGCATCCTTCAGGTCGGTGGTGAAGGACAGGCGGCCGGCCTGGACATTGCTGGCCACCAGCTGATCAAGGCCCGGCTCATAGATGGGCATCTTGTTCTGCTTCAGGCCTTCGATCTTGGCCGCGTCCTTGTCGACGCAGACAACTTCCACGCCAAATTCCGAAAAGCAGGCTCCGGATACCAGGCCCACATAGCCGGTTCCGATCATCGCGATGCGCATTGGGAGATCCCTTCTTTCGCTTTGGTTCTGGCGTTTACTGGATGGTCGAGAGCATGGACTGGACCTGCTCCTTCATGTCGTCGCGGGCCAAGGCATAGGCGATGTTCGCATGCAGCCAGCCCACCTTGTCGCCGCAGTCGAACCGCTGGCCCTTGAAGCGCAGGCCGTGGAACGGCACGCTGCCGATGGTGGCGTTCATGGCGTCGGTGAGCTGGATCTCGCCGCCGGCGCCGCGGATGCCCTTGTCCAGATATTCAAACACGCGCGGATGCAGGATATAGCGGCCGGTGATGGACAGGGTGGATGGCGCCTTATCGGGATCGGGCTTTTCCACCAGCCCCTTGGCGCGCGCGATGCGGCCGTCGTCCTGCTCCACATCCAGCACGCCATACCGCTTGGTATGCTCGCGCGGCACGTCTTCCACCGCCACCACGATGCCGCCCACTTCCATATAGACGTCCACCATCTGCTTCAGGCAGGCAGTCTTGGCCAGGATCAGGTCGTCGGGCAGAATGACGGCAAAGGGTTCATTGTCCACCAGGTCGCGGGCGCACCACACCGCATGGCCCAGGCCCAGCGGCTCCTGCTGGCGGGTGTAGGACACCTGGCCGGACTTGGGCATCCAGCTGGTCACCGCCTCGACCAGGTCCACCTTGCCCCGATCACGCAGGGTGCGCTCCAGCTCGGGCGCGTGGTCGAAATGGTCCTCGATGGAGTTCTTGCCCTTGCCGGTGACGAAGATGAAATGCTCGCAGCCGGCGGCCGCAGCTTCTTCCACCGCATACTGGATCAGGGGCTTGTCCACCACGGGAAGCATCTCCTTGGGCATGGCCTTGGTGGCCGGCAGGAAACGAGTGCCCATACCGCCGACGGGAAAAACCGCCTTTCGGACGCGACGCGACATTAAGAACCCCTTGGAAGTTAGTAATGGATGAAGCCCCCGGACTCGTCCGGCGCCCCTAGCCTAATTCGTGCTTTTTGCCATGCCCGGCCAGCGGAAGCAACCGGCGCATCAGGGGGAAAGGAGCAAGTCTTTTGCTTCATTGATCTTGGCGGCAAGATAAGTAGAGCCGCCATGGTCCGGATGGACCTGCTTCATCAAACGGCGATGGGCCGCCTTGACCTCCTCGTCCGGGGCGCCGGGGGCCAGGCCCAGGATCTCGTAAGCTTCCTCCCGGGTCATGGCGCCGACCGCATGTCCGCCGGATGCTCCGTCTGCGCCATCCTCGCGGCGGGGCGCCAGTCGGGGTAGGTCCTCTCCAACCAGGCCTCGAGCACCTGGCGCGACTCCTCGTCGGCCTGCAGCTCCCGCCAAAGGACCAGGGCTTCGGGCTCATCCAGGGTGGACAGCCGACGGCCTTGCAGGGCGCCCGCCAGCACCACGCCGTCCAGGTTGCCGGTGTCGTGGTCCAGGGTCATGGACAGCCAGGCGGTCTCCACCGCCGATTGCCCGCCCTGGCGCCGCCGCCCGCCCCGCGCCCGCCGGTACTGCTGCTGCATGCCCCGGAACAGGGCGTGGGCCTGCAGCAGGCGCAGGCCCCACGGCACCAAACCGGCCAGGGCGGCCAGGGCCCAGCCCAGGCGGCCCGAGACCGCAAGCAGCGCCACCACCAGCAGCCCCGCCGCCAGCAGGCCCCATTTGCCGGCCTTGACGATGGTCTTGGGCTGGGTACGCGCGAACCACTGGCCGAGCAGCCAAAGCCCGGCCAGCACCGACGCCCCCAAGAGAAAATAGGCAGCCATGATGGTCCGATCCTAGCGCCCCGGCAGCAGCCGCACCAGTTGCAAGGCCTTGCCGCCCTGGCGTTCGCCATAATCCCTGAGCGCCTTGCGCCCGCCGGCGGCGAACACCGCCACCGCCCGCAGCAGGTCGCGCAGCTGGTCGGGCGACGAGGCATCGAACGAGCAGCAGGCCCCGCCGGTCAGCCGGGCGATCTGCTGGAAGGCCCGCTCCGCCACCGGATCATCGCCCTCGTGGAACAGGAAGGCGGGCACGCCCAGCACTCCCAGCTCGCCGGCCACGGCGCACAGGCGGTCCACGTCCTCTTCCATGCAGTCGCCCACGAACACCAGGGCATTGACCTTGGTGCGCCGGGTCTCGGCCTCGGCATGACGCAGCACTTTCTCGATCTGGGTCATGCCGCCCAGGCAGTCCACCTGGCGCATCAGGCCCAGCAGGCGCTCGGGCGTGCTGGTCCATTCGCTGGCCTGGAACTCGCGATGGCCGCGATACCAGGCCAGTTGCACGTCAAGCCCGCCCAGGGCGGCGGTCTGGGCGAACATGTCGGCCTGGATGTCCATGGCGTCGTCCCAACTGGGCTCGCGCGAGGCGGTGGCGTCCATGGCGAAGATCAGCCGCCCCCGCCCCGCCCCGCCGCCGCGCGCGGGCACCGAAGCCACCTTGGCCAGGAAGTCCTGGACCTGCCTGTTGCTGGATTTCGCGGGAAGCGGCTTGTCGGCCATGGGGCATCCTCCTGCATTGAAAGATAGGAAGGTTTCGCGCCGACCGGAAGCGCCGGCCTTGATCCCGCCCCATTGGGGTGGTAGCCCATAGCCCATGTCCCAGACCGATCCCCACCATCTGTTCCCGCTGCATGGCGGCGACCTGGCCGGTGCCGAGGCCCGCTTCGGCAAGCCAGCCGCGGGCTGGCTGGACCTGTCCACCGGCATCAATCCCTTCGGCTGGCCGGTGCCCGAGCTGGACCCGGACGTCTGGCGCCGCTTGCCCGATCCCGGCCTGCTGGCGCGTTGCCTGGACGCCGCCCGGGCCCATTACGGCCTGCCCCAGGCCGCCGGTCTGGTGGCTGCCGCCGGCAGCCAGGCGTTGATCCAGGCCCTGCCCCAGCTGCTGCCGCCCTGCCGGGTCTGCGTGCTGGCCCCCACCTATGGCGAGCACGCCGCCGCCTGGCGGGCCGCGGGCCATGCGGTCGAGGAGCGCCCCGATTTGTCGCCCGAGGCCGAGGTGGTGGTGGCGGTCAATCCCAACAATCCCGACGGCCGGCTG
>CAYOKN010000305.1:0-3694 GCA_964404545.1 uncultured Rhodospirillaceae bacterium | reverse complement strand
GGGCGGCAGGCCGTGGGGGGTGGTCCAGGGCTGGAAGAAGGGATTCTCGGTCATGACTTTCCTTGGACGGTGGGCCCGTCCAATTTAGGCGCTTTTGACCGAAGGGCAACGGCCCTAGCCCCGGTTCCGCAGATATTTCAGATAGGCCACGATCTGGTCCAGATGCTCGGGCGGCAGCGCCTGTTCGGAAAAGGCCGGCATGGCGCCCAAGCCCTAGCGCACCTGGGTGCGGATGGCCCAGCCCGGCAAGGGCTTGTTGTTCAGCGCAAGGCCGATGCCGGCCTCGCCCACCGGATGGCATGCGTTGCACATGGCCATGAAATGGCGCTCGCCCGCCTCGGCTTCGGGCGACATGCCGGTGAAGAGCCCCAACAGGGGCTCGCCCCGCCGGGCCGACCCGCAGGCGGTCAGGCCCGTGGCCAGAAGCAGGACAACCAGCATCCGTGCCATGCTCATGCTCCTTGCGGGTGATGCGCCAGACCACGCCGGTGCCGGGAAAGGGCGTGATGGCCCGCTCAGTCACCGTCATCACGCCGAAATCCACCACATAGAGCGCCCGGCCCGACGGGTCGAAGCGTACCGCGATGGGCCGCTCCAACCCATGGGTGGGGCCCCAGGAGGCGGGACCGCCCACCGGGCTCGTTTCTCCCTCGGTGGTCTCTGGGAGAAAACCCGCCAGGGGCACGGGTGTTCTGTCAGTCCCGCCCGTGAATCATCCACACGTCATAGCGGGTGGTCTTGCCGGTGATCTGGTGCGAAGGCGGCGGCACGCCCTCCAGCGGGTCGGCGCGCAGCGGCCATTTCAGCACCACCCGTTTGCGGGCATGGGCCAGCGCCACCCGCATCAGTTCGGCGCTGTCGGGGTCGCTGCCCACCAATTCGGACAGCAGCCGCATTTCCTGCTTCACCAGCGCGCTGTTGCGCCGCGGCGGATGCATGGGATCCACCAGCACGACCTCGGGCGCCAGCGCGGGCAGCAGCAGGCGGGCATCACCCTGCAGCAGAGTCATGCGGCCGACGGCCTCGGCCGCCGCTCCTCCCGCCGCCCGCGCCCGCGCCATACCCTCGGCCAGCAATTCATGCATGCGCGGATTGCGCTCGATCAGGGTGACATCGGCGCCCAGGCTGGCCAGCAGGAAGGAATCTCGGCCCAGCCCGGCGGTGGCATCCACCACCGACGGCGTGCGCCCCTTGGCAAAGCCCACGGCCTTGGGCAAGGCTTGGCCTTTCTGGCCGCCGGCCCGGAAGCGATAACCCACCGCCCCGCCCAGGAAATCCACCACCAACTCGCCGGCCACCCTGCTCTCCGTGCTTATGCCAAATCGTGCCCCGGTGCCTTGGCACCGCCGCCCGGACCGCCAACATAGAGGGCAGACATCCAGGAGCATTCCATGGCCAAGATTACCCTGAAAGGCAGCGACGTCCATACGGTGGGCGAATTGCCCGCCGTGGGCGGAAAGGCGCCCGGCTTTTCCCTCACCCGCACCGACCTGACCGACGTGGGCCCCTCGGATTTCCCGGGCAAGACGCTGGTTCTGAACATCTTTCCCAGTGTGGACACGGCCACCTGCGCCACATCGGTGCGCAAATTCAACGCCGAGGCCTCGACCCGGCCCGGCACGGTGGTGCTGTGCATCTCGGCCGACCTGCCCTTTGCCCTGAAACGCTTCTGCGGCGCCGAGGGACTGGACCAGGTGGTGCCCCTGTCGGACATGCGGCACAAGGAATTCGGCGATGCCTACGGCCTGCGCATCGCCGACGGCCCCCTGGCTGGCCTGCTGGCCCGCGCCGTGGTGGTGCTGGACCAGGACGGCACCGTGCGCCATGCCCAGTTGGTGCCGGAAATCTCGCAGGAACCCGACTATACCGCCGCGCTTGGGGTGATCTAGGACCGTGCGGCCACAGGAGAGGGCGGCGCGACCGCCTTCGCCCACCCTGCAAAACCAATCATCTAGCCGCTAGATTCAGGACAAGGTCGGCTGGGGCTTGGGCGCCATCAGGTCGAACAGCCCACCCTTGCCGGCCTCATCCTCCTCCGGACGCTCGACCTTGCCCTTCTTCCTGGCCGTACGGGCCTTCTTGCCGCCGGCATCGTCCTGCCAGGCCACCGCCTCGGCGGTGATACGGGCCATGGCCTCCCGTTCATAGATGTCAGCCTCGGCCCACAACTTCTGGAACAGGCCCACCGGATCGTCGGTCATGCCGGCCAAATCCTCCAGGTCCGGGCCAGCCGCCGGGTCCGCTTCGCCCGCCTCGGCCCTCTCGCCCGCCTCGTGCGCCTGCAGCATCAGCTCCAGCAGGGCCGCCGCGCTCAGCCCATCGCGGCCGGCGATGGCGTCCAGCCGGTCCAGCGCCGTGGCCAGGGCCGGATCGGCAGGCAGATCGGGCTGGCCGCCGTTGCGCAGGGTCTCGTAGGCATCCAGGCCGCGCTCCAGCACTTCCACCAGCATCAAACCATCGCGCTTGCCCACCGCCTTGACGCGGGCATGGAACTGCGGCGTGACGCGGGTGGCCAATTGCTGATTGCGGCCGGTGGCGCGGCCCGAGCGCCCGTCGGGCTCGCCGCTCTTGGTCAGGCGCATGACACGTTCCCCTATGGTCATTCAACCAGGCCGTTCTATCACGTTCCGCCCGGCTCGTCTAGCAGCTAGATCGGCTTGCTCACCCTCCGAGCACTTCGGCCCCGAATATGAGATCTAGCGGCTAGATCGCCGTTGAGTCGCGCGGGTTTGCACCAGCGCCGCATCTAGCGGCTAGAACGCTTTTATCAAAGCAAGATCGTTTGCAGAATCAAGGGCCTAAGCCCCGTCCCTCGCCATGGTCAGGAACGAATGATCCAGCCGCCGCCGAGCAGGCGCTCGCCGTCATAGGCCACGCAGGCCTGGCCGGGGGCCACGCCCTCCTGGGGCTCGTCCAGTTCCACCAGGGCGGTGCCGCCCTGGCCCAGGGTCAGGGTGGCGGGGGCCGGCGGGCGGGTGGAGCGGACCTTGACGGCACAGCGGATGGGCGTCCCCTCCCCGCCCTCGGCCAGCCAGTTCATGCCCTTGAGGGTGATGCGGGTCTGGCCCAGGGCGTCCTTGGGGCCCACCACCACGCGGCGGCTGGCCGGGTCCAGCCGCACCACATAAAGGGCGGGGCCGCCGCCCAGGTTCAGGCCCTTGCGCTGGCCCACGGTGTAGTGGATCAGGCCCCTGTGCTGGCCCAGGACCCGGCCTTCCAGGTCCACGATCTCGCCGGGCTGGTCGGTTTCGGGGCGCAGGCGGGTGACCAGGGCGGCATAGTCGCCGTCGGGCACGAAGCAGATGTCCTGGCTGTCCGGCTTCCGGGCAGTGGGCAGGGCGAACTGCTCGGCCAGGCGGCGGGTTTCATCCTTGGTCAGCATGCCGCCCAGGGGGAAATACAGGAAATCCAGCTGCTCGCGGGTGGTGCGGTAGAGGAAATAGCTCTGGTCGCGGGCCGGATCGGCGCCGCGATGCATCTCGGCCCCCCCTGCCCCATCCACGCGCTGCACATAATGGCCGGTGGCCAGCCCGTCGGCGCCCAGTTCGCGGGCCATGCCGATCAGGTCGCGGAACTTTACCGTCTCGTTGCACAGCACGCACGGGATCGGCGTTTCGCCGGCCTGGTAGCTGTCGGCAAAGGCCTCGATCACGTCCTGGCGGAAACGGCTTTCAAAATCCACCACATAATGGGG
>CAYOKN010000304.1:0-3718 GCA_964404545.1 uncultured Rhodospirillaceae bacterium | reverse complement strand
CCGCCCCCGCCGCGAGCGCCCCTACCCCGACCGAAGCCCCGCCTGCCGCGCCCGCCGAACAGGCCGCTGCCGAGAAGGCCGTTGCCGAACAGGCCGCCGCCGAGAAGGCCGCTGCCGTGCCGCCGGATGAGGATCTTCAGGCCATGTTGGAGCGCATCCGGCGCGAGCGCCAGGGCCGCGCCCTGCGCCCCACCACCGAGGTGGTGCGCTCCTCCACCGCAGCCGACAGCGCCGCCGCCGTGGCCGGCCCCGCCGGTTTCTCGTCGGTGGAGGACGCCATCAGCGTCCGCACTCCGGCCCCGGTGGCGCGCGAGAACGTGGACGAAGCCTTCCGCCACCTGATCAAGGGCCAGTACGAGACCGCCCTGCAATTCTATGACTTGGCCCTGGCCTCGGACGGCAAGAACGTCCAGGCTTTGCTGGGCAAGGCCGCGGCCCTGCACAAGCTGCGCCGCGCCACCGATGCGCGCCGACTTTATGACCGGGTGCTGGAGATCGACCCCGGCAACCGCGAGGCGCTTACCAACGCCGCCACCCTGACCGCGCTGGACCAGCCCGCCGAGGCGCTGCGCCAACTGCAGGACCTGCAGCGGCGCAATCCGGCCTTCCATCCCATCGCCGCCCAGTTGGCCGCGCTGTTCGCCCAGAGGGGCGACCTGCCGCAGGCGGTGGCGCAGATGAACCGCGCCATCCAGCTGGACCCGGGCAATGCCCTTTACCGCTACAACCTGGCGGTGATCCAGGACCGCGCCGGCCTCCCGCGTGAGGCCGCCCAATCCTATGAGGCGGCACTGTCCGCCGCCGAGGGGGCCGGCCAGCCCATCCCGGCCGAACAAATCCGCGAGCGTCTGCGTTATCTGAGGGCCCAGTGACATGCCTTTCCTTGCCCATTTCGGCCTGAAAGAGCACCCCTTCACCCTGACGCCCAACGTCGATTTCTATTTTCCGTCGCACGAACATTCCAACATCATCAACTCGCTGGACTTCGCCCTGCGACGGGAAAGCGGCGTGGTCAAGGTGGTGGGCGAGATCGGCACCGGCAAGACCCTGCTGTGCCGCATGCTGATCCGCCAGTTGGTGGAAACCGAGGCGGTGGCCTATATCAACGCGCCCCAGGCCGACGAGAAACTGATCGTCGAGATGGTGTGCCATGAATTCGGCATCACCCCGGGCGAGGGCGAAAACCACTACACCGCCCTGTCCCGCTTCCTGGTGGAACAGCACGAGCGCGGCAAGATCTCGGTGGTGGTGGTGGACGAGGCCCAGGCCCTGGGCCGCGACGGGCTGGAGGCGATCCGCCTGCTGTCCAACCTGGAGACGGAGAAAAGCAAGCTGCTGCAGATCGTGCTGTTCGGCCAGCAGGCCGAACTGGACGCCCTGCTGTCCGATCCGTCGCTGCGCCAGCTGAACCAGCGCATCGTGTTCTCGCTGCACACCAAGCCCATGACGGCCAACGAGACCAAGCGCTATCTGCAGCACCGCATCAAGAAGTCGCGGCGCGACGACATCGCCTATGAGATCTTCACGCCCCAGGCGCTGGACCTGCTGGCCCGCCATTCCGGCGGCACACCCCGGGTAGCCAACATCCTGGCCGACAAGGCGTTGCTGGTGGCCTTTTCAGAAGGCGCCCCCCAGGTGACCGCCCTGCATGCGGAAGAGGCCATCAATGACAGCACCGGCATCGCCCGCGCCGTCCCGGTGTGGAGCAGCCCGAAGAAGCGGCCCAAGCTGCTGGCCGCAGGCTTGGCCGCCGTGGTCGTCTTGTGCCTGGGCGGCGTCGGCGCCTCCTGGCTGCTGAACCGCGCGCCCGAAGCAGCACCGCAACCGACTCCGGTTGCTGCGCCTGCGCCGGTTCCGGCTCCGGCTCCTGCTCCTGCGCCCGCGCCTGCTCCGACTCCCGCTCCTGATGCCGCCCGGGCCTCGGAGTCTCCCCCGGAATCCGCCCCGACGCCGGCCCCGCCTCCCGCCGCCGCTCCTGCCCCGGCGCCGACCGCTCCGGTCGTTGAAGCCCCGGCGGCCAAGCCGGCCAAGGACAAGGCCCCCGGGGGCCCGTCGCACTGATGGACGCGGCCGGCGGGGTCCTGGCGGCCGTCCTGGGACTGGTGTTCGGCAGCTTCGCCACCGCCCTGTCCTGGCGCCTGCCGCGCGGCATCGCCATGGGCGCCGACCGTTCGCGCTGTCCCGCCTGCGACCATGTGCTGGGCCCCGCCGACCTGGTGCCCGTGCTGTCCTGGCTGCTGTCCCGGGGACGCTGCCGCCATTGCGGCGCGGCAGTGCATTGGCGCTATCCGGTGATCGAACTGGCCACCATGGCGCTGTTCCTGGGCATCTGGGCGCTGGGCCTGCCGCTGGCCCAGACCCTGGTGCTCGGCGGGGTGGCGCTGGGGGTGGTGGTGATGACCGTCACCGACCTCGAAGATTTCATGATCCCCGATGCCGTGCTGCTGGGCCTGGCGCCGCTGGCGCTGGTCTGGCGCTGGCTGACCGGCTGGGACGGCATCGACCTGGCCGCCGGCACCCTGGCCGGGCTGGGGCTGGGGCTGGCGCTGCATTACGGGTCCAAGGCCCTGCGCGGCCAAGCCGGGCTGGGGCTGGGCGACGTCAAGTTCCTGGGCGTGGCCGGCGCCTTCCTGGGGCTGGTGGGGCTGGTGCCCTTCCTGATCCTGTCGGGGCTGGCCGGCATTCTGCTGGGCGGGCTGTGGCGGCTGGCCGGAGGCGGCGCCGCCTTTCCCTTCGGCCCGGCGCTGGCGGCAAGCCTGATGGCCGGGCTGATGTGGCCGGGGCTATTTTTATGGATCACGGGATAAAGTTTAACCATTCCCGACGAAACTTGATCGGCTCTGGCCGATTTGTTACGACCAAAGCTATCCGTCCGGGGGAGCGTCGCTGTGCTTAAGGGGTATTCCAGCAAGGAAATCTGGTCTGGCGGGGGCAAAGCCCTGCTGCTGGGCGTAGCGGCACTGGCCCTGGTCAGTTGCGGCAGTGACCATGACAAGCATGGGCGCCTCAACCGCGCCGACTACGAGGCGCTGACCAAGCGGTCCGAGGACGCCCAGGCCGCCAAGCGCGAGGCGCCGCCGATCCCGGACCTGCAGCCGATCCTGGCCGCCCCCACCACCCCCACCGCCGCCAACCAGCTGGTCAGCGTGAATATCGGCGACCAGACGCCGGTCAAGGACGTCCTGCTGGAACTGGCGCGCAAGGCCAATGTGGACCTGGAGCTGGACCCACGCATCCAGGGCGGCATCATCCTGGTGGCCAATGACCGGCCCTTCATCCAAGTGATCGAGCGCATCGCCGACCTGGCGAACCTGCGCTATTCCTTCAAGGACAACATCCTGAAGGTCGAGGTGGACAACATGATCCACCACAGCTACCGGATGGACCGCATCAACCTGACCCGCACCGCCACCAGCACGGTGAATACCTCGACCGACATCTATTCGGCGGTGCAGGGTGAGAACTCCAACAGCGCGGGCGGCTCGAACGCCTCGGAAAGCCAGGTGGCCAGCAGCTCGACCGCCGATTTCTGGCGCGAGGTCGAGGCCAACCTGGCCCAGATCCTGAACAACTCGAACCCGTCCAGCCAGCCGGTCTCGGTGAACCAGGGCGCCCTGGGCAGCGGGGCCGGCGGCATCCAGGCCGCGTTCTCCCCCGCCGCTCCCGCCGCCGACGGCGGGACAGCCGCCCCGACGGGCGCTGCAACCGGCACCGGCGG
>CAYOKN010000303.1:0-3739 GCA_964404545.1 uncultured Rhodospirillaceae bacterium | reverse complement strand
GGCCGCTGACCTGGGCACCCAGGCGGCGCGGCTGGCCGCATCGCGCGGCGGCAGCCTGATGGTCACCACCAGCCGCCGCACCGGGGCCGAGGCCGAGGCGGCGCTGCTGGCCGCCCTGGACGGTGTGCCCCGACATCTCTATCGCTGGTCCGACGGCGGCGAGAATCCCTATTTCGGCTATCTGGGCCTGGCCGATGCGGTGGTGGTGACGGGGGATTCCATGTCCATGTGCTCGGAGGCCTGTGCCACCGCCGGCCCGGTATTCCTGTTCGCCCCCGCGGGTCAGGTCAGCGGCAAGCATGCCCGCCTGCATGCGGAACTCTATGCCGCCGGCTATGCCCGCCCGCTGGACGGGGTGTGGCAGGACTGGCGCCACCCGCCCCTGAACGCCGCCCAGGCGGTGGTCGATCGGGTACGGGCGCTGCTTTAGCCCCGGGGCAGGCGTACCCGGACTTCCAGCCCGCCGCCGTCGCGGTCATGCAGGGTGATCTCGCCGCCATGGGCGCGGATCACCGAACGCGCCACGGCCAGCCCCAGGCCGGTGCCGCCGGTCTCGCGGTTGCGGCTGGCCTCCAGCCGCACGAAGGGGGCGAATACCCGTTCGCGCTGGTCGGCAGGGATGCCGGGGCCGCGGTCGCCGATGGTGACCAGCACCTCGCCCTCTTGCGGCGCCAGGGTGATGTCGGCGCAGCCGCCATAGGCCAGGGCGTTCTGCACCAGATTGCCGAAGGCCCGCCTCAGCCCCAAGGGGCCACCCTCGACCATGACCCCGGCGGGGCCCTGCAGGCTGCCGCCCAGATCGGCCAGCAGCGCCGACAGGTCCACCGGCTGGCGCGGCTCGCGCGCCGGGTCGTCGCGGGCGAAGGCCAGGGTCTGGGCGATCATGGCCTCCATTTCCTCCAGGTCCTTCAGGGTCTTGCCGCGCATCTCCTCGTCCTCGATGAACTCGGCGCGAAGGCGCAGGCGGGTGATGGGGGTGCGCAGATCGTGCGAAATGGCCGCCAGCAGGGTGGTGCGGTCCTCGATGAAGCGGCGCAGCCGGTCCTGCATGCGGTTGAAGGAGCGGGCGGCGGCGCGCACCTCGGCCGGGCCGGTTTCGGGCAGGGGCGGGGCCGCCATGTCGCGGCCCAGCCGTTCGGCGGCGGCGGCAAAGCGGTCCAGCGGCCGGGCGGCGCGTTTGACCGCCCAGACCGACAGCCCGCCCAGAACCAGCAGCACCATGCCGATGCCCAACAGGAAGCCGGGGCGCCACAGGCTGCCGGGCAGGCTTTCGCCGCCCAGGCTGCCCACCAGCACCGCATGGCCTTCGCCCGACAGCGGCACGGCGGCCACCAGCGCGCGGCCGGACGGGACGCCGTGCAGGAATGATTGCATGCGGTGCCACCCCATGCCGCGCATATGCTCGCGCTCGCCAAAGCGCATGCCCTCGCCTTCGCCCGGCGGGGGCAGGGGCGGGGGCTCCATCTCGGGGGTCATCAGCAGCACCCGGGCGGTGCGCCCGGCGCCCAGTTCGCCGGCCAGGGCCTGGCGCAGGGCGCTCTCGGCCTCACCCTGGCTGTCGGGCAGGGGCACGGGGCGGGGCAGCACCATGACGCGCAGGCTCGGCCCCGACAGCCGGCGCGCCAGATAGCGCCGCTGGTCCGGCTCGGCCTGATCCAGGGCCAGGGCAGCGGCGGCCATGCGCTCGGCCAGCTGGCTGGCGTTCAGGGTCTGCACCGTGGCCTGGCGGTTGCCGGAATAGAGCGAGAAAGCGGCCAGGTGGCTGACCACCAGGACCACCAGCAGCACCAGCACCATCCAGCCGGCGGTGGTGTCGGGCAGAAGGCGCCTCATCGCCGGATGACCTCGGGCGTGAACATATAGCCGCCGCCGCGCACGGTCTTGATCAGCACGCCGCCGGTCTTGGCGTCGTCGCCCAGCTTGCGGCGCAGGCGGCTGACCTGGATGTCGATGGCGCGGTCGAAGGGCGCGGCCGAGCGCCCGCGCGCCAGGTCCAGCAACTGGTCGCGGGACAGCACTCGACGCGGCCGCTCCACCAGCGCCAGCAGCAGGTCATATTCGCCGGCCGACAGGTCCACCATGCCGCCGTCCGGGGCGGTCAGCGCCCGCCGCCCGCTGTCCAGGCTCCAGCCGTCAAACTGGTACACGGGCTCGGCCCCCGGCTCGCGGGCCGGCTCGCGCGGGCCGGCGCGGCGCAGCACGGTCTTGATGCGGGCCAGCAGCTCGCGCGGGTTGAAGGGCTTGGGCAGATAGTCGTCGGCGCCCATCTCCAGGCCGATGATGCGGTCCACGTCCTCGCCCTTGGCGGTCAGCATGATCACCGGCAGGTCCGAGCCCTGGCCGCGCAGGCGCCGGCACAGGGACAGCCCGTCCTCTCCCGGCATCATGATGTCCAGCACCACCAGGTCGATGCCATAGCCATCGAGCACCCGCATCATCTCGGTACCGTCCTTGGCGGTGGAGACGCGGAAGCCGTGCTGGCCCAGGAAGCGGGCCAGCAGGTCGCGGATCTCGCGGTCGTCATCGACCACCAGGATGTGGGGCGTGGTGTCCATGGCCGCCATTCTACCGCCCGGCGCCCGGCCCGTTGACTGGATTTTGGTAACGGTCCGTAACGAAGCCCGGGCGCGTTACCCGCTGTTACCAAAAGCAGGGTTGGCGGACATCGGCGCGAAACGCGCGCCGGGCACAGTCGGCCCGTCGCTTGGTTAACGGAGTTTCCCCATGATCCGACCCTTTGTTGTTGCCTTCGCCGCCGTCCTGGCTGTCTCGGCCCCCGCCCTGGCCGTGGAGACCCTGCCGCCGCCGGCCCAGGCGCTGGAAGCCTGGAAGGCCATGACCGCCGAGCAGCGCCAGTCCTACCGCGAGCAGTTGCGCGCCGAAGTGCAGAAGCTGCCCAAGGAGGAGCGCCAGGCCCTGTTCGGCCACCGCCGCCATGGCGGCTGGATGGCCAAGCATGGCATGTTCGGCCAGAATGAGACCCAGCCCAAAACCCAACCCCAGGCCCAACCGCAAGGCAACTGACGGGCGCATCAATCTGGAGTAGAGTTTGGGACAATCCAAACCGGAGGAAAAAGCCATGACGCGGTTTGCCCTTCTTCTGATTGCCACGGCCCTGGCAGCCAGCCCGGCCTTTGCCCAATCGACGCCCGAGCAACGGCAGGAGCGCCGGCAGGAGCATCGGGAACAGATGCGCGAGCATGTCCAGGACATGCGCGACCAGCGCCAGGACCGGCGGCAGGACATGCGCGAGCAGCGGCAGGAGCACCGCCAGGACATGCGTGAGCAGCGCCAGGATCGGCGGGAGGACATGCGCGACCAGCGCCAGGATCGCCGCCAGGATATGCGCGAGCAGCGTCAGGACCGGCGGGAAGAGCGGATCAACGGCCGCTAGGCGTGCTAGACTGGGAGGGCAACGCCATCGGAGGCCCTCCCATGTCTCCCCGTCTTCTCACCCTGGTCCTTGCCGCCGCCTTGTCGCAGGCCCCGCCCGCCCTGGCCGAGCCGCCGCCGCCCAGCTCCGCCTCGGAACTGCTCGACCGCTGGCGCGCCATGTCCATCCCGGAAAAGCGGGCCTTCCGCGAGAAGATGCGCCAGGACTTCCTGCTCATGTACCAGGCTGCCCCGCCCGATGAGCAGCGCCGTATCCTGGAAGACATCAACCGGGACCATCAGGAGCGGGTACAGATCAAGAAGCGCCCTGGCCAATCGGCCCACTGACGCCCCCGGCGACGGATGA
>CAYOKN010000302.1:0-3765 GCA_964404545.1 uncultured Rhodospirillaceae bacterium | reverse complement strand
GCTTCAGACGGTGCGTCATGGTCCCCGAAGTGACCATCAGGGCCGAGAAAAGGTCCGTCGGGGCCAGCCGATAAGGCGCCCCCGCCCGGCGCAAGGTGGCCAACATATCGAACTCCCATCCGCTGAGTCCGAAACGCCCGAAACAGGCCTCGAGCCGACGCTGAACCAGGGCGGAACACCGCTTCAACCTGCCAATTGGCCCCATGGGCGACGGGTCCAGATCAGGACGTTCCTGCCGCCATTGCTCGAGGATGCGATCCACCGCATCGGGCTCATGTCTTGACATCAAGATAACTCCTCGCCAGCTTGAGGTATCTTGATATCAAGGTAGTTTCATGTCCAGCCGCCTGTCCGATACCATGCTGACCGCCCTGGCCCCGCTGCTCTGGGGCTCCACCTATCTTGTGACCACGGAAATGCTGCCGCCCGGCCGCCCCTTTACCGCCGCCGCCCTGCGCGTGCTGCCCGCCGGGTTGCTGCTTGTGCTGGCCTGCAGGCGGCTGCCGGCGCCAAGTCACTGGGGCCGGCTGATGCTCCTGGCTGCGCTGAATATCGGGCTGTTTCAGGCCTTGCTGTTCGTGGCGGCCTACCGGCTTCCGGGCGGGCTGGCGGCGGTGGCGGGCGCGACCCAGCCGCTGCTGGTCCTGCTGATCGCCTGGGGACTGGACGGTCGGCGGCCGCTGCCATTCACCATCCTGGCCGGACTGGCGGGGGTTGCCGGCATGGCCTTGCTGTTGCTGGCGCCGGGTACCCGGTGGGATGCAGTGGGCGTTGGGGCGGCCCTGGCCGGCGCGGCCAGCATGGCGGCAGGCACGGTGCTGGCGCGGCGCTGGCAAAGCGGACTGCCGGTGCTGGCCTTCACCGGCTGGCAACTCCTGGCTGGCGGCGCCATGCTGGCGCCCGTGGCCGTGCTGGCCGATCCGCCCCTTCCGCCCCTGGAGGCCGTGCATTGGGCCGGCTATGGCTATCTGTCCCTGGCCGGGGCCGTGCTGGCCTATGGCTTGTGGTTCCGGGGAGTGGCCCGATTGCCGGGGGCGACGGTGGCATCCCTGGGCCTGCTCAGCCCCCTGACTGCCGTGGGGCTGGGCTGGCTGGTCCTGGATCAGGGACTGGACGGCCCCGCGCTGCTGGGCATGGCCCTGGTGCTGGGCAGCGTCCTGGCCGTGCAGCGGTCGGAAGCGCGGACCTAGGCCTCGGCCAGATGCACCACCCGGTTGGCGGGCAGGATGACCCGGGCGGTGGTGCCCTGGCCCGGGGTGCTGTCCAGCGCCAACTGGCCGCCATGGGCTTCCACCAGAGCCTGGGTCAGGGGCAGGCCCAGGCCGGTTCCCTCGAATTTGCGCTGCAGGCGGCTGTCCACCTGGCCGAAGGGCTGCATGGCCTTGATCAGCCCGTCAGCATCCATGCCGATGCCGGTATCCCGCACCTCAAGCTGCAGTCGCCCGTCATCCAACAGGCCGGCAGCCACGGTGACACGGCCGCCCTCCGGGGTGAACTTGACCGCATTGGACAACAGGTTCAGCAACACCTGCTTCATGCGCCGGGGGTCCGCGGTCAGGCGGATGTCGTCCACCGGCTGGCAGTACAAGACCACCTTGCCCTTGTCGGCCCGGGGCTCCACCAGCCGTTCCGAGGACAGGATCAGCTCGCGCAGGGACACTTCGTCCTCATGCAGGGTCAACTTGCCGGCCTCGATGGCGGATACGTCCAGGATATCGTTGATGAGGGCCAGCAGATGCTCGCCCGAGGCATGGATGTCGCCGGCATATTCCTGGTATTTGGCATGGCCCAGCGGACCGAACACGCCCTGCTGCATGGTGCTGGAAAAGCCGATGATGGCGTTCAGCGGGGTGCGCAGCTCATGACTCATATTGGCCAGCAGTTCGGTCTTGGCCCGGTTGGCCATCTCGGCCTGGCGCCGCGCCTCGGCCATGTGCTGCTCGGCCAGCTTGCGGGCGCTGATGTCCTGTTCCAGCGAAACGTAATGGGTGATCTGCCCCTCGTCGTCACGCACCGGCGAGATGGACGCCTGGACCCAAAAGGCCCGGCCGTCCTTGGCCCGGTCTTCCATCTCGCCACGCCATTCCCGCCCCTCGACGATGGCCCGCCACATATCCTCATGCAGGGCGGCGGGGGTGTTGGGCGATTTCAGAACCTTGGGGGTCAAGCCCCTGACCTCTTCCAGGTCGTAGCCGGTGATCTGCTCGAAGGCCTGATTCACATACTCGATCTGACCGCAGGCATTGGTGATGATGACCATGCTGGGGTTCTGGTCCACGGCGCGGGACAAGGTGCGCAGCCGGCTTTCGCGCTGGATGCTCTGGGCCACCTCGGCGCCCAGCTTGGCGTTCACCTGGCGCAGCTGTTCCGGCGAGGGCACCGCCATGGCCCGGGGCAGGCCCGCCACCATCACCGCCAGCACCACCAGCGAGGCTAGCGCCGCCAGCGCCTTGAAGCCGCCCTGCAGCGGATAGATGGGCGACCACAGCACCACGATGTCCGAGAAATGCACCAGCCCGCACAAGGCGAACACCGCGCCCAGGCTGTTGAACAGGGCCGCCGGTCCCATGTCGGGCCGCTTGCGGCCGAAATAAAAGATCAGCCCGCCCACGGCGATGTAACACAGCCCCATGGCGGCATCGGCCATGGCATGGGTGGCCAGGAGCATGGGGTCCCAGGACAGGCAGACGCCATGCGGCGCGAATGGACCATCGGTCAAGAAACTGAACATCCACGGCCCTCCGAGTGCGCCCCTGGAATCATGCTACTGCAAAGCTGTATTACGCAAAAAGGGAAAGGACGGTTGCACGAAGGGGAAGAAAAATGCGGCCGCGCCCGTGAAAGGAACAGCAGCCTGAAAGGCCGCGCCCCGATGAGAGGGCACCCGAAGCGCAGCGACTGACCGCGCCCGGCGCCTGAGAGACACTTAAAAGAAAAGAGGGCCGAAGCCCTCTTTTCCCCAGTTTCCCTTACGCCGCCTGCTGGCCGGTCTTGTCCACCAGGTCCACGATATCCGCCATGATCTGGGTGATGTCGTAGTCCTTGGGGGTGTAGATGCGGGCGCAGCCCGCGGCCAGCAGGGTGCGCTCGTCCTCGGGCGGGATGATGCCGCCGGCCACCACCGGGATGTCGCCGATGCCGGCCTTGCGCATGCGCTCCAGCACCTCGGTCACCAGCGGGACATGGCTGCCCGACAGGATGGACAGGCCCACCACATGCACGCCCTCTTCCAGGGCGGCATTGACGATCTGGGCCGGGGTCAGGCGGATGCCCTCATAGACCACCTCCATGCCGGCGTCGCGGGCGCGCACGGCGATCTGCTCGGCGCCGTTGGAATGGCCGTCCAGGCCGGGCTTGCCCACCAGCATCTTGACCCGGCGTCCCAGGCGGCCCGACACCTCCTCGACCCGGGCCCGCACCTCTTTCATCTTGTCCGATGAGGCGGTGCCGATGGCGGCCTTGGCCACGCCGGTGGGGGCGCGGTATTCGCCGAACACCTCGCGCAGGGTCTGGCCCCATTCACCGGTGGTCACACCCACATGGGCGGCGGCGATGGAGGACTCCATGATGTTGCGGCCCTCGGCGGCGGCCTGGCGCAGCTCGGCCAGGGCCTTGTCCACCGCCTTGGCGTCGCGCTGGCCGCGCCAGGCCTGGAGACGCTCGATCTGCTCCTGCTCGGCCTTGGGGTCCACGGTCATGATCGAACCGTCGCCGGTGGTCAGCGGGCTGGGGGCGGCCTCGGTGAACTTGTTCACACCCACCACC
>CAYOKN010000301.1:0-3805 GCA_964404545.1 uncultured Rhodospirillaceae bacterium | reverse complement strand
TTCCTCTTCCACGATGATCTGGGTCAGCACCGAGCGGGTGATGTCCTCGCCCGACTTGGCGTCATAGACCACGAAGTCGGTGCCGTCTTTCACCATCTGGCACAGATGGTCCAGCGTGACGTAGCTGCTGGTGGCGGTGTTGTACAGCCGGCGGTTGGCGTATTTCTTGATGGTGATCGGGGCAGCGGCGGTGGCGGTATCGGGCATGCTTCGGATCCCAGGGGGCTGATCGGGTTAAGGGAAGACCTAGGTTAATTTTTCCTGTCTTGGCGCGCCGCACAACAGAAATTTTTGTGCGCAGCATAAATGGGGCCGGCCGCAGCAAATTTCGCTTGCCCGCCCGGGTGGCTGGCACAGCTTCTCCCTATGGGGTATAGTGCCGCCCATGTCTGAGATCCCGGACATGCACGACTTGGCCCGACGCTATCTGGACCTGTGGCAGGAGCAGATGGCTTCGGTGGCGGCTGACCCCAAGGTGGCCGAGGCGCTGGCGCGCACGGTGGCGCTGATGACGCGCAGCGCCGCCGCCATGGCCACGCCCCGCCCCGAGCCGGGCGCCCGGGACTCCGGTGGACCCCGCCAGGGAGCCTTTGGTGACCAGAACAGCCAGTCCGCCCCCAACGCCAGTCCGTCAGGGCCCCAGGCCGCTGCCGCTGCACCTGATGGCGCAATTCACCACCCTGACCTCCTCCTTCGCCGCATTGCCGAGCTTGAAGGCCGGGTTGCTGCCTTGGAGGCCCAGCTTGGCGCCGGCGGCGGCGCGGCTGGCAAGCGACCTCGCCGACGCTCCGCCTGAGGCCTTCGCGGCGGCGGTGGAAGCCGAGACCCGGCACCGCCTTGACCTGTTCCTGACCGGCATTCAGCACTATCGCGGACACCCCTATGCCCGCACGGTGCCGCCGGTGCCCGTGGCCTGGCAGAAGGGCGCGGCGCGGCTGCTGGACTATGGCCGGCCCGACCGGCCAGGCGGCCCGCCGGTGCTGCTGGTGCCCTCGCTGATCAACCGGGCCTATATCCTGGACCTGTCCGAGCGCAAGAGCTTTGCCCGCAGCCTGGCGGCCAAGGGCCTGCGCCCCTTCCTGCTGGACTGGGGCGCGCCGGGCCCGGACGAGGCCGGCTTCGGCCTGGACGACTATGTGGGCGGTGTGCTGCTGCCCGCCCTGCAACAGGTGGCCGCCACCCACGGCCCGCCGGTGCTGATCGGCTATTGCATGGGCGGCATGCTGGCCCTGGCCGCCGGCGCCCTGCGGCCCGACCTTGCGCGCGGGCTGGTGCTGATGGCCACCCCCTGGGACTTCTCGGCCGGCATGGGGCCGCAGGCGCGCCTGATCCGCGCCCTGGAGCCCGCCCTGGCCCGGGCCATCGACGAGGTGGGCGAACTGCCGGTGGACATCCTGCAAATGCTGTTCACCGCCATCGACCCGCCGTCGGTCTGGCGCAAATTCTCGTCCTTTGCCGGCACCAAGCGCCGTTCGGCCAAGGCCCGCGACTTCGTGGCGCTGGAGGACTGGCTGAACGACGGCGTGCCGCTGGCCGCCGGGGTGGCGCGGGAATGCCTGTTCGGCTGGTATGGCCGCAATGATCCGGCCGAGGGGCGCTGGCGCGTGCTGGGCCAGCCCATCGACCCGGCCTGCATGGACCTGCCCACCCTGGCGCTGGTGGCCGACCGCGACCGCATCGTGCCCCCGGCCTCGAGCCTGGCCCTGGCCCAAGCCCTGCCCAATGCCAAGATCAAGACAGTCCCGTTCGGGCATATCGGAATGGTGACCGGACGAAGGGCTCGGTCGGAAGTATGGACCCCCATGACCAAATATGTAGTTCTTGTTGCACAGCATGTGCATGCTTGAGTCATCACGCCCCTTCCGATAAAGACTCGGGCGGTAACTCTTACGGACGGGCGTTCAAGACCCTTTCGCCAAGGGGTGCTCTCCCAACGACACCCTGGACGGAAACACCAGGCAAAAATTCAGGAGTAGAGGCTCATGACCGACATCGTTATCGCCGCCGCCACCCGGACCCCGATCGGTTCCTTCGGCGGCAGCCTGAGCGGACTTTCCGCCGCCGACCTGGGCGAGGTGGTGATCCGCGAGGTTCTGAAGCGCGCCAATGTGGACGCCGCCGACGTGTCCGATGTGGTCATGGGTCAGGTCCTGACCGCCGGCAACGGCCAAAACCCCGCCCGCCAGGCCGCCATCAAGGCCGGCCTGCCCGAGGGCTCGACCGCCATCACCATCAACCAGGTCTGCGGTTCGGGCCTGCGCGCGGTGGCCATGGGCATGCAGGCCATCAAGAACGGCGACGCCTCGATCGTGATCGCCGGCGGCCAGGAAAGCATGTCCAACTCGGCCCACTGCATGCACCTGCGCAACGGCACCAAGATGGGCAATGCCGAGCTGGTGGACACCATGATCAAGGACGGCCTGTGGGATGCCTTCAACGGCTACCACATGGGCATCACCGCCGAGAACGTGGCCCAGAAGTGGCAGCTGACCCGCGAGGAGCAGGACACCTTCGCCTACCAGTCCCAGAACAAGGCCGAAGCCGCCCAGAAGGCCGGCAAGTTCAAGGACGAGATCGTGCCGGTGAAGATCGTCGTGAAGCGCGAAGAGAAGCTGTTCGAGAACGACGAGTACATCCGCATGGGCGCCACCCTGGAAGCCATGCAGAAGCTGAAGCCCGCCTTCTCGAAGGACGGCACCGTGACCGCCGGCAACGCCTCGGGCATCAATGACGGCGCCGCCGCCGTGCTGCTGATGACCGAAGCCGAGGCCAACAAGCGCGGCCTGAAGGTGCTGGGCCGCATCGCCTCCTTCGCCACCCGCGGCGTGGACCCCAAGATCATGGGCTGCGGCCCGATCCCGTCGTCGCGCGCCGCCCTGGACAAGGCCGGCTGGAAGGTCGACGAGCTGGACCTGATCGAGGCCAATGAAGCCTTCGCCGCCCAGGCCCTGGCCGTGAACAAGGACATGGGCTGGGATCTGTCCAAGGTGAATGTCAACGGCGGCGCCATCGCCCTGGGCCACCCCATCGGCGCCTCGGGCTGCCGCGTGCTGGTGACCCTGCTGCACGAGATGCAGAAGCGCAGCGCCAAGAAGGGCCTGGCCACCCTGTGCATCGGCGGCGGCATGGGCATCGCCCTGACCATCGAACGCTAAGGCGGTCGCCATACCGGTCGAAAGAGGGCCGTAGCCGTAATGGACCGGCCCTCTTTTTTGGCTATTTCGTACGAAAAGTGGTAGCGTTGAGTTCAATAATTTCCTAGAACCGACCTATTGCGAAACAAGCTTGCCGACACCCCTTCCCGCACGGGGCAGGCGGGCAGCCAAGAACACCACCGTTTGATAACGAACGTGTAGAACGAAGAGGAGATTCCAGATGGGCCGAGTTGCTCTTGTTACCGGCGGCACCCGCGGCATTGGCCGCGCCATTTCCACCGGTCTGAAGGATGCGGGCTACCGCGTGGTGGCCAACTATTTCGGCAATGCCGAAGCCGCCAAGCAGTTCACCGAAGAGACCGGCATCCCCGCCTATCGCTGGGACGTGTCCAAGTTCGCCGACTGCCAGGCCGCCATCGAGAAGATCACCGCCGAGGTTGGCCCGGTCGAGGTGCTGGTGAACAACGCCGGCATCACCCGCGACACCACCCTGCACCGCATGACCTACGAGCAGTGGGAAGATGTGATCCACACCAACCTGACCTCGTGCTTCAACATGTGCCGCACGGTGATCGAGTCCATGCGTGACCGCGGGTTCGGCCGCATCGTCAACATCGGCTCCATCAACGGCCAGGCCGGCCAGTACGGCC
>CAYOKN010000300.1:0-3806 GCA_964404545.1 uncultured Rhodospirillaceae bacterium | reverse complement strand
GGGTTTTTATCGCCGCCGGCAGCGGCTGTCAACTTCTTTTTTCCGCCGCCGCTTCGGAGCGTTTCGCCCGTCTGCTTTGGCGCTGCCGCATCGTTTCCGCTGCGGCCCCGCCGCGTCGTTTCCGTCGTCGGCGAGGGGCGGTTTGTACCGCTGACCCGAACCAGAGTCAACGCCCTATTTCAAAAAAATGTCAGGCAGATTTCAGGACCGCGACAGGAGCCGGTCCAACGGGCCGGGCTGAGGCGCCGCCAGTTGAACCGCCTCGACCATCTCGGCGATCCAGGGCTCGAGCTCGCTCGCCTGACGGGAGCCCTGCTCGAGCACGCGGTCAATGGTGTCCAGGGTGAAATCATGCAGCCGGGCTGCTTCGGCCGAGACCAGCACCTGCCGCTCGGTATCGAAGCAGCGCACCAGGCATTGGTTGCCGGGCCGCAGATCATAGACGGTGACGCGGGCCCCTTTACGGATCACCAGCCGCGTGGGCCGGCCATCGCTGGCCTGAACCGTCCATTCCTCGGCCCCGACCTTGAGGGCGCGCATTACCATGTCCTGTCTCCGCCCGGCCCCCCAGCCTTGGCCAGAGAATAGGCTGATCAGCACGCGGCCGTAAAGAAACCAGAGGTGACAAGGCCTGGAGCCCGAACACTGTCAAGTTGAACATCGACATATAACTTTCACCGCAGGGCTTGAAAAAGAGTCATGCAGCCCGGCTATCCCTTTGCTGATGGCCCCGGGGGAACAACGGGGCCTCTGTCAGTCAGAGGGGTGGGAAGATGCTGTCGCGACCGGGCAAAGGGCGGCCCTTGGGGCTGCAATCCACGCTGATCCTTTGGGTGTCCGCCTGCGTTGCAGTGCTGATGCTGCTGTCCACGCTGTATTCGGTGCATCGCGAAAAGGGCGTGCTGGAGGCCAATCTGCGCACCCGAGCCGACCTGGTGGCCGGACTGCAGGCCGCCGCCATGGCTGGGCCCATGTGGGACCTGGACATGGACCGGGTGGCGGTGCTGACCCGAGAGCTGGGCAACGACCCCGACTTCCTGGCGGCCAAGGTCGAGGATGTGACCGGGCAGCGGTTGGCTGAGCATACCACCACCGAGGCCGGCACCGCCCTGCTGTCGGTGCGGGTGCCCATCCGCAACCCCCAGAGCAATGAACCGCTGGGCCATCTGAATATGAGCCTGGGCGATGCCAGCCTGTCCCGGGCAATGACCGCCACCGCCCTGGCCGGCCTGGTGCAGTTCCTGATCTTCAACGCCGCCGTGGCCCTGGCCGTGGGCCTGGCGGTGCGCCGGGCCACCCGCCCGCTGATGACCCTGACCGCCGTCATGCGCAAGCTGTCCGCCGGCGACCTGGCAGTGGAAACCCGGGTGGGCACCGGCATCCGCGAAGTGGTGGAGATGGCCGCCGCCGTGGATGTGTTCAAGGACAATGCACGCGCTCGTGCCCGCCTGGAGGCCGAGCAGGCCGAAGCCGAGCGCCGCGCCGCCGCCGAACGCCGCTCCACCATGGCCCGGGTGGCCGACAGCTTCGAGGCCGCGGTGAAAAACGTCGCCGACGCCATCCTGACCTCGGCCCGCGACATGACCGAGACCGCCCACCAGCTGACCGGCACCGCCGAGGATGCCGCCCGCCGCCTGGGCGCCGTGTCCAAGGGGGCCCAGGAAGCCACCCAGGCTGTGCGCGTGGTGGAGGCCGCCACCGAGGAACTGACCAACGCCATCAACGAGATCGCCAGCCAGATGGCCGGCAGCGCCCGGCTGTCGGAAGGCGCCGTGTCCGAGGCCGACGCCGCCCGCAAGCTGATGCAGACCCTGGACGACAGCGCCCAGAAGATCGGCGAGATCGTGTCGCTGATCTCGGACATCGCCAGCCAGACCAACCTGCTGGCGCTGAACGCCACCATCGAGGCCGCCCGCGCCGGCGAGGCCGGCAAGGGCTTTGCCGTGGTGGCCGGCGAGGTGAAAAGCCTCGCCACGCAGACTGCCAAGGCCACCGAGGAAATCACCGCCCGCATCCATCAGGTTCAGGAGATCACCGGCCAAGCGGTCACCGCCATCCGCTCGATCCATGATGTGATCTACAAGCTTCGCGAATCCGCCACCACGGTGGCCGGCGCCATTGAGGAGCAAACCGCTACCACCCAGGAAATCGCCCGGAACATCCATGACATTTCCGAGGGGTCGGGTGTGGTGTCCGAGAATATCAGCGCCGTTTCGGCGGCGGCCGGCAACACCGACCGCTCGGCCAGACTGGTGCTGGACGAGACCCGTGACCTGACGGGCAAGGCCGACGACCTGATCCATGCCATGGAAACCATGCTGGACAGCATCCGCGCAGCCTGAAATTCAGGAAACCAAACAAGGGGGACGAGAACCATGCTGAAGCTGACCCTGGCCGCCTTGGCGGTGGCCGCGACCCTGGGGCTGGGCACCGCCCAGGCCGGCCAGTTGCTGTTCAACACCGAGGACCTGCCGCCCTTCAACTATGTCGGCGAAGGCGGTGCCGTGGCCGGCCCGTCCAAGGAGCTTATCGCTGCCGCCTGCGCCAAGATGGGCGAGAGCTGCTAGTTCGAGCTGCTGCCCTGGCGCCGGGCCCTGGAGCGGGCCGAAAAGGGCGAGATCAACGGCCTGTTCTCCATCGCCAAGAATCCCGAACGCGAAGGCTGGATGCATTTCTCGAAGCCGCTGGTGAAGACCGAGTACGGATTCTATGTGGCCGGCGCCGACGGCATCACCGTGGCCAACCCGCGCGACCTGGACGGCTATACGGTGGCCACCTACGGCCCATCCAACCTGTCCACCACCCTGGAAGCCCGCGCCAAGGAAGTGCCCGGCATGCGCGTGGAGATCGAGGTCAACCTGTCCACCGCCCTGAAGAAGCTGGCCGGCGGCCGCTATGGCGCCAAGGGCGCGGTGTTCGCCAGCAAGGCGGTGGCCGAGCATCTCATGAAGAAGGAAGGCATCAGCGGCCTGCGCTATGCGGGCAAGGAGCGCGACCTCTATTATTTCGTGGGGTTCCCCAAGGCCAGCACCCCGGCCGAGACGGTGGAGCGCTTCAACGCCACCCTGGCGACCCTGCATGGCTCGGGCGAGACGGCGGCCATCCTGGCCAAGTTCAATGCCGATGTGCCTGACGCCACCTCCATGAAGTAAGACCGACCAAGGGCGGGATTGTTGGCGGGACCCGGGCTCTGCTAGGGTCCCGCCATGGTCGTCCTGTTCTCCTTCGCCGCCGCCCTGACCTCGGCCCTGCTGTTCTGGGCCGAACCGCTGGCGGGCAAGCTCGCGGTTCCGCTGTTCGGCGGCAGCCCGGCCGTCTGGGTCACCGCCCTGATGGTGTTCCAAAGCCTGTTGTTCCTGGGCTATCTCTATGCCCACGGCCTGACCCGCATCACCTCGGTTCGGTTGCAGGGGGCGCTGCACCTGACCCTGCTGGCCGCCGCTGCCCTGACCCTGCCGCCGGCCCTGCCCGCCCTGGACCCCCAGGCCGCCGCCGAGACACCGGTGCGGCTGGTGGTCTGGGCCGTCCTGGCCGGGGTGGGCCTGCCTTTCCTGCTGCTGTCGGCCACGGCGCCGCTGCTGCAGCACTGGTTTGCCCGGGCCGGGCACCGGCTGTCCGACGATCCCTATTTCCTCTATGCCGCCAGCAATGCCGGCTCGCTGGGCATCCTGCTGGGCTTCCCGCTGTTGCTGGAGCCCAACCTGACCCTGGGCGGCCAGGGGCTGGGCTGGAGCCTGGCCTATGGCCTGGCGCTGGCGGTGCTGTTGGGCTGCGCCGGCTGGACCGCCCGCCGCGCCGGGCCGCCG
>CAYOKN010000299.1:0-3808 GCA_964404545.1 uncultured Rhodospirillaceae bacterium | reverse complement strand
TGATCGGCGAGATCGGCGGCGACGCCGAGGTGCAGGGCGCCGAGCTGCTGAAGTCTTCCAAGATCAAGAAGCCCACCGTGGGCTTCATCGCCGGCCGTACCGCCCCTCCGGGCCGCCGTATGGGCCATGCCGGCGCCGTGATCTCGGGCGGCAACGACACCGCCGACTTCAAGATCGAGGCCATGCGCTCGGCCGGTATCGCCGTGGCTGACTCGCCTGCCGCGCTCGGCAGCACCATGCTTAAGGTGCTCAAGGGCTAAGGCAGGGTTGGCAGTAACCTAATACAGGGAGAGGGGCGCGGCCCAACCAAGCCGCGCCCCGCCGACAAGAAATGGCACAAGACCAAGCGACCGCTCTGTTCGGCACCAATGCCACCTACATTGCCGAAATTTATGCTCGTTACCTGGACGACCCGTCCTCGGTGGACCCCACCTGGTCGTCCTTCTTCCGCGATCTCGGTGACGAGGGTCGCGCGGTTCTGTCCGAACTGAAGGGCCCCTCCTGGACCCGCAACCCCATGAAGGTTGTCGGCCAGGGCGAGGACGAAGCCCCGAAGAAGAAGAAGGATGCCGGCGGTGCCAGCCCCGAGGCGATCAAGGCCGCCACGGTGGACTCCATCCGCGCTCTGATGCTGATCCGCGCCTTCCGTGTGCGCGGCCATCTGGAGGCCAAGCTGGACCCGCTGGACCTGATGGTCCGCGAGCCCCACCCGGAGCTGGACTATCGCACCTACGGCTTCACCGAGGCTGACCTCGACAAGCCCATCTACATCGACAATGTGCTGGGGCTCGAGACCGCGACCCTGCGCCAGATCATCAAGATCTGCCGCGAGACCTATTGCGGCACCATCGGCGTGGAGTTCATGCACATCCAGGACCCGGCCCAGAAGGCCTGGATCCAGAAGCGCATCGAGAGCATCCACAACCACACCGAATTCACCGATCGCGGCAAGAAGGCGATCCTGGAGCGCCTGACCGAGGCCGAGGGCTTCGAGCGCTTCCTGCAGATGAAGTACACCGGCACCAAGCGTTTCGGCATCGAAGGTGGCGAGTCCACCATCCCGGCGCTGGAGCAGATCGTCAAGCGCGGCAGCCAGCTGGGCATGGAAGAGGTGGTCATCGGCATGGCCCACCGCGGCCGCCTGAACATCCTCGCCAACTTCATGCAGAAGCCCTACCGGGCCATCTTCTCCGAATTCCAGGGCAACCCGGCCAACCCGTCGGACGTCCAGGGCTCGGGCGACGTGAAGTACCATCTGGGTACCTCCGCCGACCGCGACTTCGACGGCAACATCGTCCACCTGTCGCTGACCGCCAACCCCTCCCACCTGGAAGTGGTTGACCCGGTGGTGCTGGGCAAGGTGCGCGCCAAGCAGGACCAGCGCGGCGACACCGACCGCACCAAGGTCATGGGCCTGCTGATCCATGGCGACGCCGCCTTCGCCGGCCAGGGCGTGGTGCATGAATGCTTCCTGATGAGCCAGCTGAAGGGCTATACCACCGGCGGCACCATCCACCTGGTCATCAACAACCAGATCGGCTTCACCACCGCCCCCCAGTACAGCCGCTCGGGCCCCTACTGCTCGGACGTGGCCAAGATGGTGCAGGCACCCATCTTCCATGTGAACGGCGACGACCCGGAGGCCGTGGTGCATTGCGCCCGCATCGCCACCGAGTTCCGTCAGGAGTTTAAGGCCGACGTGGTGGTGGACATCGTCTGCTATCGCCGCCATGGCCATAACGAGTCCGACGAGCCGGCCTTCACCCAGCCGATCATGTACCGCAAGATCGCGCAGCACCCCACCACCCGCCAGGTCTATGCCACCAAGCTGGTGACCGAGAAGGTGGTGAGCCAGGAGGAGGCCGACGGCCTGGTGACCGGCTTCACCAAGCTGCTGGAAGACGAGTTCGAGGCGGCCAAGGCCTACAAGGTCAACAAGGCCGACTGGCTGGAAGGCCGCTGGCTGGGTCTGGCGCAGCTGAACGAGGAAGAGGAGTTCCGTGAGGAGCGCACCGACGTTCCCACCGAGCTGCTGACCGAGGTGGGCCACGCCATCGCCAAGCAGCCCGAGAACTTCAATCTGAACCGCAAGATCGCCCGCCAGATGGACGCCAAGAAGGCGATGATCGACACGGGCGAGGGCATCGACTGGGCCACCGCCGAGGCGCTGGCCTTCGGCACCCTGCTGGTGGAGGGCGCTCCTGTCCGTCTGTCCGGCCAGGATTGCGGCCGCGGCACCTTCTCGCAGCGCCATTCGGTGCTGGTGGACCAGGAGACCGAGGCCCGCTATGTCCCGCTGAACAACATCCGTGACGGCCAGTCCCGTTACGAGGTGCTGGACAGCCCGCTGTCGGAAGAGGGCGTGCTGGTCAGCAAGGCCAGCGGCGGCGCCACCGGAGCCAAGATCGCGGCGGCCCGCCGCCTGGGCCTGCCGGTGCTGCTGATCGCCCGCCCGGCGCCCGAGCCGGGGCCGCTGGCGGAAACCCTGGAACAGGCGCTGGCTTGGCTGTCGGCACTCTGACCCGGCTTATTCGCCCGGGGCCTTGGTGGACAGGGCCAGGGCATGCACCCGGTCCCGCAGTTCCTCGGCGAGAAGGTCGTAAACCATCCTTTGGCGCGCCACCCGGCTCTTGCCCTCGAAGGCGGCGGCAACGATCTCTATGCGGAAGTGGCTCTCCCCCCGCGGATCGGCGCCGGCATGGCCGGCATGGCGATGGGATTCGTCGATGATATCCAGCCGCACGGGCTGCAAGGCCTCGGTCAGCTTCTTTTCCATCACGTCACGGATCAGCATGGTCTTCCTCTTGCAGGATGGGGCGCCCAGCTTGGGCGGTCGCCCCTTGCCGGTCAAGCCGCCCAGGCGGGACCGGGCCGCCTTGCCCGTCTTGTCAGCGCACGCCGGCAAGGCCATAGTGTGTCCACCATGAAGCCCGGTCGTCACAAGCTCTGGACAACGGCCACCGCCTCGGCCGAAAAGCCGCATTTGCGCGCCTGCGACCGTGCCGGCTGCCCGCATGAAGGCGAGTTCCGGGCGCCCAAGTCCCGCACCGACCTGAACAACTATTTCTGGTTCTGCCTGGAACATGTTCGGGAATACAATCTGTCCTGGGACTATTATGCGGGCATGACCACCGAGGAGATCGAGGCTGAGTTGCGGCGCGACACCACCTGGCAGCGCCCCACCTGGCCGCTGGGCCAAACCCCGGGCACGCGCCGGGTCCGCATCGATCCCGAACATATCCGAGACCCTTTTGGGTTTTTCGACGACATGGGGCCCAATCCCAAGGCCCGCCCCCTTACCCCGGAAGAGGAAGCAGCGCGCGCCCTGGACCTGACCCTGCCCGTGACCGCCCCCGCCCTGAAGCGCCGCTACAAGGAGCTGGTCAAGCTGCACCATCCCGATGCCAATGGGGGTGACAAGGCCGCCGAGGAACGCTTCAAACAGATCAACCAGGCTTACAAAACCCTGCTGAACAGCCTAGATGCCTAAGGCGCCGTCCAGCCTGAAGCCAGACAGACCGGAACCCATAATGACCGAAGCCACCACCACGCCGCTCGCCTCCGACCACCCCCTGGCCATGCCCGATATCGAAGTCTCGGTGCGCCAGACCTTCGGGCTGGACACGGACATGATGGTTCCCGCCTTCTCGGTGGGCAGCGAGCATGTGCCGGATCTGGACGACAGCTATCGCTTCGACCATGACACCACCATGGCCATCCTGGCCGGCTTCGCCTTCAATCGCCGGGTGATGATCCAGGGCTATCACGGCACCGGCAAGTCCACCCATATCGAGCAGGTGGCGGCGCG
>CAYOKN010000298.1:988-3846 GCA_964404545.1 uncultured Rhodospirillaceae bacterium | reverse complement strand
GGGGCCGGACGGCGCGCCGGGCCTGCCGGCGCGCCTCCGAATCCAAGACCAGCCTTACAGGCTTTCGGCGTTGGCGGCCAGGTACTTGGCCACGCCCTCGGGGCTGGCGGTCATGCCGGGCTTGCCCTTCTGCCAGCCGGCGGGGCAGACCTCGCCATGCTCCTCGTGGAACTGCAGGGCGTCCACCAGGCGCAGGGCCTCGTCCACATTGCGGCCCAGGGGCAGGTTGTTCACATGGGCCGACTGGATCACGCCGGCCTTGTCGATCAGGAAGGTGCCGCGCAGCGACACGCCGCCGGGCAGCAGCACGCCATAGGAGCGGGCGATGTCCTTGGTCAGGTCGGCCACCATGGGGAACTGGACCTGGCCCAGGCCGCCCTTGTCCACGGGGGTGTTCTTCCAGGCCAGGTGGGTGAACTGGCTGTCCACCGACACGGCCACCAGCTTCACATTGCGCTCGGCAAAGGCCTTCAGGCGGTGGTCGTGGGCCAGGATCTCGGACGGGCACACGAAGGTGAAGTCCAGCGGATAGAAGAAGACCAGGCCATAGGAGCCCTTCAGGTAAGAGCTCAGGGTGAAGTCGCCCTTGATCTCGTTGTCGGGCATCACCGCGGTGGCGGTGAAGTCGGGCGCCTGCTGGGTCACCAGCGACAGCGGGCCAAGCACAGGAGCGGCAGAGGTCATGGTCATCTCCCTAAGGATGGTCGGATTTCGGGGGCTAATCTATGCGCGCCCCGGGCCTCCGACAAGTTTGAATCTCTCCAAACAATGGACCATCCATAGGTCTGGGCAGGGTTTCACCAAAAGTTCCCGGTTCAGGGCATGATTTTTTCATTGCGCGGCGGCACAGGGGGGCTTGGCGAGGCGGGGGAGCCGTTGTAATATAATTTCAAAATCAGGGGCTCGGGAGAACTAGCCTAATGCAACGGGTCAAGCTCGATCGGATCGACCGCCGTATTCTGGCCGATCTGCAGGCGGATGGCCGCATGACCAACGTGGATCTGGCACGGCGCGCCGGCATCTCGGCGCCGCCCTGCCTGCGGCGCGTGCGCGCGCTGGAGGAAGCCGGCTATATCCGCGGCTATCACGCCGACGTGGACCCGCAGGCGCTGGGCTTCAATGTCACGGTGTTCGCCCATGTGGGGCTGAACAGCCAGGCCGAGGCCGACCTGAAGTCCTTCGAGGAGCTGGTGCTGGGCTGGCCCGAAGTGCGCGAATGCCACATGCTGGCCGGCGAGACCGACTTCCTGCTCAAGATCGTGGCCGAGGACTGGGACGATTACCAGCGTTTCCTCACCACCCGCCTGACGGCGGCGCCGAATATCAGCCACGTGAAGAGCGCATTGGCGATCCGCACCAGCAAGCTGCAGCCGGGTGTGCCCATCAAGGTGGAAGAGGGCGAGGAAGCCGAAGCGGAATGACAAAGGCCGGGGAAACCCGGCCTTTTGGTTTTCGGGGCGGGCGGCCCTCACCCGTCCCACTTCGCGGTCTGCGGCAGGCACGAAAAAGCGCGCTCCCGAAGGAGCGCGCCATTTTGTCGATGAAAGACCGGCCTTAGCCGAACCGGACGTCCACGATCTCGTAGCTTTTGGAGCCGCCGGGAGTGCTGACCTCGACGGAGTCGCCGATATGCTTGCCGATCAGGGCGCGGGCCAGCGGAGAATGGACGGACATGCGGCCCGCCTTGATATCGGCCTCGTGGGCGCCGACGATGGTATAGACCACCTCGTCCTCGGAATCCTCGTCGGCCAAGGTGACGGTGGCGCCGAAGCGCACCTGGTCGCCGGACAGCTGCGAGATGTCGATCACCTGGGCGCGCGAGATGATGTCCTCAAGCTCGGTGATGCGGCCTTCAATGAAGCTCTGGCGCTCGCGCGCCGCGTGATATTCCGCGTTTTCCGACAGATCGCCGTGCTCGCGGGCCTCGGCGATGGCTCGGATGACGGCGGGACGTTCCACCGACTTCAGGTTTCGCAGTTCCTCCTCCAGTTGGGCCAGGCCCCCCGGAGTCATCGGTATTTTTTCCATCCCCTACCCCTGATTAGCGCGGAAGGGCCAGCCGAGAATCGGCTGGCCCACCACCCGGGTCTTAGAAAGAGGGACTAAAATACGACTGCAAGGGCGCAACATCAAGTGCCCCCCGCTTCAAGGCCTCGATGGCCTGGGCCGCGGCATGGGCCCCGGCCATGGTCGTGTAGTGCGGAATGTTCAACTGCAGGGCGGTGCGGCGGATCGAGAAGCTGTCCTGCACCGCCTGGCTGCCCTCGGTGGTATTCACAACCAGCTGCACCTGGCCGCTGATCATGTTGTCCACGCAATGGGGACGGCCTTCCAGCACCTTGTTCACGGTGGCCACGTCCAGGCCCCGGCCGCGCAGATATTCGGCGGTGCCGCTGGTGGCGATCAGGGTGAAGCCCAGGTCGATCAGCTTCTTGCCCACCTCGACCATGGCCGCCTTGTCATTGTCGCGCACCGACACGAACACCGTGCCCTGGGTGGGCAGGCGGGTGCCGGCGGCCAGCTGCGACTTGGCGAAGGCCAGCGGGAAGTCGCGGTCCAGGCCCATGACCTCGCCGGTGGACTTCATCTCCGGCCCCAGCAGGATGTCCACGCCGGGGAAGCGGGCGAAGGGGAACACCGCCTCCTTGACCGCCACATGCTCCAGCTTGCGGTCCACCAGGTTGAACGAGGCCAGGCTCTCGCCGGCCATGATGCGGCTGGCGATCTTGGCGATGGGATAGCCGATGGCCTTGGCCACGAAGGGCACCGTGCGGCTGGCGCGCGGATTGACCTCCAGGATGTAGATCTCGCGGTCCTTGATGGCGAACTGCACGTTCATCAGGCCGCACACGTCCAGG
>CAYOKN010000298.1:364-941 GCA_964404545.1 uncultured Rhodospirillaceae bacterium | reverse complement strand
CAGCGAATAGGGCGGCAGCGAGCAGGCGGAGTCGCCGGAATGAATGCCGGCTTCCTCGATATGCTGCATCACGCCGGCCACGAAGACGTCCTTGCGGTCGGACAGGGCGTCCACGTCCACCTCGATGGCGTCTTTCAGATACTGGTCGATCAGCACCGGATTGGTGCCCGACACCTTGACGGCGTCGGTCATGTAACGCTCCAGCGCGTCGGTGTCATAGACGATCTGCATGGCGCGCCCGCCCAGCACATAGGACGGGCGGATCACCACCGGATAGCCGATGCGCTCGGCCACCGCGCGGGCTTCCTCGCGGCTGCGGGCTAGGCCGTTCTGGGGCTGCTTGAGGCCCAGCTTGTGCAGCAGCTGCTGGAACCGCTCGCGGTCCTCGGCCAGGTCGATGGAGTCGGGGCTGGTGCCCAGGATCGGGATCTGCGCCTTCTCCAGGGCCGAGGCCAGCTTCAGCGGGGTCTGGCCGCCGAACTGCACGATGCAGCCCAGCACCTTGCCCTTGCTCTGCTCGCGGCGCACCAGCTCGATCACGGTCTCGGCGGTCAGCGGCTCGAAATACAGGCGGTCC
>CAYOKN010000298.1:0-279 GCA_964404545.1 uncultured Rhodospirillaceae bacterium | reverse complement strand
ATAGGCCGCATGCACGCAGCAATAGTCGAATTCGATGCCCTGGCCGATGCGGTTGGGGCCGCCGCCCAGGATGATCACCTTCTCGCGGTCGGTGGGGTCGGACTCGCACTCGCCCGGCTCGATGCCGTCGCCTTCATAGGCCGAGTACATATAGGGGGTGTCCGAGGGGAACTCGGCGGCGCAGGTGTCGATGCGCTTGAACACCGGCAGCACGTTCAGCACCTGGCGGCGGAAGATCACCTCGTCCAGGGTCTTGCCGGTCAGCTCGGACAGGCGCTC
>CAYOKN010000297.1:0-3847 GCA_964404545.1 uncultured Rhodospirillaceae bacterium | reverse complement strand
CTGGCGCCCGGCCGCCGCCGAGGCCGAAAGCCCGGCCCGGGCCGATTTCGTCTATTTCCCCGCCTGCCCGGCCCGCACCTTCGCCAGCGACGGCGAGGCCCTGCCCGCCGTACTGCAGCGGCTGATGGCCAAGGCCGGCCTGGCCTTGGCCCTGCCGCACGGGCTGAATGATCTGTGCTGCGGCCTGGCCTTCGAGAGCCGGGGCTTTGCCGCCGCCGCCGACCAGAAGAGCCGCGAGCTGGAAGCCGCCCTGGTGGCCGCGGGGGCCGGACGCCTGCCGGTGCTGGTGGATGCCAGCCCCTGCGCCCTGCGCCTGAAGCGGGTCCTGGGCGGGCGGCTGCCCATCCTGGATGTGGTCGAGGTGCTGCATGACCGGGTGCTGCCCCGCCTGCAGCTTGCGCCCACGGACGAGCCGGTCGCGGTGCATCCCACCTGCTCGGACCGCCGCATGGGCCGGGACAGCATGCTGGCCGCCCTGGCGCGGGCCTGCTCGACCCAGGTGGTGACGGTGCCCGATGTGGGCTGCTGCGGCTTTGCCGGCGACAAGGGCTTCACCACGCCCGAATTGAATGCCCACGCCCTGCGCCGGCTGAAGGACAGCCTGCCCCAGGGCTGCCGCCACGGCGTGTCCACCAGTCCCACCTGCGAGATCGGCCTGTCGCACCATGCGGGCATCCCCTATGGCTCCATCGTGGCCTTGCTGGACCGGGCGGCGCGCTGAGCATGGCGGCAGGCACACAGGTCATCCTGGTCTCCGCCATGGCCAGCCTGCCGATCCTGTCGTTTCTGCTGCTGCTGAATGCGGGGCCAGAGCGGGCACAAGGCAAAAACAAAACCCCCGGTCCTTGCGGGACCGGGGGTTTTGAAAGCTCGGCGTCGGATCGACTCAGCCCTGGCGCGCCTTGAAGCGCGGGTTGGTCTTGTTGATCACATAGACGCGGCCCTTGCGGCGCACCACACGGCAGTTCTTGTCGCGCAGCTTGGCCGACTTCAGCGAATTGCGGATCTTCATCGTACTATTCCTTTGTCTGCCCGGCGCGACACCGGACCAACCTTCGACGCAAAAACCATCGCCGACGGCGGAGGAAATGGTGCGCGGTACTGGGATTGAACCAGTGACCCCTACCGTGTCAAGGTAGTGCTCTCCCGCTGAGCTAACCGCGCATAGGTCCACCGATCGGCGAGGCGGAGTTTTTAGCGCGAGCCATCCGCCTTTGCAAGCGCCTTTCCGACATTTTGGCGAAAAACGCTGAATCGGGGTTGAACGGCGGGCTTGCCCCCATGACATCGCCCCCATGATGCACTAAACCTGTCTGCATGGACGCGACCCCGACCCCCCGTTCGCTATCCCCAAAGACCGAGGCCACCTACGCCGTGGACCGCGCCATCGAGGTCATCCAGCCTTCGGCGCAGCGCCTGGCCCTGGTGTTGGCCAGCCCCCATTCCGGGACCGACTATCCGGCCGAGTTCGTGGCGTCCAGCCGGCTCGACCCGATCACCTTGCGCCGCTCCGAGGACAGCTTCGTGGACGAGCTGTTCGGGGCCGGGCCGCATCTGGGCGCGCCACTGCTGAAGGCGCTGTTCCCGCGGGCCTATCTGGACCCCAACCGCGAGCCCTATGAACTGGACCCCACCATGTTCGAGGACCCGCTGCCCGACTTTGCCAACACCCGCAGCCCGCGCGTCTCGGCCGGGCTCGGCACCGTGGCCCGGCTGGTGGCCAGCGGCGCCGAGATCTATGGCCGCAAGCTGCGCTTTGCCGAGGTGCAAGAGCGGGTGGACCGCCTGTACCGCCCCTATCACCGCACCCTGCAGGGGCTGATCGGCCAGACCGTGGACCGCTTCGGCTGCTGCCTGCTGGTGGACTGCCATTCCATGCCGTCGGTGGGCGGCCCCATGGACACCGACACCGGCACCAACCGGGTGGATTTCGTGCTGGGCGACTGCTATGGCACCTCCTGCGCCGGCAAAATCAGCCGCCTGGCCGAGGACGTGCTGACCAACCAGGGCTATCGCGTAGTGCGCAACCAGCCCTATGCCGGCGGCTTCACCACCCGCCATTACGGTCAGCCCAAGGCCGGGGTCCATGCCCTTCAGATCGAGATCAACCGCCGCCTCTATATGAACGAGGCGACGCACGAGCGCCTGCCGCGCTTCTCCACCCTGGCGCAGCATCTGTCCGAGCTGATCGCCGCCCTGGGCGCCCTGCCCCTGACCGAGCTGAAGGCCTGACTCCATGTTCGACCGCCTTTCCGTCGTCGTCCGGGATGCACGGCCCGAGGACATGGAGACCATACAGGCCATCTACAGCTACTACGTCACCCGGTCCTGCGCCTCGTTCGAAGAGGTGCCGCCCACGGTCGCCGAGATGGAATCCCGGCGCGCCGCCATCGCGGCCAAGGGCCTGCCCTATCTGGTGGCCGACAGCGACGGCGAAGTGCTGGGCTATACCTATGCCGGCCCGTTCCGGCCGCGCTCGGCCTATCGCTATACCGTCGAGGACTCCATCTATGTCTCGCCCATGGTCCAGGGCCGGGGACTCGGGCGGGCCCTGCTGGGCGGGCTGATCGAACGCTGCACCGAACTGGGCCTGAAGCAGATGATCGCGGTGATCGGCGATTCGGCCAACACCGCCTCGATCAATGTCCATCGCGCCATGGGCTTCCGGCAGGAGGGCGTGCTTCGCGGCGTGGGCTGGAAGTTCAACCGCTGGGTCGATGTGGTGATCATGCACCGCCCGCTCACCGAAGGCGACGATCCGCCGCGCGACTGAGGCCCCGCTGCCTAGCGTGTGGGCAGCCCCTTTCCCATATGACCAGCCATTAGGCAGCCATGACGCCCCCAGGCCGGCTTTGCCGCAGCTTTGCGCTGGCGCGCCCCTTGCAGTGTCTTTGCCCGAGGAGGCCGGGACATGGCGGATCATGGCTGGAGCGAGGCCCAGAGGCAGGCCTATGACCGACTGATGGCGGGACCCGAGCGGGGCGATCCGCGGGACCGGCATGTGCTGGCCTGCGCCCTGGCGCTGGGCCTGGCGCAAGCGGCGCCGCTGGCCCGCTTCACCGGGCTGGGGCCGCAGGCGCTGGAAGAGGTGCGCGGCCACTGGTTCCCTCATGCGGTCCTGCCCGACCCCGGCGAGCCCGGCGAGGACCTGTACGAGGAGGCGGACCTGCGCGCCCTGCTGCTGTCGGGCCGGGCCAAGGGCGCGGCGATCGAGGACTGGATCGCGGCCCTGGTGGCCCGCCGCGCCACCATGCCCGACCATCTGTGGTCCAGCCTGGGGCTGCGCGAGCGCCCCGAGTTATCGGGCCTGCTGATGCGCCACTTCCCCGGCGTGGCCCGCCTGAATGAGCGCAACATGCGCTGGAAGAAGTTCTTCTATCGCCAGCTCTGCGAGGCCGAGGGCGTGCTGTTGTGCAAATCGCCCATCTGCGACGACTGCGTGGACTTCCAGGAGTGCTTCGGAGCCGAGGGTTAAACCTCCCGGCTCCGCAGATGGGCGGCGGCCAGGATCAGGGCCCCGGCCAGGACCGCCGCAGCAGCCCCCAGCAAGGACAGGTCGAAGCTGCCGGTGCGCTCGGCGATCCAGCCGGCGGCCACCGGGCCAATGGCCTGGCCCACGCCATAGACGGCGGTGACCCGGCCGATGGCCGGCACGCCACCCAGCCGCCGGGCCTCGCCCAGGGCCAGACCGACGATGGCGATGAAGGTGCCGCCGAAGGACAGCGCCGACAGGAAGGCCGCCACCGCCCCCGCCGACAGGGCCGGCAGCAGCATGCCCATGGCCTGCACCAGATGGGCGGCCGCCAGCGCCACCGAAGGCCCCGCGCGGGCCGCCACCGCCCGCCAC
>CAYOKN010000296.1:0-3898 GCA_964404545.1 uncultured Rhodospirillaceae bacterium | reverse complement strand
GGCCAGTGGGACCTGGCCCAGGGCCTGCGGCTGGCCGAGGGGCTGGCGCGGCCGGCACTGATCACCCTGGGGGCGGCGGCAGCTTCCGCCGGGCTGGCGGTGGCGCTGGCGGTGGGCTGCCTGGAATGGGAGGCGCGGGCCCGGCTGCGCCCCGGACGGGCGGTGCTGCTGTTGGTCTATCTGCCGCTGCTGCTGCCGCAAATCTCTTTCCTGTTCGGTGTTCAGGTGCTGTGGGTGGCCCTGGGGCTGGACGGCGGCTGGGTCGGGCTGGTCTGGATCCATCTGTTGTTCGTGCTGCCCTATGTGTTCCTGACCCTGGCCGATCCCTGGCGGGCCCTGGATGACCGCTATCGCCGCACCGCCTTGTGCCTGGGCCAGGGGCCAGGGCGGGTGCTGCTGCGGGTGGTGCTGCCCTTGATGCTGCGCCCCTTGGCGGTGGCCCTGGCGGTAGGGGTGGCGGTCAGCGTGTCCTTGTATCTGCCCACCCTGTTCGCCGCCGGCGGGCGCCTGCCCACCCTGACCACCGAGACGGTGGCCCTGGCCACCGGCGCCGACCGCCGGGCCGCCGCCGCCGCTGCCTTCGCCCAGGCGGCGCTGCCGCTGCTGGTATTCCTGCTGGCGTTGCGGGCGCCGCGCTGGGGCCGCGGAGGGGCGGCATGAGCCTGGAACTGATCGGCGTGGCGTTGGAATTGGGCGGCCGGCGGCTGCTGGGACCGCTGGACCTGACCATCACCGGGGGCGAGGTGGTCAGCCTGATGGGGGGGGGGTGCTGGGCCCCTCGGGCTCGGGCAAGTCATCGCTGCTGGCCTGGGCCACCGGCACCCTGGACCCGGCCTTCCGGGCCCAGGGGCAATTGCGGCTGGAGGGACGGGACATCACCGCCTTGCCGCCCGAGCGGCGGCGGCTTGGCATTCTGTTCCAGGATGACCTGCTGTTCCCGCACCTCAGCGTGGGCGGCAACCTGGCCTTTGCCCTGCCGCCCGGGCTGGGCCGGGCCGAGCGGCGGCGGCGGGTCGAGGAGGCCTTGGCGGGGGCGGGCCTTCCGGGCCTGGCAGACCGCGACCCGGCCAGCCTGTCGGGCGGACAGCGAGCGCGGGTGGCCACCTTGCGCGCCCTGTTGGCCGAGCCCCGCGCGCTGTTGCTGGACGAGCCCTTCGGGGCCCTGGACGCGGCCACCCGGGCTGATTTTCGGGCCTTTCTGTTCGCCCGGCTGGCGGCGCTGGGGATCCCTGCCCTGCTGGTCACCCATGATCCGGGGGATGCCCCCGGGGCGATTCTGGAACTGGCTAATAACGTCCCTTCGGTGTGAAATCGAAAGGCTTGACCCAATTGATCGCTGTAGGTAATTAGAGTTTCACCGTGGTGATTTGAGCGACCGGCTTGCGGCCACGTAAAACAAGCGGCTAAAAGGTTGAGCGTGCAGTCCCTGCCAGCCTCGACCGTCGGTCGGGGCTTTACTGTTGGCGGAGATTGCCATGACCAAGCGAACCCCTGACATCTCCAAATGGCGTCCGGCCACCCGACTGGTACGCGGCGGGTTGGACCGCACGGCCTTCTCCGAGACCGCCGAGGCTCTGTTCATGACCTCGGGCTATGTCTATGGCTCGGCCGAGGAGGCCGAGGAGAGCTTTGACGGCACCCGCGAACGCTATGTCTATTCGCGTTTCAACAACCCCACCCTGTCGGTGTTCGAGCGGCGCCTCGCGGCGCTGGAGGGGGCGCGGTTCTGCAAATCCACCGCCTCGGGCATGGCGGCGGTGCATGCGGCGCTGGTCTGCGGCGTCAAGGCCGGCGACCGGGTGGTCGGCGCGCGGGCGCTGTTCGGCTCCTGCCTCTATATCCTGACCGACATCCTGCCCCGCATGGGCGTCGAGGTGGAGCTGGTGGACGGCAAGGATCTGGTCCAGTGGCAGGCGGCGCTGTCCCGCCCGGCCCAGCTGGTGTTCCTGGAAACCCCCAGCAACCCCACGCTGGAGATCATCGACATCGCCGCCGTCTCGGCCCTGGCCCACAGCGCCGGGGCGCGGGTGGTGGTGGACAATGTGTTCGCCACCCCGCTGTACCAGAAGCCGCTGGAACTGGGCGCCGACGTGGTGGTCTATTCCGCCACCAAGCATATGGACGGCCAGGGGCGCTGCCTGGGCGGCGCCATCCTGTCCAATGACGAGCAGTGGGTGACCGAGGTGTTGGGGCCCTATCTGCGCCATACCGGCCCGACGCTGTCGCCCTTCAATGCCTGGGTGCTGGCCAAAGGACTGGAGACCATGGAGCTGCGGGTGTCGCGCCAGGTGGACAACGCCCTGGCCATCGCTCGTGCGCTGGAGGCCGAGGCGGCGGTATCGCGGGTGCTCTATCCGTTCCTGGACAGCCACCCCCAGCATGCCCTGGCCCGCTCCCAGATGGGCGCCGGCGGCACCATGGTGGCCTTCGAACTGGCCGGCGGCAAGGAGGCTGCCTATCGTTTGCTCAATAAACTGGCGGTTATCGATATCTCCAACAATCTGGGCGACGCCAAGAGCCTGATCACCCATCTGGCCACCACGACCCATCAGCGGCTTTCCCCGGACGAGAAGGCCAAGATGGGCATTACCGACGGCCTTTTGCGGCTTTCCGTGGGAATTGAGGATATCTCCGACCTTCTGGACGACATAAAGTCAGCGCTTGTGGCTTGATTGAATGCCGGGAAGGGTCTATTTCGGGTGGTAAACCGGCGGTTAGGGTGACAACCTGCCGCCCGCATTCCATAATCCTAGCCTGTTCCGGATAGGACCCTTTGAATTCATTCCCGCCGAGAGGGAGGACAGTTATGAAGTTTCGGACGATCGTCGCCAGTGTGGCTCTGCCGCTGGCCGTGGCTGGCTGCGGACTGACGACCGACTATGACATCAAGGAACTGAAAGAGACCACTCCCGGCGGCACGCCCTTCACCCAGGCCCTGGCCCGCGAATATCTGGCCTTCTCCGAGGCCGAGCGGGCCCAGTACGATTGGGTGGATTCGCAGTTCTTCGCCCGCAAGGGCCTGGCTGCGGCCAAGGGCAACACCGTCCTGCCCGAGGAGCCCAAGGCGTGGGACATCGACGACGCCAAGGCCCTGCAGGACCTGCAGGCCGCCCGCCAGTCGCTGATGGGCGTGATCCAGGCGGGCGCCCCGAACCGCGCCCCTGCCCTGACCGCCACCGCCCAGGTCAAGTACGACTGCTGGGTGGAGCAGCAGGAAGAGGGCTGGCAGTCCGAGCATATCGCCGCCTGCCGCAAGGATTTCGAGACCGCCATGGCGGCCTTGACCCGTCAGCCAGCGCCGCAGCCCGCCGTGGGCAGCCCGGCTACCGATCTGAACCGGTTCCAGGTCTATTTCGACTTTGACCGTTCGTTCCTGACCGAGACCGCCCAGCAGATCGTGCGCGAAGCGGCCAAGACCGCCCAGGGCCAGAACGTGCCGAACCTGACCGTGGTGGGACATGCCGACCGCGCCGGCCCGTCGGACTACAACATCCGCCTGTCCCAGCGCCGCGCCCAGGCGGTCAAGGACGCCCTGGTGAAGGCGGGCTATCCGGCCAACCGTATCGCCATCGAGGCCAAGGGCGAGGCGGATCCCATCGTTCCCACCGAGGACGGTGTGCGTCAGCCGCAGAACCGCCGCGCGGTGGTGCAGTTCCGCTAAAGCCCCACAGGCTTTGACGGCAAGAACGGCGCCGGTGGCCTACCGGCGCCGTTTTTCGTCCCCATATCTCCCAACGGAGGTAAGCTATCCCGATGCGGGCAGGACGCTCTGCCCGAAGAGTGATAGGACACATGCCTCCAAGGTCCAGGGGGGCGGGCTGCACCCAATGCATGGCGCCGATTCTGGACTTTCACTGGGACAGGGACGATTATGAAAGCGTCGAAATCGGAAGGGTCG
>CAYOKN010000295.1:0-3903 GCA_964404545.1 uncultured Rhodospirillaceae bacterium | reverse complement strand
CCCGGCGCGCCTGCGCGCGAGGATGCGGCTCCCCCGCCGCCTGCCTTGACGGAGCCGGGCAAGGCGCCCGCCCCCTCGGCCTTCACCGCCCAGACCGCCACCGGGAAGCAAGGCTGGCTGTCGCGCCTGTTCGGGCTGATGGCCGGCAAGGCCGCTGCCCCCCTGCTGCCCGCCGAGGCTGAAACCGCAGCCGAGCCGCGCCCCTTCGTGGTGCTGGTGACACTGCTGGACAACGACCCCGACAATGCCGCCAGCCAGGCCGTGTATGAGGCGCTGGACGGCGCCCCCGGCCTGACCGTCAAGGCCCTGCCCAAGCCCGTGGGCATCGAGGCACCGGGCGAGGCGCCGCAGATCGCCGCCATCAAGGCCCGCCATCTGCTGGCCGAGGACGAGACCGCCGATCTGGTGGTCTGGGGCCAGCGCGACGGCCATGACGTCAGCTTGCGGTTCGCCGCCGTGGCCGCCCCCGACGAGGAGCGGCTGGGCGGCTTCACCCCGGCCATGCGGCTGATCCTGCCGGCACCGCTGGACGAGGCCACGCGCCTGTTGCTGCGCACCGTCACCCTGGCCGCCGCCGAACCCACCAGCCCGGAAAAGCGCGCCGCCCAACGCAAGCTGCTGCCCGACCTGCTGGCCCAGGCCGAGCCTTTGGCGCAACGCCCGCCGCTGCAGTTGTCCGATATCCAGGTGATGCTGGGCCTGACCCTGCTGGGCCATGCCGCGGCCACCGTGGCATCCTGGGGCCAGGCCGATGCCTATGGCCGCGCCGCCGCCATCTACCGCGCTGCCATCGCCCGCCTGCCGCGCCATCCCGAGCCGCTGGACGAGGCGCTGCTCTATCGCGGCCTGGCTGCCGTGCTGCTGGCCCAGGCCGACCGCTCGGACGATCCGGCACCGCTGATGGAAGAAGCCGCCGGGGCGCTGAAGGCCTCGGTCTCGGCCCTGCCCCGCGCCACCTTGCCGCTGGACTGGGCGGCGGCGCAGAACCGGCTGGGCCAGCTTCTGTACCGGCTGGACCTGATCACCGGCCAGACCGACCTGCTGAAGGACGCCCTGTCCGCCTACCAGGCGGCCCTGTCCGTCTATACCCGCGCCAGCGACCCGGTGCGCTGGGCCGATGTGATGAACAACCTGGCCCAGGCGCTGCAGGTCTATGGCGACCAGCTGAAAAGCCCCGACGTGCTGGGCAAGGCGGTGGACGCCTGCCGGGCGGCGCTGGAGGTACGCACCCGCGAGCGCAATCCCCTGGCCTGGGGCGCCACCATGAACACCCTGGGCACCGCCCTTTTCCTGCTGGACAAGCAGTCCGAAGGCGGCGAGCACCTGGAAGAAGCCGCCACCGTGCTGTCCCAGGCCGCCGAGGTCTATCTGCAATCAGGCCAACAGCGCCTGGCCCAGGTGGCCACCAAGAATTTGCGCCATGTGGAACGGCTGATGAAGACCCGCCGCGAGCGCAAGGTGGCCGACCCCGAATGGTGGTCCGCCACCGACGACAAACAGCCCGACCCCGAGCCCCCGCCGGACAAGCCGGTGCTGCGGGCGACCCGGGACTGACCGGCGTCACTCCCCTCGCCCGCTTGCGGGGGAGGGCGATTCTAAAACCCTCGGCCTTCCAGCCACTCGGCCACCGCCTTGGCGGCGGTCTCCCAGGTGCGGTCCAGCATCATGCCGTGGGGCAGTCCGGGCAGGATTTGCAGGTCGGCATGGTGAAAACGGGCGGTTTCCTCCAGCGCGCTGACCGGGATATAGGCGTCGGCATCGCCGCCCAGCACCAGACAGGGCGCGGCGCCCTCGGGCTGCTTGGGGGGCAGCATGGGGGCCAGCAGGTCCATGTTGGCGCGGCGGCTTTCCATCTGCAGATAGGGCATGTAGCGGACCACCTCGCTCATGGGCGTGGCGTCCGAGAACAGCGAGCGGTAGATCGCCGTCGGATCCACCGCCTGCGGCCCCAGGGTCTGCAGCATATTGATCTGCCAGAGCAGATAAGGATCGTTCAGCACCATGTGCCAGGCCGAGGTGGTGATGCCCGAGGGCGGCACGCTGGCCATCAGCACCATGGCCGGCACCGCATGGCCCACGGCATATTTTTGCACCACCATGCCGCCCAGGCTGTGCCCGATCAGCACCGGCGGGCGGTCCATCTGGTCCACGGCGCGGGCCAGGTCGTCCACATAGTCGGCCAGGCCGTAAAGGTCCACGCTGCCGGCATTGCTGCCATGGCCGCGCAGGGACAGGGCATGGACCGGCCAGCCCCGGGCGGCGAACCAGGGCAGGAAATGCACGTCCCAGACCCAGGCCCCCGAGAAGGAGCCATGGACGAACAGCAGCGGGGCCCGGTCGGTGGCCGATTGGGCGGGGCGATGGAGAATTTCTATGGTCAACAGCAATGCTCCCGGATCATGGGGTCCCACGTACCCCGCATGATGTGCGCCCTTGTGGGGCAGTCCACAATGTGTATGATACGCCGCCACACCGAAATCCCGGAGGCGGCAGCATGGAAATCAAAGAAGCCCTCACGTTCGACGACGTGCTTCTGGTGCCTGCCGAGTCCAGCGTTCTGCCCGCCCAGGCCGATACCCGCACCCGTCTGACCCGCTCCATCGAGCTGGGCATTCCGCTGGTTTCCGCAGCCATGGACACGGTCACGGAAAGCCGTCTCGCCATCGCGCTGGCCCAGGCCGGCGGCATCGGCATCATCCACAAGAACCTGGATATCGCAGCCCAGGCGGACGAAGTTCGCAAGGTAAAGAAATTTGAAAGCGGCATGGTGGTCAATCCGCTGACCATCCATCCCGACCAGCCCCTGGCCGACGCGCTGGGCCTGATGGCCCAGAACCGCATCTCCTCGATCCCCGTGATCGAGCGGGCCAGCGGCAAGCTGTGCGGCATCCTGACCAACCGCGATGTGCGCTTTGCCAGCAACCTGCAGCAGCCCGTCTCCGACCTCATGACCAAGGATGTGGTCACGGTCAAGGAAGGGGTCAGCCAGGACGAGGCCCGCCGCCTGTTCCACCAGCACCGCATCGAAAAGCTCGTGGTGGTGGATGGCGACTACAAGTGCATCGGCCTGGTCACCGTCAAGGACATGGAAAAGGCCCAGACCCATCCCAACGCCGCCAAGGACTCCCGCGGGCAGCTGCGGGTGGGTGCGGCCACCGGCGTGGGCCCGGACGGGCTGAAGCGTGCCGAGGCGCTGCTGGAGGCCGGCGTGGACGTGATCGTGGTGGATACCGCGCACGGCCATAGCCGCGGCGTGATCGACCAGGTGGCCGAGATCAAGCGCCTGCACAACCAGGCCCAGATCATCGCCGGCAACATCGCCACCCCGGAAGCCGCCCGCGCCCTGATCGGCGCCGGCGCCGACGCGGTCAAGGTGGGCATCGGTCCGGGCACCATCTGCACCACCCGGATCGTGGCCGGCGTGGGCGTGCCCCAGCTGACCGCCATCATGGAAGTGGCCGAGGTGGCCCGCAAGGAAGGCGTCTCGGTGGTCGCCGAAGGCTTCATCAAAAATTCCGGCGACATCGCCAAGGCGGTGGCCGCCGGTGCCGACTGCTGCATGATCGGCAGCCTGTTCGCCGGCACCGAGGAGAGCCCCGGCGAGGTGTTCCTGTACCAGGGCCGCTCCTACAAGTCCTATCGCGGCATGGGCTCCATCGGCGCCATGGCCCGCGGTTCGGCCGACCGCTATTTCCAGGCCGAGGTGAACGACAACCTGAAGCTGGTGCCCGAAGGCATCGAGGGCCGCGTGGCCTACAAGGGCCCGGTGAACACCGTGATCCACCAGCTGGTGGGCGGCCTGCGCGCCGGCATGGGCTATACCGGCAACGCCACCGTGGCCGAGATGCAGAAGAACTGCGTGTTCCGCCGCATCACCGGCGCCGGCCTGCGGGAAAGCCACGT
>CAYOKN010000294.1:0-3903 GCA_964404545.1 uncultured Rhodospirillaceae bacterium | reverse complement strand
GAAGGTTGGTCTGGCTGGCGATGTCGTTGATCAGCTTGACCACTTCGCCGATCTTCTGGGCCGACTGGGCCAGGCCCTGCACCAGATGGTTCGAGCGTTCGGCCTCCTGCACCGCCGAGCCGGCGATCTGGGTGCTCTGGGCGACCTGACGGCTGATTTCCTGGATCGAGCTGTGCAGTTCCTCGGCGGCGGCGGCCACGGTCTCCACATTGGTGGCGGCCTCCTCGGCGGCGGCGGCCACGGCGGAGGACTGGCGGCTGGTCTGCTCGGCGGTGGCGGCCATGCTCTGGGCGGTGGACTGCAGCTCGGTGGCGGCCGAGGCCACCACTTCCACCATGCCGTGGATGTCCTTCTCGAAGGTGTCGGCATGCTGATTCAGCATGCGCGCCGCGGTCTCCCGAGTGGTGTCGATATAAACCGAGATGGCCAGGTCCATGTCCAGGAACAGCGCCTTGTTGACGGCGGCCAGCAGCAGGCTCAGGCGCTCGGGCTTCTTGCGGTACAGATGGGCCAGGATCTCGGCGATCCGGTTCATGGTGTAGCAGTAGCCGGCCAGATACCAGCGCGGCTCCAGGCCCACCTTCTCGTGCATGCGGCCGATGGCCACCACCTGGGTGAAGTAGGCGTCGGCGAATTCCCCGGTGAACACGTTGTCCAGCCAGTGCTGCTTCTGCATGTTCCGGGCGCGCTTCATGGCGTCGGGAGTCTTGAACAGGGCCGCCAGTTCGGCGTTGCCGGCCACATGCTGATAGAAGCCGTCGAGGATGGCATCCATGTGTTGAGCCAGCACCGGCCGGACCTCGACCAGGGCAGCACGGGTGTGCTCGTCAATGAGAAGGAACTTCAGGCGTCCGCTACGATCCAGGTCCGTACTCATGCTGCCTCCGCTTGGGCCTTTGTGGCCCGTTTGTAACTTTCGCATTTCTTATACGAAAGAAGGGGTCCTACCGCAAACGGCTTAATGGTCCCAGGTAATTGCGGGATGGCGCTTTTTTGGGCGGAGGGGGCAGGGGGCCGAAAAATTGGGTTTGGGTCTGTTGCCTGTAAATATTCCGTGCTATAGAGGCTGGCTCCGGCGAGGCGGCCGGCCCGTCCTTTGTTGGATTCACCGTTTCGGCGGGGTCCAGGCGAGGGTTGCGGGCGTGGTGGAATTGGTAGACACACTGGATTTAGGTTCCAGCGGCGCAAGCCATGGGGGTTCAAGTCCCTTCGCCCGCACCAGCCGGCTCCACCGATCGCCGGACGGCCCCGATCAGGTTGGGCAGCCCGCTCCGGGCCTTTGGCAGAGTGCGCCATAGGCCCTCCAGGACGCGAGCCCACCTTGCGGATGCCCCGTTGGCGGTCGATATTGTCGTTTCCTATAGGCAGAGATTTCGATGCAGGTAACTCAAACCAACTCTGAAGGCCTGAAGCGCGAATTCAAGGTCGTCGTCCCCGCCTCCGACATCGAGCAGAAGGTGGAAATCCGCCTGCAGGAGCTGGGAAAAGAGGTCAAGCTCCCCGGTTTCCGTCCCGGCAAGGTTCCCATGCCGATCCTGCGCAAGAAGTACCAGCAGGCGGTCATGGGCGAGGTCCTGGAGCTGGCCGTGAACGACGGCGCCCAGAAGGCCATCGAGGGCAACGACCTGCGCCCGGCCATGCAGCCGAAGATCGAGATCACCTCCTATGCCGAGGGCTCGGATCTGGAATTCACCATGGCGATCGAGATCTTCCCCGAGATCAAGCCCATGGACTTCTCGACCCTCGAGCTCGAGCGCCCCAAGGCCGAGGCCCCGCAGGCCGAGGTTGACGAGGCCCTGACCCGCATCGCCGAGCGTCAGCGCAAGACCGAGCCGGCCGCCGAGGGCCATGCCGCCGAGACCGGCGACATCGCCGTGATCGACTTCACCGGCAAGCTGGATGGTGTCGAGTTCGACGGCGGCAAGGCCGAGAACTACAGCCTGGAACTGGGCTCGGGCACCTTCATCCCCGGGTTCGAGGACCAGGTGGTGGGCGCCAAGAAGGGCGAGGCCCGCACCCTGAAGGTGACCTTCCCGGCCGATTACGGCGCCGAGAACCTGGCCGGCAAGGACGTGGAGTTCGACATCGTCGTCCGCGACCTGCTGAAGAAGCTGCCCGCCCAGGTGGATGACGACCTGGCCAAGGCCGTCGGCAAGGAGAACGTGGACGAGCTGAAGTCCGCCGTGCGCCAGGATCTGGAGCGCGAGTACGAATTCTTCTCGCGCCTGCACCTGAAGCGCGCCCTGCTGGACAAGCTGTCCGCCGGCCATGACTTCCCGGTGCCTGCCGGCATGGTCGAGGCCGAGTTCAGCGCCATCTGGAAGCAGGTGGAAGAGGACAAGAAGAACGGCCGTCTGGATGAGTCCGACCAGGCCAAGTCCGACGAGGACCTGGAGGCCGAATATCGCGGCATCTCCGAGCGCCGCGTGAAGCTGGGCCTGCTGCTGTCGGAAGTGGCCCGCCAGAACAACCTGACCCTGACCCAGGAAGACATGAACCGCGGCATCCTGGCCGAGGCGCGTCGTTATCCGGGCCAGGAGCATCTGGTGTTCCAGTACTACCAGCGCAATCCCCAGGCGCTCGAGGCCCTGAAGGGCCCGCTGTTCGAGGATAAAGTCATCGACTTCATCCTGGAACTGGCCAAGGTCACCGACAAGGTGGTCTCGGTGGAGGAGCTGATGAAGGACCCCGACGCCAAGGACGAGGCCGACAAGCCGGCCAAGAAGTCCAAGGCGAAGAAGGCCGAAAAGACCGAGGACGCCGCCGCCGAAGGCGAAGAGGCTCCGAAGAAGAAGGCCACCAAGAAGAAGGCCGAAAAGGCCGAAGAGTAAGCCGACCAAAGCCCCGCCCGCCGACGACGGCGGGCGGGGCTTTCACCATGAAGGGCCGGCACGGCCCCTCGAAGGGTCGTCGCCCGTTTGCCCGCCACCTGTCCGTCTGCCTGCAAGGAGCCAAAGATGCGTGATCGTGATCCCATCGACCTCTACATGAACACCCTGGTCCCCATGGTGGTGGAGCAGACCAACCGGGGAGAGCGCGCCTACGACATCTATTCGCGCCTGCTGAAGGAACGCATCATCTTCCTGACCGGCCAGGTGCATGACGGCGTGTCCAGCCTGATCTGCGCGCAGCTCCTGTTCCTGGAATCCGAGAATCCGAACAAGGACATCGCGTTCTACATCAATTCCCCGGGCGGCGTGGTGACCTCGGGTCTGGCCATCTACGACACCATGCAGTACATCAAGTCGCCGGTGTCCACGGTCTGCATCGGCCAGGCCGCCTCCATGGGCTCGCTGCTGATGACCGCCGGCGCCAAGGGCAAGCGGTTCTCGCTGCCCAATTCGCGGATCATGATCCACCAGCCGTCGGGCGGCGCCCAGGGCCAGGCCACGGATATCGAGATCCAGGCCCGTGAAATCCTTGCGCTGCGGGCCCGCCTGAACAATATCTACGTCGATCACACCGGCCAGCCGCTTGACGTGATCGAAAAGGCGATGGAGCGCGACAAGTACATGACCGCGCAGGAGGCCAAGGAATTCGGCCTCATCGACGAGGTGGTCAGCAAGCGTCCGTCGCAGCCCGCGGAAGGCTCGCAAGCCAGCGCCTGACGCGGGGAGAGGCCCATCCTTTCCCCCTCCGGGGCGAGCCTTGGCAAGTTTTTGTCGTTGTGCCTCGCCCCGGAAGCTGTCTAACATGAGGACAGCTGCCGCGTTGAGCACCCTATTTTTGGAGATCCGATGACCAAGTCCACCAGCGGCGATTCGAAAAACACCCTGTACTGCTCTTTCTGCGGAAAGAGTCAGCACGAGGTGCGCAAGCTGATCGCCGGGCCGACGGTCTTCATCTGCGATGAATGCGTCGAGCTGTGCATGGACATCATCCGCGAGGAGCACAAGACCCATC
>CAYOKN010000293.1:0-3917 GCA_964404545.1 uncultured Rhodospirillaceae bacterium | reverse complement strand
ACACTCTTTCCCTACACGACCCTTCCGATCCGCGCTGGCGCAGCCGCGGGCGGCGTGGCCATCGCCGCCCAGCTCGGCCAGCAGCCCGGCCAGGAAGTCGACATCCACCGCCGAGGCGCGGCTGTGCAGGTCCATCTCGCCCGCCGCCAGCTTGGCCAGCTTGCCGAAGCCGCCGGCGATGGTCAGGCGCGGCACCGGATGGTCGCGCAGATATTTCAGCAGCCCGCCGGCAAAATCGCCCATGTCGATCAGCGCCTGGTCGGGCAGCGGGTGCAGCCGCCGCACGGCGGTCTCCGAGGTCTTGCCGGTGGCCCCGGCCAGATGGCCGATGCCCAGGGCCCGGGCCACGTCCACCCCGCGATGGATGGAATGAATCCAAGAGGCGCAGCTATAGGGGATCACCACCCCGGTGGTGCCCAGCACCGACAGCCCGCCCAGAATGCCCAAACGCGGATTCATGGTGCGCAGGGCCATTTCGGCGCCGCCGGCGATCGACACGGTGACGCGGGCGTCCACCGGTTCGCCCAGGGCGGCCATATTGTCGGCGATCTGGGCCCGGGGGCCGGGATTGATGGCCGGTTCGCCCACCGCCAGCGGCAGGCCCGGCAGGGTGACGGTGCCCACCCCGGGGCCGGCGCGGAACTCCAGGCCGCTGCCGGGCGGCAGCCGCTCCACCATGGCCATGATCTCGGCGCCATGGGTGATGTCCGGGTCGTCGCCCGCATCCTTGATCACCGAGGCGGTGGCTCGGCCCTCGGTCAGTTCGGCCCGGTGCAGCGGAAACCAAGGCTCCTGCCCGCGCGGCAGCCGGATCGCAACGCCCTCGGGCAGGGCGCCGGTCAGCAGCCCCTGCCAGGCGGCTTTGGCGGCAGCGGCGGCGCAGGCCCCGGTGGTCCAGCCCTGGCGCAGGGTGGTCATGGGGCGCCCGTCCTTTCGTGCGGCCTTCGAGACGCCCCGCCGGGGCTCTGCGTCCTGTTCATTCCCATTCTTTACCCCAAGCCGTCACAAAAATCTTCGCCCGCACATGGGCATGGTCCTATAGTTCGCCGACCATGAGCACGACCCCCGCCTTGTCCCTTCCCGACTTCCTGCCCGGCCATGTCTGGCTGGTGGGCGCCGGCCCCGGCGATCCGGGCCTTTTGACCTTGTTGGCCGTGCAGGCGCTGCAGAATGCCGACGTGATCGTCTATGACGCGCTGGTGGACCAGCGCATCCTGGACATGGCGCGGCCCGAGGCGGCCCTGGAATATGCCGGCAAGCGCGGCGGCAAGCCCAGCCCCAGCCAGCCCTCGATCACCAGCCGGCTGATCGAGTTGGCGCGGGCGGGGCGCCGGGTGCTGCGGCTGAAGGGCGGCGATCCCTTCGTGTTCGGGCGCGGCGCCGAGGAGGCGCAGGCGCTGGTGGAGGCCGGGGTGCCGTTCCGGGTGGTGCCGGGCATCACCGCCGGCATCGGCGGCCTGGCCTATGCGGGCATCCCCACCACCAGCCGAGACTGCAATTCCGCCGTGGCCTTCATCACCGGCCATGACGCCTCGGGCAACATCCCCGGCGTGGATTGGGGCTCGCTGGCCCGGGGCGCGCCGGTGCTGGTGTTCTATATGGCCATCAAGCATCTGGACCTGATCGTGGGCCGGCTGCTGGACGCCGGGCGCAAGCCCGACGAGCCCGCCGCCCTGGTGAGCCATGCCGCCACCCCGCAGCAGCGGGTGCTGGAAAGCACCCTGGAGCATCTGGTGGCCGATGCCCGGCGCGAGGCCATCGAGCCGCCGGCCATCCTGGTGGTGGGCAAGGTGGTGTCCCTGCGCAAGCAGCTGGCCTGGTGGGACATCCCCGCACGGGCGGAATAGGGCAGCCTTATGGAACCCAACAATGTCCTCCTCGACCTGGCCGCCCATTGCAGCGCGGTGGTGGCCGATGCGGGCGGACTGCTGGCCTCGCTGTTCCTGACCGGTCTGATCGGCGGCCCCAGCCATTGCGCCGGCATGTGCGGCCCCTTCGTGCTGTCCCAAGTGACCGCCCGGCTGGAATCCACCCCCGCCTCGCAGATGCGCGAATGGCATCGGCTGGCCGGTGCCGCGCTGGTGCCCTATCACCTGGGCCGGGCGACCACCTATGTGCTGCTGGGCGTCGTGGGGGCCGCCATCGCCGGCAGCCTGACCGGCACCGGCGCCTTCCGTTGGCTGTCCGCCGGCCTTCTGGCCGTGGCGGCGCTGGTGCTGCTGGGTATGGCGCTGCCCGGCCTGAAGGCGTTGCTGGGGCAGTCGAACTGTGCTGGCGAGGGCTGGTGGAGCCGCAGCGTGGGCCGGCTGGCCCGGCCGCTGTTCCGCGACCCCCGGGGCCTGCGCGGCTGGCTGTTGGGGGTGATGCTGGGCTTCATTCCCTGCGGCCTGCTTTATGGCGCCCTGGCGGCGGCGGCGGCCACGGGCGATCCGGTGGCCGGGGCCATGGGCATGCTGGCCTTCGTGCTGGGCACCATTCCCACCCTTGTGATGGTTGGCTTTGCCGGCCATATGGCCGCCAACCGCTGGCGCGGGGCAGTCATGCGTTGGGCGCCCCTTCTGCTGGTGCTCAATGCCTTTATTCTGGCCTGGCTCGCCCTGGACATGCTGCTGTAAGGGAACCCCGGCATGAAGAAGAACGTTCTTACCGCCCTTGGCGCGATAGCCGCCATCCTGGTGGTGGCCGCCATCGCCGTGCTGCCCCGCCTGGAGCGGCTGGCGCCCGCGCCCGCCGCCATCGGCGGGCCGTTCAGCCTGACCGACCACACCGGCCGGGCGGTGACCGACCAGGATTTCCGGGGCAAGCCCATGCTGATCTATTTCGGCTATGCCTACTGCCCCGATGTCTGCCCCACCTCGTTGGCGACCATGGCGGCGGCGCTGGACAAGCTGGGCCCCAAGGCCGACAAGCTGACGCCCCTGTTCATCACCGTGGACCCCGAACGCGATACGGTCGAGACCATTGACGACTATGTGGCCGCGTTCCATCCCCGGCTGGTGGGCCTGACCGGCACGCCCGAGCAGGTGGCCGAGGTGGCCAAGGCCTATAAGGTCTATTACAAGAAAGCCCCGAATCCGGGCGGCGAAGGCTATACCATGGACCACAGCAGCGTGATCTATCTGATGGATGCCGAGGGCCGCTTCCTGACCCACTTCGCCCATGGCACCTCGCCCGAAGCCATGGCCGAGGGCCTGGCCAAGCATCTGGACTGACCGCGTGACGCCCGGCCTGATCATCGCCGCCCCGTCCTCGGGCAGCGGCAAGACGGTGGTGACGCTGGGCATCCTGCGGGCCTTGACCCGCCGGGGCCTGCGGGTGGCCAGCGCCAAGGCCGGCCCCGACTATATTGATCCCGCCTTCCACAGCGCCGCCACCGGCCGGCCCTGCGTCAATCTGGATGGCTGGGCCATGCGGCCCGGCACCCTGGCGCGCCTCGCCGCCGGGCTGGACGGCGACTTGGCCGTGGCCGAGGGGGTCATGGGCCTGTTCGATGGCGCCGACGTGGAGGGGGCCGAGGACGGCTCCACCGCCCATCTGGCCGAGCGCACCGGCTGGCCGGTGGTGCTGGTGATGGATGTGCGCGGCCAGGCCGGCTCGGCCGCCGCCGTGCTGAACGGCTTCGCCGGTTTGCGCCCTGGGGTGCGGGTGGCCGGCGTGATCTTCAACAAGGTGGGCGGCGAGGGGCACCGGCGCATGCTGCTGCGCGGTGCCGCCGCCCATTGCCCGGGCGTGCGGGTGCTGGGCTGCCTGCCCCGCGACGAGTCGCTGGGGCTGCCCAGCCGGCATCTGGGGCTGGTGCAGGCCTGCGAGCGGCCCGACCTGGACGGCTTCCTGGACCATGCCGCCGGGGTGATGGAGCAGCATCTGGACCTGGACGGGCTGATGGGCTTGGCCGCCCCGGGTGGGCTGGACGGCCT
>CAYOKN010000292.1:0-3932 GCA_964404545.1 uncultured Rhodospirillaceae bacterium | reverse complement strand
GGCCATTGGTACAATGACCTGCAGCATTCCATGCTGGTGGTGCTGCTGCGCCGGGCCCTGCTGGCCCTGGGTGAGGGCAAGGCCCCCCTGGCCAACCGCCTGATGGACACCCTGACCCTCTATCTCTATGTCCATTTCCTGGACGAGGAAGAAGGCATGGCGGCCAGCCTGGCCGGCGGCCTGCACGACCGCGACTGGATCACCGCCCACGTCACCAAGCACGAAGCCTTCCTGAAGGTGTGGGACCAGACCATCCTGTTCCCGCTGAAGGACGGCGCGCCGCTGGGCGAGGTGCGGGACTCGCTGGTGCGCTATTACAACGTGATCCTGAAGCACATCGCCGAGGACGACCTGCACACCTATGGCGCCCATGGCCCGCTGACCGGCGGCAACAAGCGCGCCGAGATCGCCCATGTGGCCACCACCGCCCTGCCGCTGTCGCCCTATATGCGCGGCGCCCTGGAGGTGGTGCGGCTGGCGGCGCCCGAGACGGCGCGGCGGATCAACCGGGACGACGTGCCGGTGGCGGCGCTGGACCGCCTGCCCGAAACCGCCATGGCCGCCTGGTCCGAGCCGCTGCTGCCCGGCCGCCGCTGCGTCCGCGATGCGGTACTGGCCGCCCGCCGGGGCTTTGTCCGCAGCATGACCGCGCGCGCGGCATGACCGCCGAGCCGCACCCGATCCGGCCGCCGGTCCTGCTGGTGGAGGATGATCCGGGGGTGCTGGAATTCCTGGCCGAGGTCCTGGTCGAGGGCGGCTATTGCCCGGTGCCCTGCCTCAGCGCCGAGGAAGCCCTGGCCACCGCCCGCACCCGCCCCGACCTGCGCCTGGTGGTCACCGATGTGGCCCTGCCCAACATGACCGGCCTGGACCTGCTGCGCCGGCTGCAGCAGGACGGCATCGAGCGCCGGGCGCTGGTGCTGTCGGCATCGGGCAGCCGCGACCACATCCGGGAAGCCCTGGCCCTGAAGGTGCACGACCTGCTGGCCAAGCCGCTGCCCGCCCGCCGCCTGGTGGAGTCGGTGCGCGCCATGCAGGCCGACCTGGAGGCCCGCCAGCCGGAGGATGCGCCGGCCCTGATGGACATGCCGCTGCTGCGCCAGGCCCTGGACGGCACCGCCGAGGACGGGTTGGATCGGCTGATGGCCTGCGCCAAGCTGCGCGACAACGAGACCGGCGACCATTGCCGCCGGGTCGGCATCTATGCCGGCATCCTGGCCGAGGCCATGGGACTGTCGGGCAATGCCGTGCGCATGATCGAACAGGCCGCCGCCCTGCATGACCTGGGCAAGATCGGCCTGCCCGACGCGATCCTGTATAAGCCGGGGCTGCTGGCCCCCGACGAAATGCGCGAGGTGCAGGAACATTCCCGCATCGGCCACAGCCTATTGGCCGGGTCGGAATTCCCGGTGCTGCGCCAGGCCGCCAAGGTGGCGCTGGGCCATCACGAACGCTGGGACGGCACCGGCTATCCCAACCGCTTGCTGGGCCGCGCCATTCCCCTGGAAGCCCGCATCACCGCCATCGCCGACGTCTATGACGCCCTGCGCATGCCGCGCCTCTACAAGCCGTCGTTGGACCATGACCAGGCGGTAGCGACACTATTGGAAGGCGACCACCGCACTCTGCCCCGGCATTTCGATCCCGACCTGCTGGCCATCTTCGCCCGCCAGGCGGATCGCTTCGGCCAGGTGTTTGAATGCCTGCCCGAACCGGGATCACACCACCCGCAGGCCGCTTGCCCTTGACCCCGGAATAAGCATAATTCCCTCCGGACAAAGGGGGCCTTCCAGGCAAGGCTGGGGAACGAGCGGCAATGAACACCATCGCGGAAAGACGCCGCATCCTTGTGGTCGAAGACGACGAAGGGGTGCGGGAGCTGGTGGAAGACTGCCTGAGCGAGGCGGGCTTCCTGGTGACTTGCGTCACCCGGGGCTCGGAGGCCATCGCCGAGGTGGGCCAGCGCGTGCCCGACCTGGTGATCCTGGATTTGGGCCTGCCCGACATGGACGGGCTGGCGCTGGTGCAGCGCATCCGGCTGGTGGCCAATCCGGGCATGATCATCCTGTCGGGCCGGTCGGGCACCGTCGAGCGCATCGTCGGCCTGGAGGTGGGCGCCGACGATTACATCTGCAAACCTTTCGAGCCGCGCGAGCTGGTGGCCCGCGCCAAGAGCGTGCTGCGCCGCCTGGAACAGCCGGCGGCGGCGGCGGCCCAGGACAACGGGCGGCGCTTCCGCTTCGACGGCTTCGAGCTGGATGTGGACAAGGTGGTGCTGACCGGGCCGGACGGCCAGGTGATCCCGCTATCGGGCGGCGAATTCGGCCTGCTGCGGGCCATGGTGGAGCGGCCCAACCGGGTGCTGACCCGGGACCAGCTTCTGGACCTGACCCACGTCAACGACCTGCCGGCCTTCGACCGGTCCATCGACGTGCAGGTGGCGCGTTTGCGCAAGAAGATCGAGCCCGACCCGAAGGACCCTCGCTACATCAAGACGATGCGCAATCAAGGATACATCTTCACCGCTCGGGTCACCACGGCCTGACTTTGGGGGGGGATGGGGGGCGTCAGGCAGGAGGTGGTGGGGCCGGGCTCGTTCCGGTCAGCGGTAAACCCGCCGAATCTTGTCCAACGAGTCCCGGATCCGGGTCACGTCGAATTCTTCCAGCCGGCGCATGGCGCCGGGCAGCTGCTCGGCCAGGCGGCGGGTTTCGCCGGCCAGCTCGGACAGCCGGTTCGGCAGCATTTCCCTCTCGGTCGACTTGGTCTTGGTCATTGTTCGGTCCTCTGCTCCGCGTGCCGTCGCCGGCCTCCTTGAGAGAGACAATGCCAAGCCGGTGTTGCTCGGGTTTGACCGGGCAATGTCACCGCATGTCGAAATATTTCCCCAATGTTTCCAGGCGGCCGACGCAGCGCCACCCGTCAAGCGGAACGCGCGGAGCGATCAGCCGCCATTGAGGCGGCGGCCAAGCGGCCGAAGGGCCGCGCCCGGCGTGGGGCAAAACAGGTCAAGGCCGGAGAACGTGGGTGTGGTCGGCGGCATAGAGCCGGCTGTCGGTGAAGTCCTGCTTGCCCAGCACATGGCCCACCAGGATCAGGGCGGTGCGGGTGAAGCCAGCCGCCTTCACCTTGTCGCGGATGTCGCCCAGGGTGCCGCGCAGGAAGGCCTGGTCCGGCCAGCTGACCCGATAGGCCACCACCACCGGACAGTCGGCGCCATAATGGGGCAGCAGGTCACGCACCACATTGGCCAGGTTGTTCACCGACAAATGAATGGCCAGGGTGGCGCGGCTGCGCCCCAGGGATTCCAGCTCCTCGCCCGCCGGCATGGCGGACGAGCGCATGGCGGTGCGGGTCAGGATCACGGTCTGGCTGACGTCGGGCAGGGTCAGCTCCTGGCCCAGCGCCGCCGCCGCCGCCGCGAAGGCGGGCACGCCCGGGGTCACGTCATAGGGAATGCCCAGCGCCTCGAGCCGGCGCATCTGCTCGGCGATGGCGCCATAGAGGCTGGGGTCGCCCGAATGCACCCTGGCCACGTCCAGCCCCTGGGCATGGGCCGTCTCGATCTCGGCGATGATCTGGTCCAGATGCAGCGGCGCGGTGTCCACCACCCGGGCGTCCTTGGGTGCCTCGGCCACGATCTCGGCCGGCACGAGCGAGCCGGCATAGAGGCAGACCGGGCAACGCTGGATCAGCGTCAGCCCGCGCACGGTGATCAGGTCCGGGGCGCCCGGACCGGCGCCGATGAAATGAACGGTCATGGACGTTTTTCCGTGTTCTTCTTGGGTCAAACCAGCTTCTTGGCATAGCCGCGCGGGGTATAGACCCGCGTGGCGCCGCCCAGTTCCAGGCGGCGGCTTTCCGAACTGCCGACCATCACCAGGGTCAGCATGTCCGCATGGTCCGGGGTCAGTTCGCCAAGCGCAACGACC
>CAYOKN010000291.1:0-3944 GCA_964404545.1 uncultured Rhodospirillaceae bacterium | reverse complement strand
AGCGGCCAGGGCTGGCGCAGGCGCGCGGCCCAGGCGGCCCCATCGGCCAGCGGCGCCAGCAGGCGCAGGCACAAGGCATAGAACGCCTTGGGCTTCAGCCAGCCATAGAGCCGGGGCAGAGTGCGCCAGTGGGTCCGCAGATAATCCAGCGTCACCCGTCTCAGCAGGCGGTTATAGAGGCCCCACTGGATGTCGTAATACATGCCGTTATAGGTACGGTCGAGCTTGGGATAGAGGCTGTCCACGCCCGCGCGCGCCTCGGGATGGCGACGCAGATAGTCATGCACGGCAATCAGGCCGTTGCGGTCGTCGAAGCCATGGGCCAGGTCCAGGCTGTCATACTGGCCGGCGATCTTGTGCCGGGTCCAGGTTTCTTGGTCATAAACGAAGGAAACATAGGCGGTGTGCCAGGGCGGATGCCGGTCGATGGCCTCGTCGGTGGCATAGACCGGGGCCAGCCGCCGGGTGCGGGCCCAGGCGAACAGCAGCGTAACCTGCACGGTCAGCGGCAGCACCCAAACGCCGTGGCGCAGGTCGGTCAGGCTGCCCGACGCCCAGGCCAGCAACGCGGCGAAGGGCACAGCCAGCAGAAGCGTCCATTGCGCGGTGCTGCGCATGGACATGGCGAACAGCATCAGCAGGCCCTGACCGGCGGCGGCGGCCACGGCCACCGGCGAAAATTCCAGCCCGGCGGTCAGCGCCAGCCCCAGATGCAGAGCCGGCAGGATGGCCAGCACCCCCAGGAAATGCGGATCGGCCACGGTGCCCAGCTTGTCGGGCTGGGCGGTCAGATTGGTTTCGTACAGCAGCAGGCCGAACGCCCCCAGCGCAACCGCCGCAAGCCACAGCAGGCCGGGGCTGTGCCAGAACGCCAGGGCGAACAGCCCGACCTGGATCCCCAGGATCAGGAAGAACAGGTGATAAAGGCCGGCGATATGCAGGCCGAACAGCCGGAAGGCCAGGCGGCAGAAATCCACATAGCCCTTGTCGTTGCTGTAGAGCAGGCGGCGGCTGTCCAGAACATCCTTCCAGTCCAGGCTGGCAGCACGGGCCAGGGCGGTGTCGATGGCGTCGGCGTCGGTGGCGAGCGGATTGCCCAGCCCCGGATATTTGGGGATGCCGCAGCGGCGCAGCTCGTCCTCGACCGCCTGGATGCCGATATAGCCCGGCCCGGCGGCGTAATAATGCTGGGAAATGGCCAGGGCCAGCCCCTCGATCTGGAAGCCCTGCATATTGCCCTGGCACAGCATGCGATGGCGCCCCAGTCGCCGGCCCCGCTCCCAGGCCAGCAGCACCGCCGCCAGCGCCAGAATGGCGGGAATCCCCGACCCTGCCACAGCCAGCAGCCCGTCAACAGTCATGCACCAAAGCCCCCGTGCGGCCAGACATCGCGTTGACTGAGACCCTAATTCACAATTGGTTAAGCGTTTATGGACGTTAATCGCAAAGTCCACGATACCGCACGGAGCCTGCCGGTGAGCCAGCCGACCAAGGGAAACACCAGCTACCAGCGTTGCACCCGCTGCGTCATGGACAGCACCGATCCCAATATCAGCTTTGACGAGCACGGCGTTTGCAGCCATTGCCGCTGGTACGATCAGGCCGCCCCCTTCAACTGGATGCCCAATGACGAGGGCTATATCCGACTGCAGCAATGGGTGCAGCAGATCCGCATCGATGGCCGCGGCAAGGATTATGACTGCATCCTGGGCATGAGCGGCGGCGCCGACAGCGCCTATCTGGCCTGGCAGGCCAAGGAGCTGGGGCTGCGGCCGCTGGTGGTGCATGTGGACACCGGCTGGAATTCCGAGCTGGCCGTGCACAACATCGCCCGGGTGATGCGCAAGCTGGGCTTCGACCTGCATACCGAGGTGATCGACTGGGAAGAGATGCGCGACCTGCAGGTGGCCTATCTGAAGTCGGGCGTCTTGTCCCAGGACACTCCCCAGGACCATGCCATCTTCTCGACCCTGTACAAGCTGGCCTTGAAGACCGGGGTGGGCTATCTGCTCAGCGGCATCAACTGGTCCACCGAATGTATCAATGTGATGGGCTGGGGCTATGACGTGCTGGATGCCCGCCAGATCCGGTCCATCCATGCCCGCCACGGCAGCCGTCCCCTGGCCACCTTTCCGCTGATGGAGTTCGACGAGTTCTGCTCCTACCGCCTGGGCTATCCCGAGCGCGCCGCCTTTACCGCCGTGCCGGTGCTGAACCTGCTGCCCTACAACAAGACCGAGGCCATCGCCTTCCTGGCCCAGAAGTTCGGCTTCCGCGACTATCAGGCCAAGCATTACGAATCGGTCTTCACCAAGTTCTTCCAAGGCTATTACCTGCCCAAGCGCTGCGGCATCGACAAGCGCATCATCCATTTCTCGAGCATGATCCTGACCGGCCAGATGACCCGCGACCAGGCCCTGGCCAAGCTGCAGCAGCCCGCCTATGACGAGGACACCATCGGCGAGGAGCTGGATTATGTACGCAAGAAGCTGCAGATGACCGAGGAGGAGTTCCAGGCCGCCCTGGCCGCGCCCGTGGCTTCGCCCTTCGACTATGACAACAATGCCCAGAACTTCGCCCGTGCCGGCGAGATCGCCCGGCGCATGCGCGAGCTGGAGGCGGTCTGGAATCAGGTGTGCACCGAGGCCGGCGCCTAGGCCATGCCGCCCGCTCCCGTCACGCCCACCCCCGTCACGCCCCCCCCCGTCACGATCGTCGATTACGGCCTGGGCAATATCCGCTCGCTGCTGAAGATGTTCGCCAAGCTGCGGGTGCCCACCCGGCTGGCCGGCACCGCCGCCGAGTTGGCCGAGGCCGAGCGTCTGCTGCTGCCCGGGGTGGGCCATTTCGGCGCCGCCATGGCCGAGCTGCGCCAGCGCGACCTGATCAGCCCGCTGAACGATCTGGTGCAGGGCCGGGGCGTGCCGGTGTTGGGCATCTGCCTGGGCATGCAATTGCTGGCGCGGGGCAGCGAGGAAGGCGGGGTCGAGGGGCTGGGCTGGATCGCCGCCGACGTGGTGCGCTTCCGCTTTCCTGCCGAAACCCGCCGGCCGGTGCCCAACATGGGCTGGCGCCATGTCACCCCCACGGGCGTCAACGGGCTGCTGCCCCCGGGCCAGCCCTGGCGGTTCTATTTCGTGCACAGCTATCACATGGCCTGCGACCGGCCCGAGGACGTGCTGGCCACCGCGGACTATGGCGGCCCCTTCACCGCCGCCGTGGCCAAGGGCTCCATTGCCGGCGCCCAGTTCCATCCCGAAAAGAGCCATCGCTATGGCATGGCCATGCTGGGAGCCTTCGCCAAGCCATGAGCCAGACCGACCAGCCCCGCCTGATTCCCGTGCTGCTGCTGGCCGGAAACGGCTTCTACAAGACCGTGGGCTTCGGCGCGCGCACCTATCTGGGCGACCCCGTCAACATCGTCCGCATCTTCAACGACAAGGAAGTGGACGAGCTGTGCATCCTGGACATCGAGGCGTCCCTGGCCGGCACCGGCCCGCGCTTCGAGCTGCTGGAGGAACTGGCGGCGGAATGTTTCATGCCGGTCAGCTATGGCGGCGGCATTACCAGCCTGGAGGACTGCCGGCGGCTGGTGGCGGGCGGCTTCGAAAAGGTGGTGATCAATTCCGCCCTGCCAGGCAATCCCGGCCTGCTGCAAGAGGCCGCCGACCGGCTGGGCAGCCAGGCGGTGGTGGCCTCGATCGATGCCCGGCGCACGGACACGGGCTATGAGGTTCTGACCCATGCGGGCAGCCGTGCCGTCGGGCTGGACCCGGTGGCCCTGGCCCGGCTGGCCCAGGAGCACGGCGCCGGCGAGATCCTGATCAACAGCATCGACCGCGACGGCACCCAGCAGGGCTATGACCTGGACCTGATCCGGCAGGTGACGGCGGCGGTGGACCTGCCGGTGGTGGCGTGCGGCGGCGCCCGCGACCTGGACGACC
>CAYOKN010000290.1:0-3944 GCA_964404545.1 uncultured Rhodospirillaceae bacterium | reverse complement strand
CCGCCGCCGCCGCCGCCGCCGATGCCGACCGCCAGATCCAGGTGGCGCACGAGGCCCTGGCCCTGCTGGCCCGCGACCAGGCGGTGCGGGTGCGCCAGATCCTGGCCGAGGTGCTGAAGGACGTGGTCAATGCCGACCACGCCCTGGTGGCCCAGCTGGCCCGAGATACCGAATTGGTGGTCTGCGGCCCAATTCTGGAGTTTTCGCCGGTCCTGACCGACGACGACCTGATCGAGATCATCCAGTCCGGCGCCCTGGACGAGGCCCTGGCCTGCATCTCGCGCCGCGCCTATCTGGACGAGACGGTGACCGACGCCATCGTCGCCACCAACAACACCCAGGCCATCACCCATCTGTTGCGCAACACCAGCGCCCAGATCCGCGAGGCCACCCTGGACGGGCTGGTGGACCGCGCCACCTCGTTCGTGCAATGGCACGAACCGCTGGTCTATCGCCCCGACCTCAAGGGCGGCATGGCGGTCAAGCTGGCCCAGTTCGTGGCCAGCAACCTGATGGCCAAGTTGATGGAGCGCAAGGACCTGGACCCCGAAGCCGCCCGCCAGGTGGCCCAGGTGATGGAACAGCGACTGAAGGCCGAGGGGGAAAAGGGCGTCTATTCCCGCCAGGCCAGCGCCGACATGGCCGGCAGCCAGCCCACCCGCGCCCTGGACCCGGTGCTGGAGCAGGTGCGCGGCCTGCATGCCGAGGGCCGCCTGACCGAGCCGCAGATCATGGCCGCCCTGTTCGCCGACGACCACAGCTTCGTCATTGCCGCCCTGGCGGTGCGCGCCGACCTGCCGCTTCGCGCCGTCATGGGCATCGTGCAGTCCCATTCCGCCAGCGCCCTGGTATCCCTGTCCTGGAAGGCCAAGCTGTCGGCCCGCTTCAGTGTCGAGATCCAGGTCAAGCTGGGCCGCATCCCGCCCGGCGAGGCCATCCGCCCCACCCGCAGCGGGCAATATTCCATGCCGCCCGAAAGCATGGGCTGGCAGGTGGAATTGTTCTGCGAGACCGCCACCGACCGTCGCGCCTAGGCTTGGCCATGGCCAAGCGCCACGCCCCCGCCACCCTGCGCAACCGCGACGCCATCCTGGAGACGCTGCAGCCTCTGCTGGCGCCGCTGGCCCCGGGCAGCCTGCTGCTCGAAGTGGCCTCGGGCACCGGCGAGCACGCCGCCTATCTGGCGCCCCGCCTGCCCCATCTGGTCTGGCAGCCCAGCGACCGCGACCCGGAGAACCTGGCCAGCATCGCCGCCTGGGCCGAAGACGCTGCTGGCACTGGCCTGCGCCCGCCCCTGGCCCTGGACACCACCGCCGACCCCTGGCCGCTGGAGCAGGCCGACGCCCTGTTCTGCGCCAACATGATCCACATCGCCCCCTGGGAAGCTGCTCTCGGCCTGCTGCAGGGTGCGGCGCGCCTGCTGCCGCCCGGCGGGCCGCTGGTGCTCTATGGCCCCTATCACATCAATGGCCGCGCCACCGCCCCCAGCAACATGGCCTTCGACCAGTCCCTGCGCGCCCAGGACCCGCAATGGGGCGTGCGCGACCTGACCCTGGTCGAATCCGCCGCCCGCCCCCACGGCCTGCGCCTGGCCAGCCTGATCCCCATGCCGGCCAACAATTTCATGGTGGTGTTCCGGCGGGGGTGACTGCCCGCGGAAAGTCCATCGGCGTGGAAAAATACGCCGATGGATGGGATGAACGCAGATGAACACAGATACAATCTGTTGACCGCCTTGATGCGCTGACTGATGCCACCGATGGCCATACGATGGCGCTGATAAAAGTCTTCGAGGCCGTGGAGTCAGAAAAACCCGGCAGAGACGAGCACCCGAGCTTGTGACGATCATAACGAAGGCTTCCGGCCCATGAAAAAACCGGGGACCTTGCGGTCCCCGGTCTGTCTTGGCCCTTCGGCGGCGGCGTCAGCGGCGCTCGCCCAAGAGGCGCATGAGCATGATGAAGAGGTTGATGAAGTCCAGATACAGGGTCAGGGCGCCCATCACCGACTTCTTGGCGGCGATCTCGGCGCCGTCGCCCTCGTAGTACATCTCCTTGATCTTCTGGGTGTCGTAAGCGGTCAGGCCGACGAACACGATCACGCCGATCACCGAGATGGCGAAGTGCAGCATGGAGCTGGCCAGGAAGATGTTCACCACGCTGGCGATGATCAGGCCGATCAAGCCCATCATCAGGAACGAGCCCATGCCCGACAGGTCGCGCTTGGTGGTGTAGCCCCACAGGCTCATGCCCGCGAAGGTGCCGGCGGTGATGAAGAACACCCGGGCCACGCTGGCCGAGGTATAGGCCAGGAAGATGCTGGCCAGCGAAATGCCCATCAGCGCGGCATAGCCGAAGAACACCGCCTTGGCGGTGGAGGCCTGCATCTTGTGGATGCCAAAGGACAGCCACAGCACCAGGCCGATGGGGGCGATGATGGCCACCCAGCCGATCATGGACGGGCCCACGGCGCCATTGGGCGCGACCTGGAAGAAGATCTGCTGCAGCGCCGGGGTGTTGGCGACCAGCCAGGCCAGGACGCCGGTCAGCGCCAAGCCGGTGGCCATGTAGTTGTACACGCCCAACATGTACTGGCGCAGGCCCACATCGATCTCGGCGGCCTGGGCCTCGCCCTTGGACATGTATTTGCGTTCAGTGTCGAAAGCCATGGGTTCCTCTAATGGCGAAGGGTCAAGATGCCTTGACCACAATATGGCAAGAAATCCGCCCGAATCAACATCAGGGCTCCTAGACACAAGTCTTTGTAACCCAAGGGTAAATTTTTACTCGTTGCGAAAATGCGGCGCGACCTTGGCGCCCAACGCCCGCCAGGTGCCCAAATAGCCGATCACCAGGATCACCGCCAGGGCCAGCAGCAAGGTCAACGCGGCGGTACCCGGCAGGAAAATCCAGTCCGCCCGCATGACGAACACCAGCACCGCCCAGGCGGCCAGGCTGCCCACCGCCCCGGCGATCAGGCCGGTGGCCAAGCCCAGCAAGCCGTATTCCGCCAGGAAGGCGCGCAGCAGATTGGCGCGGGTGGCCCCCAGCACCTTCATCACCACCGCCTCATAGACCCGGCGGCGATGGCCGGCGGCGATGGCCCCGGCCAGCACCAGGGCGCCGGCCACCAGGGTGATGGCGGCGGCGGCACGGATGGCGATGCCGGCGCTGCCCACCATCTGACGCACCTCCTCCAGCGCCTCCTTGACCCGGATCGAGGAGACATTGGGGAAGGCGTCGGTCACCAGCCGCTCCACCACCGGCTCGGCGTCGGGGCTGGCGGTCACTGTGGCGATGGCCGTATAGGGCGCGCCGCGCAGGGCATTGGGGGTCAGAACGAAGGTGAAGTTCATGGACAGGCTGGACCAGTCGATCTCGCGCAGATTGGCGATCTCGGTGGTCACCTCGCGGCCCAGCACATTCAGGGTGATGCGGTCGCCGATCTTCAGGCCCAGCCCCTCGGCGATGCGGGCATCGACGCTGGCCAGTGGCGGCCCCGCATAGTCCGCGGGCCACCAGGCGCCCTTGACCACCTTGGCATCGGCAGGCTGGGTGGCGGCGGTGGACAGGCCGCGGTCGCCGCGTACCGCCCATTCCGCCTCGGGCGCCACATTGGCCTGTTCAACCGGCACGCCGTTCAGGGCCGAGATGCGGCCGCGCACCATGCTGGCCTGATTGGTCAGCTGGGCGCCGGGCACGCCGGCCACGATGCGGTTGAACTCCTCCACCTGGTCCGGCTGAATGTCGATGAAGAAGAAACTGGGCGCCTGCTCGGGCATGCGCTCGCCCAGTTGGCGAGCCAGGTTGGCCTGCACCAGCGCCACAGCCACCAGCACGGTCAGGCCCAACCCCAGCGACAGCACCACCCCGCCGGTGGGGGCGCCGGGCCGGTGCAGATTGGCCGGCGCCAGCCGCAGCCCGGTGCTGCCCGCCACCCGGGCC
>CAYOKN010000289.1:0-3946 GCA_964404545.1 uncultured Rhodospirillaceae bacterium | reverse complement strand
CGGCTAAAACAGCTGGCACGCTGGATCGCCGAAAGCCAGGGGGCCGAGGTGAAGGTGTTCGTGGACACCGCGCCCGTCATGGAAAAGCCCGCCGCCGCCGCCGCCGGCCTGGGCTGGCAGGGCAAGCACACCAATCTGGTCAGCCGCGCCCACGGCAGTTGGCTGTTCCTGGGCGAGGTTTTCACCACCCTGGAACTGGACCCCGACCCGCCGGGCCGGCCCTCCTGCGGGTCCTGCACCGCCTGCCTGGCCGCCTGCCCCACCGCCGCCCTGGACGCCGCCGGGCAGATCGATGCCCGGCGCTGCATCAGCTATCTGACCATCGAGCACAAGGGCCCCATCCCGGCCGAGCTGCGGCCGCTGCTGGGCAACCGTATCTATGGCTGCGACGACTGCCTGTCGGCCTGTCCCTGGAACAAGTTCGCCCAGCCCACCGCCGAGCCCGACGTCCTGCCCCGGGCCGAACTGATGGCCCCGCGCCTGGCCGACCTGGCCGGCCTGGACGATGCCGCCTTCCGGGCCCTGTTCGCCGGCTCGCCCATCAAGCGGGTGGGCCGCGAACGCTTCCTGCGCAATGTGCTGACCGCCTTGGGCAACAGCGGCGATGCCGGCCTGGCCCCGGTGGCGGAGGGGCTGCTGGCCGACCCGGCGCCGCTGGTGCGCGGGGCCGCCGTATGGGCGCTGGGGCGGCTGCTGCCCCCGCAGCAGATGCAGCCGCTGGCCGCCCGTTACGCATCAGGCGAGGAAGACCCGAATGTGCGGGAAGAATGGGTGAGATTTGTGACGGTTTGAAGGAAAGTTGGAACAACCCGTGGCTTGAACCCTCGCGGACAACCTCTCTAAAAGGTGGTGATACCGGCCATCAACGAAGCCGGGTCAGAAGAGCGAGAGGACAGGAGACACCATGGACCCCATCACCTGGGACCGCGCCTGGGCCACCGGGCATTCCGCTATCGACTACGACCACCAGATGCTGGTCAACATCACCAACGAAGTGATCTTCGCCCGGCGCAATCCCAAAGTACGCAATGCAGAGATGAAGCGGGTGCTAGGCTCGCTGGTGGATTACGTGTCACGGCACTTTCGTCGTGAAGAAGAAATCTTCATGAAAAGCAAGTATCCCAAGAAGGAGGCCCACCTCGCCATGCACCGCGAACTGGAGCAGGTGGTCGGCGACATCGTGGACGTCTTCAACCGCGAGCCCGATCTCCTCAATCTTGACGAAGTGGTGACATTTTTGCGCCGGTGGTTGATTGATCACATCCTGAAGCATGACATGGGGTATAAGCAGTATCTGGTATAGCGCGGGGAGGCGAACGCCGGCCCCGGTGGTCATATCACAGGGGCGGACAATGACCGAACTTGCAGAAGATACCAGAAGCCGGGGCCACCAGGCCCGGCGCCAGGAGATCGCGGACGCGGCCCGGGCCCTGGCCCAGGCAGAGGGATGGGAGGCGGTGACCGTTCGGCGCATCGCCGCCCGCATCGGCTGTAGCGCGCCGGCGATTTATCAGTATTTCGGAGACAAGGGCGCCATCCTGGCCTCCATCGCGGCAGAAGGCCGCGACCAGTTGGCTGCGGACATGCTGCGCGCCGCCGCGGACTCTGGCGGACCGGCCAAACGGCTGCGGGCCATGGCCAAGGCTTATTGGCACTTCGCCTGCACCACGCCGGAACTCTACGCCGTCATGCACGGCCTGGACGACGCCACGCGGCCGTCCGATGGCATCCCGGCGGCGCCCGAGGTGCTGCGCAAGGCGGCCGCCGACCTGATGGACAAGAAGGACATCGGCGGTACCGCCGACGACGTGGCCGATCAGATCGCCGCCGTGATGCACGGCTTCGTGTCGCTCTCCCTGGGCCGCCGCTTTCCTGGCGGGCAGGACCGCGCCGCCCAGCTGATGCAGGACGCGCTGGACGCACTACTCAAGGGCCTGGGGAAATAGCCGCAGGCAGAAAACAAAAACCCCCGGGCGCGCAGCATCCGGGGGTTTTGTTTGCCTGACGGCTTTCAGGCTTCCGAGGCCAGGGCGCGGGCCAGCTGGCTCAGCGCCTCTTGGTGCTTCTCATTGGGAATGCTTGAGAAGTTCCGGGCCAGTTCCAGGCACATGCGTTGGCGGGCAGACATCTCGGGGTTCTTGCTGCCCTCCAGCCCCTCAAAGAAGTAGCTGACGGGAACGCCCAGGACCTGGGCGATCTCATACAGGCGGCCCGCGGAAATGCGGTTGATGCCGCGCTCGTATTTATGAGCCTGCTGGTAGGTGACGCCGATCAGGTCGGCCATCTGCTGCTGGGAAAGGCCCAGCATGACTCGTCTCTCGCGGATGCGCGCACCAACGTGACGGTCTGTGTCGTTGGCCCGGTTCAGGGGCCGCGACATCTTCGGTTCGGTTTCGTTACTCATGATCCTCGGAGTGTCGTCGCTGTGTCCCGTCACCGGGACGTCCGGCTTCTCATCCATGACAAGCTCTTCTTCTGTCCGCTTCTATTCGTATTTCCGCAAGCGCGCAACATGAATTACCGCTGTTAAGCCCGAGTCGACGCGCAATTGTGTGAAGTTCTCCGCCTTGGTTTGCTTTAGCGATCCGTAATATCTAAAAACCTCAACCGGGCGGTGAACGATGATGTCTTGCTTTTAGCCTTTTGGGATGATCATCCCAGTTTTGCTGGATTATACCGTAATCCCGCATCAACTGTGGATATGGGAAGGGTCGTGGGCATGCGCCACCCCTGAAGGGCCCATTCGGCCAAATGGGCATAGGCCCTATGCCGATGGCGCAGGACGGCTTCATACCAACGCAAGGGAAACTAGATGCTCAGATCCACCCGCCGGCCCGAGGCCAGCCGGGGCAACTGCCCCTCCAGGATCTCGACCCCCCGGGGCAGCGGCTCCGGGGAACTGGCGGCCCGCCCATAGGTGGCGTAGCCGCGCTGGGCAGCCAGCGACGAAGGACGGTTGTCGTTGGCGGGCTGAGCCTGGCCCAGGGCTTGCGCCTGGAAGGCAGTGCCCGCCTCGAGCCGCTGGGCCAGGCCGGTGGTGCCGGCCGAGGCCTCGGGGCGCTGCTGCGCCGCCTCCTGCCGATCCTGGGCGGCGCCGTCCAGACGCTCGTCCACCCGGCGCTGCTCGGCCCGGCGGCGGGCCAAGCTTTCCTGGGCGCGGTCACGGTCATCGACCCGACCCTCGCCCCGGCGGTCGGCGCGGTCCTGATCCTCGACCCGGTTGGCCCGTACCGTGGCGGCAAAGGGCTGGGCCTGATGGGCCGCGATCGCTGCCGATTGCTCGGCCAGGCGGCGCGGGTCCAGGGCAGGACCGGAAGAGGAGCCGATACCGTCGACGGCCACAGCGGCAATCCCAAGGGGTTAAGGAGTGGTTAATCCTATCCTGGAGTCCCGGGCGGTGACAAGCGATGCGAACGAAGTGCCCCGATTGGCCGTCACCGCATGGCTGAACCGATCAGGGGCGGCCGGTCAAGCGGGCAACAAAAAAGGCGCCCCGGCATGCCAGGGCGCCTCCTCTGCCGGCCCCTGCGGGGCGGATCAGGGCTTCTTCTTGCTCAGGGCGTCTATTTGGCGCTGCATGGCGTTCAGGCGGGCCTGCAGGTCCTCGACGCTTTCCTTGCCGCCTTCCTGGGCATTGTAAAAGGGGGTGAACATCTTCATGGCCGAATCAAAGAACGCCATGTTCTGCTTGCTCATTTCTTCGAACGGATTGAACGGGAACATGCCCTCGAGGGCGTGCGCCACATATTCACGCATCTGTTCCTGGTTCCGAGCGAAGGCGTTCATGGAGTAGTCCAGGTAGCGCGGCACCAGGCCGCCCAGGCTGTCGCCATAGAAGCTGATGAGTTGACGCAGGAAGCTGATGGGCAGCAGGTTCTGCCCGCCCTTGGATTCCTCTTCCACGATGATCTGGGTCAGCACCGAGCGGGTGATGTCCTCGCCCGAC
>CAYOKN010000288.1:0-3971 GCA_964404545.1 uncultured Rhodospirillaceae bacterium | reverse complement strand
ACATCGCCCAGCCGCCGCTCTACCGCGCCAAGCGCGGCAATTCCGAGGTCTATCTGAAGGACAATCGGGCGCTGGAGAATTATCTGCTGGATGTGGGCCTGTCGGACATGGTCTATCGCCAGGCGGACGGTGCCCAGATCGGCGGCCAGGACCTGCGGGCGCTGGCCGACCTGTCGCGCGGCGTGCGCAACCTGCTGGCCCCCATCAGCCGCCGTGTGCCCATGCGGGTGATCGAACAGGTGGCCGTCTCGGGCGCCCTGTCGGCGGCCGTGCTGGCCGATCCCGACCAGGCCCGTCAGGCCGCGGAGTATGTGGCCAAGAGGCTGGACGCGCTGGAGTCCGACATCGAAAAGGGCTGGAGCGGCGATGTGGTGGAAGGCGACGGACTGCTGTTCACCCGCACCCTGCGCGGCGTAACCGAACGCCACCATGTGGACGCCACCCTGATCCGCTCGGCCGAAGCCCGCAAGCTGGACGAACAGGCCGCCCGCCTGCAAGACGCCTTCGGCAAGCACGGCGCCCTGGTGGCCAAGGAAAAGGAAATCCGCATCACCGGCCCGGTCAGCCTGTTCGACACCATCATGGAATTGGGCCGCAAGGGCATCGCCATCCAGCGCTATAAGGGCCTGGGCGAGATGAACCCCGACCAGCTGTGGGAAACCACCCTGGACCCCAATGTGCGCAGCCTGTTGCAGGTGAAGGTCAGCCACATGGAAGACGCCGAAGAGGTGTTCTCCACCCTCATGGGCGATGTGGTGGAACCCCGCCGCGACTTCATCCAGGCCAACGCGCTGAAGGTGGCGAACCTGGACGTTTAGGGACGGCTGCCGACGCTCAGAGGGGCCGTGCTGGCGCGGCCCTTCTGGAACTCCCCACCTCCACCGTCCTGCCCGCGCTTGACGCGGGCATCCAGGTGGCAGGCCCGGACATGATCGGAATAACCACAGAGACACAGAGGGCCCGTGCTGGCGGGACCGCCGTGCCCTCTCTGTGCCTCTGGGCCTCTGTGGTTATTCCTTTGACGCGCACACGACCCTTCCGCACGTCATGCACGAACGGCATCCCAGTCTCACACCGCCCAGACGATGGCCAGATAGCGGCTGAGCTTCCCCAGCGTGACCAGGGCCAGGAACAGGCCCAGAGGGGTGCGCAGGATGCCCGCCACCAGGGTCAGGGGGTCGCCGATCAGCGGCACCCAGGCCAGCAGCAGGGACCAGACGCCCCAGCGCCGGTACCAGGCGGTGGCGCGGTCGATGGCGGCGGGGGTCACCGGGAACCAGCGGCGGTCCTGGAAATGCAGCAGATAGCGCCCCAGCAGCCAGTTCAGCAGCGATCCCAGCACATTGCCGGCGGTGGCCACGGCCACCAGCTCGGCCACCGGATAGCGGCCCGACAGATGCAGGCCCGCCAGGGCGGCTTCGGACTGGGCCGGCAGGATGGTGGCGGCGAGCAGGGCAGCCAGGAACAGGCCGCCATAGGCGATGAGTTGGTCCATGGGTCCCGGCGCGCCTAGGATGCCAGCGCGTCGATGATGCGGCAGTGGGCGACGGTTTGGCCGCAGCAGTTGGTCATCTGCCGCAGGGCATCGCGCAGGCGGGTCAGTTCCTCGATCTTGCGGTCCACTTCGGCCAGATGGTCCGAGGCCAGGCGGTCGGCGTCCTGGCACGGCGTTTCGGGATGTTCCGCCAGGCGCAGCAGGGTACGGATGGCTTCGATGTTGAAGCCCAACTCGCGGCCCTTGCGGATGAAGGCCAGGCGCCGCAGGTGCTCGGGCCCGTATTGGCGGTAGCCCGCCGGGGTGCGGTCGGGTTCGGGCAGCAGGCCGATGCGTTCGTAATAGCGGATGGTCTCGATATTGACGCCGGTGGCCTTGCCAAGGGCGCCAATGGTGCGGGGCTGGGCTGGTTTCATTTCTGCTTGACCCTGTAGTGGCTACAGACCCCATCCTAGCCAAGGATGAAGGGATGAGGATAGAGATGGGGAGTTGTTGCAGTGGCGGCTGCCAGCCGCCGTCCCGGGATGTGACGCCTCGGTTCCGCAAGGCGCTGTGGATCGCCTTGGCCATCAACACCGCCATGTTCCTGGTGGAGATCGTGGCCGGCGTGGCCGCCGAGTCATCCTCGCTGCAGGCCGATGCGCTGGACTTCCTGGGCGATGCGGCCAATTACGGCGTCGCCCTGTTCGTGCTGGGCATGAGCCTGCACCGCCGGGCCCTGGCCGCGATGCTGAAGGGCGCCACCATGGGCGCCTTCGGGCTGTGGGTCATCGGCAACACCGCCTTTCATGCCTTGACCGGGACGGTGCCCGAGGCCGGCGTCATGGGTGTCATCGGCGGCCTGGCCCTGGCCGCCAACCTGTCGGTGGCGGTCATGCTCTATGCCTTCCGCGAGGGCGATTCCAACATGCGCTCGGTCTGGATCTGCTCGCGCAATGACGCCATCGGCAATGTGGCGGTGATGGCTGCGGCCAGCGGCGTGTTCGCCACCAACAGCGGCTGGCCCGACTTTGCCGTGGCCGGCATCATGGCCGCCCTGGCCCTCAGCGGCGCCGTCCAGGTGATGCGCCATGCGCTCTCCGAACTGCGCTCGACCCCGGCGGCGGCGGAATAGGCAGCCGGTCCGCCCCTCTCCCAAAAGTCATGTCTCGGGGATTTATTTTTCGCCCCGTCCCACCATATGGTTGAATGACCGGTGGGGTCACTTGAGGGACGTCGGCACCAGCCCGGCGCAAGACCAGGGGCGGCTGCCGCCAGCAAGGGCGGTGCCGGGAAACAGAATGACGCCATCGGGGCGCCCGCCTGAGGGAGGCGGGCCATGACAGCCATTGCGGAGAACGGCGGCGCGCTGCTGCGGGAGCTGCGCGGCATGGCCAATGGGCCGGTGCGGCACAACATGCTTGTGCTCATTTCCCTGGCCAATCTGCCCGGCGAGCCCAAGCCCGGCCTGTGGGACGGATTCGAGCGCATGACCCGCGACCTGGCCGAGCGCATGCGCGCCCAGCGCTATCGCCTGGGCCGGGAAGAGGTGGCGCTGCTGCTGAAGGTCAGTGAACGGGACGGCATCGGCTTTGGTTCTCAGATGCGCCTGGACCTGTTGCGGCTGGTGGAGGAATACCTGCCCAACATGATGGACCGCCTGTGCCAGGACCGCATGGTCCGCATGGTGGACCTGACCAAGAAGCTGAAAAACGCCATCCTGATCCTCAGCCGCTATGAGAACGAGGTGGCCGAGGAAAAGCCGGCCGCCGCCGATGGCCGGCGGCCCTTGCGCGAAGAAGACATCCTGAAGGTGGAGACAGTGGCCGCCACCTATGGGCCGCAAAGCTTCTTCCAGGCTTATGTGCGCTCGCAGCCGGTTGTGCTGTTGCAGCCCAAGCAGAAGCCCCGGGTCATCACCCGCGAATATTACGTGGCCATGGACAAGCTGACCGACCAGATCCTGAAGGGCGTGGACCTGCGCGGCTCGGGCAATCTGTTCACCCAGCTGACCGTGACCCTGGACAATATTCTGCTCGATGCCTTTCCGACGGTCATGCCGCCGGCCGGTCACTGTTCCCTGAACCTGAATGTGCCCTCGGTCTTCACCAAGCGGTTCGAGCGGTTCTGCGAGGCCATGAAGGCCGGCGAGCGCCTGAAGCGCATTTCGCTGGAACTGCGGCAGGAGGATATCCTGCGCCACTATGACGAATATCTGGTGGCCGTGGACTATATCCGCGGCCTGGGCGCCACCCTGGTGGTGGACGGCGTGACCCTGCAGACCGTGGGCGTGGTCAACCTGCCCCGCCTGTCGGCCCATATGGCCAAGCTGTTCTGGCGCGGCGACGGCGACCAACTGGGCATGCGCCGCGAGGACATCAAGGCCATGCAGGACCAGGGCACCCTGGCGGTGCTGGCCCGGGTGGACGAGACCGAGGCCCTGCAACTGGGCCACCAGGCCGGCATCAGCCTGTTCCAGGGCTATACCGTGGACAAG
>CAYOKN010000287.1:0-3979 GCA_964404545.1 uncultured Rhodospirillaceae bacterium | reverse complement strand
CAGGCGCGGCTGCTGGGGGCCGAGACCGTGGCCTTGCCGCATCTGGCGCGCCTGGCGCTGCTCGCCCTGGCCCTGGCCGGGCGGCCGCTGGAGCATCATGCGCCGCTGGTGCGCCGGGCCTTTCGGACCGGCGACCTGGACGAGCGGGTGGCCATCACCCGGGCGCTGCCGCTGCTGCCCCTGCCGGAACGCTTCATCGAGGTGGCGCTTGAGGCCTGCCGCAGCGCCGCCGAGCCGGTGTTCGTCGCCGCCGCCCTGGACAATCCCTATCCCGCCGTCCATTTCCCCGCGGCCGCTTTCAACCAGATGGTCGTCAAATGCCTGTTCCTGGGCTTGCCGGTGGCGCTTATCCAGGGGCTGGATCGGCGCTGGAGCCCCGAGCTGTGCCGCATGGCCGAGGACTTCGCCTCGGAGCGGCGCCATGCCGGCCGTCCGGTGCCCGAGGACATCGCCCTGATCTGGCCTCGGCGCCGGGTGGGGTTGGCGTGATGGCGGTGCGGCGGCTGATGGTGCTGAATGTGGTGGGGCTGACCCCGGCCCTGCTGCGCCACGCCCCGGCCCTGTCGGCCCTGGCCGCGCAGGGTGCGTCCCGGCCTCTGACGGCGCTGCTGCCGGCGGTGACCTGCAGCATGCAGGCCACCTTCCTGACCGGGCTGCCGCCCTCGGGCCATGGGGTGGTGGGCAATGGTTGGTATTTCCGCGACCTGGCCGAAATCTGGCTGTGGCGGCAGTCCAACCATCTGGTGGCCGGGGAAAAGCTGTGGGAGACGGCGCGGCGGCTGGCGCCCGGCTTCACCTGCGCCAAAATGTTCTGGTGGTACAATATGTATTCCAGCGCCGACTGGTCGGTGACGCCGCGCCCAATCTATCGCGCTGACGGACGCAAGATCCCCGATGCCTATAGCCATCCCGCCGGCCTGCGGGACGAATTGACCGACGCGTTGGGCCGGTTCCCCTTGTTCCGGTTCTGGGGGCCGGCGGCGGATATTGCCTCGACCCGCTGGATCGCCCAGGCTTCGCTGCATGTGTTCCTGACCCGTCGTCCGGGGCTCACCCTGGTCTATCTGCCGCATCTGGACTATGCGCTGCAGAAGCTGGGGCCCGACCATCCCGCCATTGCCGCCGAGGTGGCGGCGCTGGACGCCGAATGCCGTCCGCTGCTGCAGGCCGCCCAGGACCAGGATGTGGATGTGGTGGTGCTGTCGGAATATGGCATCACCCCGGTCAGCGGGCCGGTGCATCTGAACCGGGCGCTGCGCCGGGCCGGCTATCTGGCGGTGCGGCGCGAGGGACAGGGCGAGGTGCTGGACCCTGGCGCCTCGGCGGCCTTTGCCCTGGCCGACCATCAGGTGGCCCATGTCTATGTGCGCGATCCCGGCCAGGTGGCCACGGTGCGCCTCATGCTGGAAGGGGTCGAGGGGGTGGAACAGGTGCTGGACCGCCAGGCCCAGGCGGCGGTGGGGCTCAACCATCCCCGTTCGGGCGAACTGGTGGCAGTGGCGGCGGCGGATCGCTGGTTCACCTATTATCCCTGGCTGGATGACGTCCGCGCCCCAGACTTTGCCCGCACCGTGGACATCCACCGCAAGCCCGGCTACGACCCGGCCGAACTGTTCCTGGACCCGGCCCTGCGGCTGCCCCGGCTGGCGGTGGGCTGGCGGCTGGCCAAGAAGGCGCTGGGCCTGCGCAGCCTGATGGACGTGATCCCGTTGGAAGCCGGGCTGGTGCGCGGCTCGCACGGGCGCCCCACCGACCGGGCCGAGGCCGGGCCGCTGCTGATCAGCAGCCGCGTCGACCTGCTGCCCGAGGGGCCGGTGGCGGCGGTGGCGGTGCGCGACTTGTTGCTGCAGCACATGTTCGGGTCAGGATGCCGGGATCTTGGCTTGCGCCAGCAGCGCAAGGGCGAAGCAGCCTAGGGCGGCCAGCATGGCGGGTGGGCTGGCGCCGGCCAGGGCCAGGGCGTCCACCAGGCAGAAGCCGGCGATCAGCCGTCCGACACCGCCGCCCACATCCCGGCGCAGATGCCGCAGGCAGCCGGCGGCCCAGCCCAGCAGCAGCCCCGCTGCCAGCCCCGACAGCAGGCTGCCGGTGAACAGCAGGATCGGCGGCACCGCAAGCAAGGCCAGCGGCCACAGGGACCCCAGCCGGTTCAGATGCTCCTGCCGGGCGGCGAAGGTCAGCCCGGCGGTCCAGGCCAGCACCGCCACGGCGGCAGGCGCCACAGCCGCCGCGTCCCCCGCCGCCGACCCGGCGGTCAGGATCAGCAGTGCCCGGCACAGCCCCATGATCCAGGGCGCCAGCGGATTGCCCTTGTGCCACAGGTCATACAGCAGCACCGCCGCCACCCGGGCCGCACCGCCGCCCAGGGCGGGCCGACCCAGCGGCGCCAGCAGCGCCAGCCCCAGGGCCAGCAGGGCGAAGCCGCCTGCAAACACCGCTCCGGCGCTGACCTGGCCCGCGGGGATGGGGCGGTCGGGCCGGTGGCGGGCGTCCCAATGCCGGTCGCAGGCATCGTTCAGCATCATCCCGCCGCCATAGACCAGGCTGCCGGCCAGCATCAGGCCGGGCGGCAGGGCCAGCGGGTCGCCGCCGCCCAGCACCCAGCCGGCCAGCAGGTTGCTCCAGACCGTGGGCAGGTTGGAGACCCGCCCCAGCCGCAGCGCCACACGCAGGGCGGTCATGCCAGCCGCCCGCGCACCCAGGCCAGCTCGCGGGCGATGGCTTCGGCCAGCGAGGCGGGTTGCAGTTCGGGCGGCAGAACCGTCCAGGTATAGGTCTCCACCTCCAGATGGGGGGCAATGGGCTGGTCCGATTGCAGGGCCAGCAGCGCCTCGAGGATGGGCCGGGTGGTGCCGAAGGCGCCCAACTGCTCGGCCCAGACCGGCACATGCAGATGCACCCGCCACTGGCAGTCCGGGTCGGGCTCGGCCAGGGCCTGGGGCAGGTCGGGAAAGCTGCGGGCCCTGCCGTTGCCGCCCCGCACCACCTGATGCAGATAGATGCCGTCGTCGAACCGGGCCAGGCCGGGCGCCTGGGCGCCGTCGGCGGCCAGGGCGCTGGACAGTTGCAGCTTGACCACCGGCACCCCGGCGGCGCGGGCCAGCGCCACCGCTTCGGCCGGGTCCTCGCCCATCACGGCGCCATGGCAGGCATCCAGGCACAGCCCCAGATGGCGCCGCACCGCCGCTCCTTCGGGCCGCTGCCACAGGCGGGAGCGGATCCAGTCCACCGCCTCGGCGGCGGTCTCCAGCAGGCAGGCCGGCTCGGGCTCCAGGCCCAGCAGGATGGTGCGGCCGGTGCGCGCCTCCAGCGCGGCCAGGCCCTCGGCGGCGGCGGCCAGATGCTCGGCCATGCGGGTATCTTCCCGGTCGGCGCGAAAGCCTAGCGGCACCGTGCTGATGCTGCCGGTCATGCCCTCGGGCAACAGTGCGGCCAGCAGGCGCGCCAGGCGCAGGGTATAGTCCAGCCTCAGCGGCGAGCGCCAGTCGGGCCGGTACACCGCCTCCTTGACCGGACCGCCATGGAAGCGGCCATAGGGAAAGCCGTTCAGGGTGAACACATAAAGCCCATGCTCGTCCAGGAAGCCCCGAAACGAGCGCAGGGTCCGGGGATTCTCCAACTCGCGCGCCGCCTGGGCCGACAGCCGCAGTCCCACCCCCATGGGGGCATGGGGCGAGGCCAGGCTCTTGACCGCCGGCAGGAAGCGGTTCAGCTGCGCCAGGGTGCCGCGCCAGTCCTCGCCCGGATGCACATTGGTGCAATAGGTCAGGTGGCTGCCGTCGCTCAGGCGCATGCGGCGATTTCCAGGTCGCGCAGGCATTGCTCCAGCAGGACCTCGTCCAGCGTGTGCACCTCCACCGCCTGGCCCAGGCCGGTCAGCAGGGTGACGGTCAGGCGGCCGCCCAGATGCTGGCGGAACTCCTCGAGCCCGGCCAGCAGCCGGCGGCGCCCGGCGCCGTCGCGCAGGGCGCAGGCGGGA
>CAYOKN010000286.1:0-4004 GCA_964404545.1 uncultured Rhodospirillaceae bacterium | reverse complement strand
CAGACCCTGCTCCAGCAGCGCGCCCTGCACCCAGCCCGCAGGGGCCTGCAGATGCACCAGGGCGCGGCCATGGCGGTCGGGGACCGGCGGCTCCAGCAGGGTCAGGGGCTGGCCCAGCAGCGGGCGCAGCAGCGCCTCGGCGCCCGGTTCGGGCTGCAGCCCTGCCAGCTTCAGCTGCCGGCCATCGGCAGCCTCGAGCACCAGACCGGGTTTGATGCCCTGAACCACAAGGCTTTCCGCCGCCACGGCCGCCGGGCCGGCCAGCAGTCCCAGCAGCACCGCGCCCAGAACAAATCGCCCCCCAGCCATATCTCTGCCCCGATTCGATGCCAGCATCATTGCCAAAGCGGCCATCCCTTGCCAAGGATAAGGCCAACCGGACGGCGTAAGAGGGGGACCCAAATGTTGCTTTCGCGCAGGACCATGCTGATGTCGGGGCTGGCCACGGGGGTGGGCGGTCTGTTGGCGGGCTGCACCCAGAACGCGGCCACCGGGCGCAGCAGCCTGAACCTGCTGTCCGCCGACGACGAGGCCAGCCTGGGCGCGGACGAGCATCCCAAGATCATCAAGGCCTTTGGCGGCGTGGTGGACGATCCCGAGATCGGGCTCTATGTGGCCCGGGTGGGCGCCGCCATCACCAAGGGCACCGAGACCCCCGCCGCCCAGTTCACCTTCACCGTGCTGGACACCCCCATCGTCAACGCCATGGCGCTGCCCGGCGGCTATGTCTATGTGACCCGGGGGCTGATGGGCCTGGCCAATTCCGAGGCCGAGCTGGCCGGCGTGCTGGCGCATGAAGTAGGCCACATCATGGCCCGCCACACCAATGAGCGGGTCAGCCAGGGCCAGATCGCCAATCTGGGCCTGATGGTGCTGGGCGCCGTCACCGGCTCGGACGCCATCGCCCAGGTGGCCAGCCTGGGCGCCCAAGCCTATTTGAAAAGCTATTCGCGGGACCAGGAATACGAGGCCGACAGCCTGGGCGTGCGTTATCTGGGCCGCGCCGGCTATGACCCCAACGCCATGGCCAGCTTCCTGCAAACCCTGCTGGAGCACAGCCGCATGGAAGCCGAACTGGCCGGCCGCTCGCCCGACGAGCTGGATCAGTTTGACATCTTCGCCACCCATCCCCGCACCCTAGACCGGGTGCAGGCCGCCATCGCCCAGGCCCAGACCAGCCAGATGCCGGTGCAGGGACGGTGGGAGCATGATGCCTATCTGCAGCGCATCGCCGGGCTGGTGCATGGCGACAATCCCAAGGAAGGCGTGGTGCGCGGCAGCCAGTTCCTGCATCCGGTGCTGGGCTTCCAGTTCAGCGTGCCCCAAGGCTTCCGGCTGGTGAATTCGGACCGCAATGTCAGCGCCCAGCATCCCGCCGGGGCCAGCATCGTGCTGGATGGCGACCGCGCCCATACCGACAATATGGCCGCCTATATGACGCAACGCTGGGCCCGGCGCAGCCGGGTGGACAATCTGGAATCCATCCAGGTGAACGGCCTGCCGGCGGCCACCGGCACGCTGCGCCTGCAGACCCGGCGCGGCCCGGCGGATGTGCGGCTGGTGGCCATGCTGATGGGCGACAGCGTCTATCGCTTCATGTTCATCACCCCGCCCAACCTGACCGCCCGCTTCGCCGAGGACCTGAAGCGCACCACCTACAGCTTCCGCGCCCTGTCCCCGGCGGAAAAGGCCGCCATCAAGCCCCATCGCATCCGCCTGGTGACGGTCGGCCCGCGCGACAGCATCGAGGGCCTGGCCCGCCGCATGGAGGTGGAGGACAACCACGAGCAGCGGTTCCGGGTGCTGAACGGCCTGCAGCCGGGCCAGCCCCTGCCGCCGCCCGGCAGCAAGGTGAAGGTGATCGGGGTGTAAGGTCTCTTTCCCCTTGTGCCCACAACGGACCCAAGGCCACATTAAGCCCATGACCCTGCCCCGCCCGCCGTCCCACTCCGTCCTGACCCCCGAAGGCGACGACCGCCCCCGCGTGGTCTGCAGCGATTGCGGCTTCATCCTGTATGAAAACCCCAAGGTGATCGTGGGCGCGGTCTGCACCTGGGACGGGCGCTATTTGCTGTGCCGGCGCGCTATCGAGCCGCGCCGGGGCTTCTGGACCATGCCGGCGGGCTATATGGAACTGGGCGAGACCACGGAACAGGGCGCCGCGCGCGAGGTGTGGGAAGAGGCCCGGGCGCGGGTGCGCATCGATGCCCTGCTGGCCATCTACAACATCCCGCAGATCAGCCAGGTGCATATGATCTACCGGGCCGAAATGACCGGGTCCGACTTCGGCGCCGGCCCGGAAAGCCTGGAGGTGCAGCTTTTCCAGTGGGACGAGATTCCCTGGGACGAGCTGGCCTATCCCAATGTCCATTGGTCGCTGGCCCACCACCGCGACCTGCGCGGCCAGACCGGCTTCGCCCCGCGCGGCATGCCCGAGCAGGATGCCCGCCAGGTGCTGACCAGCCGGCCCTAGACCGCGTCAGACTGCAAAGACAGCTCTAGGATACCGCCAGCGGCACCCGCAGGCCGAAGCAGGATCCGCGCCCCGGTTCCGAGCGCACCAGCACCACATGGCCCAGCAGCGCGGCGGTGCGGGCCACGATGGACAGGCCCAGCCCCAGCCCCTGCGGACCGTCCTCGGCCTCGACCTCGGCGCGCACCCGGTAGAAATCCTCGAAGATGGCGCCCAGCTCGTCGGCGGAGATGCCGGGGCCGGTGTCCAGCACCAGGATCTCCACCTCGGCGCCCCGGCGGCGGCAGCCCACCAGGATGCGGCCCGTGCGGGTATATTTCACCGCATTGGACACGAGGTTGCGCAGGATACGGTCCAGCAACACTGGATCGCTGTCCACCACCAGCCGCGACGGGACATGGCGCAGCCGCAGCCCGGCCGCGGCGGCAGGCGCCTCCATTTCGGCCACCAGGCGGGCCAGGCCGGCCTGCAGGTCCACCGCCGAGCGAACCGGCACGATGCGCCCTTCATCCAGCACCGAGACGTCCATCAGCGCCCGCAGCAGATCCTCGGCCGAGCCCATGGCGTCGGACAGCCGGGCGGCCAGGTCGCGCTGCTCCGGGGTGGTCAGGCGGCTTTCCAACAGACCGTGATAGAGCCGCATGGCTTGCAAGGGCTGGCGCAGATCGTGGCTGGCCGAGGCCAGGAAACGGGTCTTGGCCCGGCTCTCCCGCTCGGCCTGCTGACGGGCGCGGGATTCTTCGGCGGCCTTGGCCAAGGCCCGGTCGGCGCGCCGCTGCTCGGTCAGGTCGCGGCCAATGCCCACGAATCCAAGCGAGGCGCCGGCGGCGTCGAACAGGGGATTGACCCGAAGCTGGATGGAAAATCGGCTACCGTCGCGGCGGATCAAGGTCCATTCCCGGTCCTCGACCCGGCCCCGCAGGGGCAGGGCCACGAAGACCTGGAACCCTGCCACCGGCTGACCCAGCTCGTGGGACAGTTGACCGGCCCGCTCGGTCATTTCGGCGGGGTCATGCCAATCCAGGGGCGTGATGCGGCCCACGCATTCGGCGCGGGCCCAGCCCAGCAGGCATTCGGCCGCAGGGTTCATGTCCAGCACCAGCCCCTGGTGGTCGGTGACCACCATGAACAGGTCCGCACCCAGGAAAACCGCCCGCTCGAGCGCCTTCAGGCGGTCGAGTTCCTCGATGTCCGGCATCCCGCAACAAGGCGGCGGGGCCCCGATCTCATCGGAAGCTGCATCATGCACATCTAGACCCCAATTCTGCACCCGACTGGATGCACAATGGGCGCTTTTTCCACAATAAGATACGTAAATAAATTCAGACCGGCGTATTCTCCGCCAGTCCCATCAGGCTGCGAGCGAAGTCCTGGGCCTCGAACGGGCGCAGGTCGTCGGCCTTCTCGCCCACACCGATGGCATGCACCGGCAGGCCGAATTTCTCGGCCAGGGCCACCACCACGCCGCCCCGGGCAGTGCCGTCCAGCTTGGTGACCACCAGGCCGCTGACCTCGGTCATGGACTTGAAGA
>CAYOKN010000285.1:0-4030 GCA_964404545.1 uncultured Rhodospirillaceae bacterium | reverse complement strand
CGAGGACGTCTATCTCGGCGAGCCCATCTGGGATTAGGCCCGCCCCCAGCCCGGGGCGGGGGCGGGCTTTTCGCTTGCTCCGGCCCCGGGGCCGGGCTATTCGGGGCGCATGAGCCCCATCGCGATCATCGGCGGCGGCCCGGCCGGGCTGATGGCCGCCACCCTTCTGCTGGACGCCGGCCAGCCCGTGGCCCTCTATGACGCCATGCCGTCGGTGGGGCGCAAATTCCTGCTGGCCGGGCGCGGCGGCCTGAACCTGACCCATTCCGAGCCGCTGGAGCAGTTCCTGCCCCGCTATGGCCGGGCCGAGCCGCTGTTCCGCCGCGCCCTGGCCGCCTTTCCACCCCAGGCGGCGCGCGACCTGGCGCACCGGCTGGGGATCGAGACTTTTGTGGGCAGCTCGGGCCGGGTCTTCCCCACCGACTTCAAGGCCGCCCCGATGCTGCGCGCTTGGCTGCGGCATCTGAAAGGCCGGGGCCTGGCCCTGCATATGCGCCACCGCTGGACCGGCTTCGATGTGCAAGGGGCGCTGTGCTTCGACACGCCGGACGGGGTCGTGAGCGTGACCGCCCCGGCGGCGCTGCTGGCCCTGGGCGGGGCCAGCTGGCCGCATCTGGGGTCGGACGGCGCCTGGGTGCCTCTGCTGCGCGGCGACGGCCTGCAGGTGGCCGAGCTGCAGCCCAGCAATTGCGGCTTTTCCTGCCCCTGGTCCGAGCCGCTACGCCGCCATGCCGGCACGCCGCTGAAAACCATCGCCCTGACCTTCGACGGACGCACCGTCAAAGGCGAGATGGTGCTGACCGAGGACGGCATCGAGGGCGGCGCCGTCTATGCCCTGTCGGGGCCGCTGCGCGATGCCGTGCTGGCCCGCGGCGGCGCGGTGCTGCATCTGGACCTGCGCCCGGCCCTGACCATTGACGCCATCGCCGCCCGGCTGGAGCCGCGCGGCGGACTCTCGCTGTCCTCGTTGCTGAAGAAACGTCTGAAGCTGCCCCCTGCCGCCGTCGCCCTGCTGCGCGAAGGCGCCGATCCGGCCGAGTTGGCCGACAGCCGCCGGCTGGCAGCACGCCTCAAGGCCTGTCCCATCCCGGTCACCGCTCCGCGCCCCATCGCCGAGGCCATTTCCTCGGCGGGCGGGCTGTGTTTGGAGGGGCTGACCGACAGCCTGATGCTGCGCAGCCGGCCGGGCGTCTTCGCCGCCGGCGAGATGCTGGATTGGGAAGCCCCCACCGGCGGCTATCTGCTGCAGGGCTGCTTGGCCACCGGCGCGCTGGCGGCCCAAGGCATGCTGGACTGGCTGGCCGTCACGACGGCGGCGGCAGTTCCTCGGCGCTGATGGACTCGCGCCGCACCGGGGCGACGGGCGCCGGCTCGGGCTGCGGCTGCTGCACCGCGCGCACCGGGTGAGCCTGGCTGCGGGCCGGCGGCGGGCCGCCGCCGTCCTCGCGCGAGGACTTGCTGGCTTCCTTGATCAGGTGAGCCCCGCCTTCCACCACGGCACAGGCTGGCAGGGTGGCGGCAAGGACGGTCAGCAGCAAAGCGGACGACAGGCGGCGCATGATGGCTCTTCCAGCAGGAAAGGCGGTTCGGGCGCGAGTTCTCGCACATCCGCCCCCCGCTTGGGAAGAGGCAGAGGTTAGGCCCCGGCGGGCTGCCTCAGTTCAGCCCGTGATATTGCTTGAACCAGGCGATGAAGCGCGGAATGCCCTCGTCGATGGGCGTGGTCGGGGCATAGCCCAGGTCGCGCTGGATGGCGTCGATGTCGGCATAGGTCTCGGGCACGTCGCCGGGCTGCATGGGTTGCAGATCCAGCACCGCCTTGCGGCCCAGTTCGCGCTCGATCAGCTCGATATAGCGCAGCAGCGGCTCGGAGCGGTTGTTGCCGATGTTATAGACCTTGTAGGGCGGTGCCTTGCCGTCATCGCCGGGCGGATTGTCGATCACCGCCACCACGCCCGACACGATGTCGTCGATGAAGGTGAAGTCACGACGCATCTGCCCTTGGTTGAACACCTGGATCGGCTCGCCGGCGGCGATCTTGCTGGCGAAGATATAGGCCGCCATGTCCGGCCGGCCCCAGGGACCATAAACGGTGAAAAAGCGCAGACCCGTGGTGGGGATGCGGAACAGGTGGCTGTAGGTATGGCTCACCAGCTCGTTGGACTTCTTGGTGGCGGCATAGAGCGAGATAGGGGTGTCCACCCGGTCCTCGACCGCGAAGGGCATCTTGGTGTTGGCGCCATAGACCGAGGACGAACTGGCATAGACGAAATGCTTGCAGCGGCTGCCCAGGGCGCGCGCCTGCTCGATCATCACCAGGTGGCCTTCCACATTGGCGCGAGTATAGGCATAGGGGTTGATCAGCGAATAGCGCACGCCGGCCTGGGCGGCCAGGTTGCAGATCACCTCGATGTCCGGTTCGGCCTCGAACAGGCGGGCCATGGCCGCGCGGTCGGCGATGTCGCCCTGGTGGAACGAGAAGTTCGGATGACCCTTCAGATTTTCCAGCCGGGCCAGCTTCAGGGCAGGGTCATAATAGCCGTTCAGGTCATCCACGCCCACCACCCGGTCACCCCGCGCCAACAGGCGCGCCGCGGTGTGGAAGCCGATGAAACCGGCGGCGCCAGTGATCAGAATGGCCATGGAATCCTCGCCGACATACTTTGGTAGAGCGCCTTATACAGCGTCATTAACCGAAAAGCACCCCCGACCATCCTCGACAAAGCTTGAGCCCGCCCATCCTAAAGTGCTACCACCCCTACCGGGGGGTTAGGAGGAACGACGTGCGCATTACCGATTGGAGCATTGCCCAGAAACTGCGCCTAGTGATCGGCGCTGCAGTGTTCGGCATGGTCGCCCTGATGGCAGGCACCTTGATCGAGACCAAGATCGACCTTCTGGCCGACCGCCAGGTGAAGACCCGGCATCTGGTGGAAAGCACCCATGCCCTGGTGGGCCACTATCAGCAGCTCGAGACCTCGGGCGCCCTGACCCGCGAACAGGCCCAGGCCGCCGCCCTCGAGGCGGTGAAGGCCCTGCGCTATGAGGGCTCGGAATATTTCTGGGTCCAGGACCAGAACAACCGGATGCTGATGCATCCCATCAACGCCAAGCTGGTGGGCCAGGACCTGGGCGCCCTGAAAGACGCCAACGGCAAGCTGTTCTTCACCGAGTTCGTCCAGGTGGTGAAGAAGGACGGCGCCGGCTTCGTGGAATATTACTGGAACAAGCCGGGTTCGGACTCGCCGCAGCCCAAGCTGTCTTATGTGAAGGGCTTCCAGCCCTGGGGCTGGATCGTCGGCACCGGCATCTATATCGATGACGTGAACGACATCTTCTGGGAGCGCGCCGGCGTCCTGAGCGGTGTCGCCTTCGTGCTGATCCTGCTGGTGGCCGTGCCCGGCACCGCCGTGGGCCGCAGCATCTCGCGTCCCGTGGCCGAGATCACCAGCATGATGGGCCGCCTGGCCCAGGGCGACCACGGGATCACCATCACCGGCGCCGAGCGCAAGGATGAAGTGGGCGGGCTTGCCCGGGCCCTGGAGGTATTCCGCCAGAACGCCATCGAGCGCCGCAAGATCGCCGCCGAGCAGGCCGCCGACCAGGATGCCAAGCTGGCCCGCCAGACCACCATGGAGCAGCTGACCAAGAAGTTCGATGATGACGTGACCGCCATGCTGCAGTCCGTCACCGTCAGCGTCCGTCACCTGCACGAGGCCGCCGAGGCTCTGCACGGCCACTCCCAGGATGCGTCCGAGCGCTCGGTCAAGGTGGCCGCCGCGTCGGAAGAGGCCAGCACCAATGTGCAGACCGTGGCCGCTGCCGCCGAGGAGTTGTCCGCCTCGGTGCGCGAGATCGCCCGCCAGGTGGTGCAGTCGGCTACCATCGCCCAGACCGCCGTGGACCAGGCCAAGGAAACCGACCAGATGGTCCGCGCCCTGGCCGACTCGGCCCAGCGCATCGGCGAGGTGGTCAGCCTGATCAACGACATCGCCAGCCAGACCAACCTCTTGGCGCTGAACGCCACCAT
>CAYOKN010000284.1:3007-4055 GCA_964404545.1 uncultured Rhodospirillaceae bacterium | reverse complement strand
CCATCTGCGGTTCCGAGATCGTGCCGGTGCCCCTGACCCTGCAGGTCAAGGACCGGTCGGGCAAGGTGACCCAGACCCTGGTGCAGGGCGGCGCCCTGGGAACCATGCAGCTGGTGGACATCTATGGCGACGGCCGCCCCGCCCTGGTGTTGACCATCGACTATTCCGGCTGCCCGGGCACCAGCCTGGGCACCGAGTCCCAGTTCTTCGAGGTGCGCGACGGCAAGCTGCAGCCGGTGATGGTCACCGTCCCCGGCAGCGAGCCGCGCCCGCTGATGCTGGCCACGTCCCTGCGCGCCGACTGGCAGTATGTGCGCCGGGGCAGTGGCAACCACATCCTGGTGGTGTCCAGCGCGCCCGAGGGCGACCCCTATGAGCCGGATGACCTGTTCGTCACCTTCTATGACCGCCTGCGCCCCGGTTCGGGCGGGGTCTGGGTCCGTGACCGTCGGGTCGCGCCCGGTGCCTGGAATGCCGCCGAGGGCTTCCCGCCGGTTTCCGTCTTCCCCTGACGAGGCTGTGTTTGCATGAAGATCAACGGCACCCCCACCCGCACCATCTGGCTGGCCAAGGACGGCCAGGCGGTGGAAATCATCGACCAGACCCGCCTGCCGCACGAATTGGTGACGCTGCGCCTGGAAAGCCTAGAGGATGCCGAGACGGCCATCCGCGACATGTGGGTGCGCGGCGCGCCGCTGATCGGCGCCACTGCCGCCTATGGCCTGGCCCTGGCCCTGCGCTCCGATGCCTCGGACGCCCGGCTGGGCATGGCCTATGACCGCCTGTATGCCACCCGTCCCACGGCGGTGAACCTGCGCTGGGCGCTGGACGACATGCGCGCCGTGCTGGCGCCGCTGCCGGCCGACCAGCGGCTGGCCGCTGCCTATGCCCGCGCCGCCCAGATCTGCGACGAGGACGCGGCCATGAACGAGGCCATCGGCACCCATGGCCTGGGGATCATCCAGCAGCTGTGGGCCAAGGCCCAGGCCGCCGGGGCCGAGCGCATCAACATCCTGACCCACTGCAATGCCGGCTGGCTGGCCACCGT
>CAYOKN010000284.1:0-2997 GCA_964404545.1 uncultured Rhodospirillaceae bacterium | reverse complement strand
GCACTGCCATCGCCCCCATCTACAAGGCCCATGATGCCGGCATTCCGGTGCATGTGTGGGTGGACGAAACCCGCCCGCGCAACCAGGGGGCCTCGCTGACCGCGCGTGAGCTGAACTGGCATGGCGTGCCGCATACGGTAATCCCCGACAATACCGGCGGCCATCTGATGCAGCACGGGCTGGTCAATATGTGCATCGTCGGCACCGACCGCACCACCGCCCGGGGCGATGTCTGTAACAAGATCGGCACCTATCTGAAGGCGCTGGCCGCCCATGACAACGGCGTGCCCTTCTATGTGGCGCTGCCCGGCCCGACCATCGACTGGACCATCCAGGACGGGGTCAAGGAAATCCCCATCGAGACCCGCGATGCCACCGAGGTGACCCATATCACCGGCCGCGCCCCCGATGGCCGCATGACCACGGTGCAGCTGACCCCTGACGGCAGCCCGGCCATCAATTATGGCTTCGACGTGACCCCGGCGCGGCTGGTCACCGGCCTGATCACCGAACGCGGCGTCTGCCCGGCCAGCGCCGACGGCCTCCTGTCCCTTTACCCCGAGAAGCGTCCCAACCGATGAAGCGCCGCCTGCAGCAGAAGGTCGCCGAGACCGCCGTCCAGTTGGTGAAGCTGGGCCTGAACGATGCCGCCGCCGGCAATGTGTCGGCCCGCCTGGGCGACGAGCATTTCCTGGTCACCCCCTCGGGCCTGCAGGCAGGGCAGATCGCCCCCGGCCAGGTGGTGGAGCTGACCCTGGACGGCGACTGGAACGGCGCCTGGAAGCCCTCCAGCGAATGGCGTATGCACCGCGACATCTACCGCGCCCGGCCCGAGGTGAATGCGGTGATCCATGCCCATGCGCCCTTCTGCACCACCCTGGCCTGCCTGGAGCGGGACATCCCCGCCTTCCATTACATGGTGGCGGTGGCGGGGGGCGTGGACATCCGCTGCTCGGACTACGCCACCTTCGGCAGCCAGGAGCTGTCCGACGCCGCCCTGCGCGCCCTGGAGGGCCGCAAGGCCTGCCTGCTGGGCCATCACGGCATGCTGGCCCTGGGCCAGACCCTGGAGCAGGCGCTGCAGCTGGCCGTGGAGGTGGAGGCCCTGGCCGAGCAATATTGGCGCTGCCTGCAGATCGCCGAGCCGCGCATCCTGCCCGCCGACGAGATGCAGCGGGTGCTGGAGAAGTTCAAGGGCTATGGCGTCAACGCCCAGTCCGCCGTGCAGGAGGGCTGAGCCATGCCCAGCCGCATCACCGGCTTCGACCATGTGCTGGTGGCCGTGCGCGACCTCGAGGCCGCCAAGGCGGCCTGGGAGCGCCTGGGCTTCACCGCCACGCCCCGGGGCGAACATGCCGAATGGGGCACCGCCAATCACTGCCTGATGCTGGCGGGCGGCTATGTGGAGCTGATCGCCGCCACCGGCGAAGGGCCGGGCGCCCGTAAGGTGCGCGCCCATCTGGAGGCGCGCGGCGAGGGGCTGATGGGCCTGGCCCTGGCCACCGACGACGCCAAGGGCCTGTTCGATGACCTGCAGGCGGTGGGGCTGGTGCCCGAGGACGTGCGCAGCCTGTCCCGCGCCTTCGAGGGCGAGACCCTGAAATTCCGGGTGTTCGGCATCGACCCCCAGGACACCCCCGGCGTGCCGCTGATGGCCTGCCAGCATCTGACCCCCGACGCGCTGCGCCGGCCGCGCTGGATGGCCCATCCCAATGGCGCCGCCGGCTTGGTCTCGGTCACCGCCGTGGTGGACGAACCCGAGCGCCATACCCTGGCCTATGAGCGGGTGTTCGGCCCCGGCACGGTGACCCCCACCGATGATGTGATCACCGTGCACAGCCGTGCCGGCCTGATCTTCCTGTCGCGGCCCGACGACATTGACCAGCTGCACACCGACATCGACATGGACGACCCGCCCGAGGCGCCGTCCATGGTGGTGCTGACCCTGCGGGTGGCTGATGCGGATGCCGCCGCCGCCTTGCTGAAACAACGCGGCGTCTATTTCACCCGCGACATGGATGGCACCGTCCGCATTCCCGCCGACGAAACCACCGGCGTGCATCTGGAGCTGGTGCGGGGATAAAAGCGGCCGGCTGCGGCACGGCCCTTGCAGTGCTCAGGGCATGACCCTTTTGACCAAGGACATGCCATGACCATCGAGACAATCCGGGGCAGCGGCCTGCTGTCGGGCCTGCTGACCGGCGCCGAGGGGCGCGAAGGCCAGACCCAGGCCCAGCCGGACGGCGTCACCGACTTCGCCGCCCTGCTGGAAGGCGGCGACACCAAGGGCTTCATCAGCCAGCACGGCCTGGCGGCTTTTCAGGAGGCAGCGCAGCAGGCCGAGCTGAAGAAGCGGCTGCGGGCCGAAATGCTGGCCGAGATGAAGGTCACCGAGGATCAGCTGGCGGCCATGCCGCCCGAGCAGCAGGCCAAGCTGGAAAAGCAGATCCAGGACAAGATCCAGCAGAAGATGCAGGAGATGGCCGAAGCCGAACTGGACCCTACCCGCCGGCTGATGGGCCGGGTGGATGTGGCGGCGGTGCTGGCCACCCAGCAGCGATAGGTTTGCCGGGCAGATTCAGCCTATGGGCAGCTTCTGCCCACCCGGCGCCGCCATGAAATCCAGCGTCTGCCGCCAGGCTGCGTCGGCGCTGGTTTTCTGGTAGTCGGCCTGCTGCTCGCAGTGGAAGCCGTGGCCGCCCGGATGAACGGCCGCCCGCACCGCCGGATGCTGGGCCCGCAGCAGGGCAATCCATTCCCCGGGAATGGTCTGGTCGTCCTGCCCGAACTGGGTCAGCACCGGGCAGCGCGGCACCTCGTGCAGGAATTCAAACAACTCGGTCCCCGAATAGCAGACGGCGCCGGCCACCGGCAGGCGGGCCGCCGCCAGCCAGGCCAAGGCCGCGCCCCAGCCGAAGCCCACCACCATGACCGGCCCCGCCTGGGCCGCCAGCCGCACCGCCGCCTCGGTGTCGTTCAGGGGCTCCTGCCAGCCCA
>CAYOKN010000283.1:0-4122 GCA_964404545.1 uncultured Rhodospirillaceae bacterium | reverse complement strand
CGCAGCAGCAGGGCGATGGCCCCCGCCTCCTCACGCGGGCTTTCGCAATCCAGCCGCACCACGCCCTCCAGCGCCTCGGCCGCCTGGGGGTGCGACAGGCCGCGCCAGGCCTCGGTGGTGGCGGCGGGGCGCAGGGCCTGGGACAAGAGCCAGGCCCGGGCCGGGCGTGGATTGGCGGCGGCGGTCCAGTCGCCCACCTGGGCGCGCTCCAGCCCGAAACGGTGCAGCAGCTGCTTCAGGCCGAACTGAGGATGGCTCTGATCCACCGCGTCCCAGCCGGCCTCGTCCAAATCGCGGTCCAGGCCGGGCAGCACCACGGCGCCCTGGGGCAGGTCCGCCACCGCCGCCAGCAATTCGGCAGTGGCGGGGATCGAGCCCGTGGAGCCGGCGGCCACCACCGGATGGTCCGGCGGGTTGGCCTCCCAGGCCAGGGCCTGGGCACGCAGCAGCCGGTTGCGGCGCTCGGCCGCGTCCATGGCGCCCTCGGCGGCCAGCAGGGCCGGCCATTGCTCGGTCAGGATGCGCAGGAAATCCAGGGTGATCTGCCAATGGGCGGCCAGGTCCTCGGGCACCAGCCCGGCCAGCCGGTCAAAGGACAGGCCCTCGGTCTGCACGCTGTCCAGCAGGCGGGCCAGTTCGGCGGCCAGCTGGGCGGCCTGGTCCGGGGTGGGCGGCTGGCCGCCCCGGGCGGCACCGAAGGCCAGGATCAGCCGGGCCAGCAGCAGCTGGCGGCGCAAGGCGGGGATGGCCGGGGGCAGGTCCAGCCCGCCGCCCACCGGCTCCTCGGTCAGGACCAGTTCGTCTTCGTCGGTCTCGCCCAAGGGCAGCATGCGCGGCAACAGCATGGGCCGCCCGCCGCCCTGGCGCAGGAAGGCCTCACGCAGGGCGCGGCAGGCGCGCCGGTTGGGCAGCAGTACCAGGGGTTTGGACAGGCTGAGCGGGTCGGCGCCGAACCGCTGGGTCAGGCCGCGCGCCAGCTCGTCCACGAAGCCCAGGCCGGGCGCGATGGAAAAGACGCTCCGGCCGGCCATGAATCAGTGCCCCGCCAGCAGCTGGTTGGCCTCGTGCAAGGCCTCGGGCGTGCCCACATGATACCAGCCGCCGTCATGCACAAGTCCGAACAGCCGGCCCGCCGTCAGCGCCCGGTCATAGCACCAGTTCAGGGAAAAGGCCCCGGACGGCGCCCCGTCGAACAGGCGCGGATGCAGGATCTGCACCCCGGCGAACAGGGTGGGCAGCACCTCGCCCTCGCGCCGGCGGCGCAGGCGCCCCTGGGCATCGGCGGCGAAATCACCCTGGCCGTCATAGCCGAAGGCGGTGGCGGTAGGGGCCAGCAGCAGCAGCGCGTCCATGCGCTCGCCGTCCCAGGCCTGGGCCAGCCGGGCCAGGGCGGGCTGGGTCGGGCCGTCGGTCCAGATGATGTCCGAATTGGCCACCAGGAACGGGCCGGTGCCCAGCAGATGCAGCGCCTTGGCCACACCGCCGCCGGTTTCCAGCAACTGCCCCGACTCGTCGGACAGGGTGATGCCGGGACGGCCCTGCAGATGGGCGCGCACCTTGTCGGCCAGCCAGTGCATGTTGACCACGCGGTTGGGCACGCCCTGGCGGTCCAGATGATCCATCACCCGGTCCAGCATGGTGCGCCCGGCCACCGGCACCAGCGGCTTGGGCGTGGTGTTGGTGATGGGGCGCAGACGGGTGCCCAGTCCCGCCGCCAGCACCATGGCGTGGGTCAGCATCAGGCCTTGGCGGTCAGGCATTGCGGCACGGTACGCAAGTGGGCGGGGATATGGCGGTCCAGCCAGGCCTGCAGCGGGGCCAGGGCGGGATGGCGGCAGGCGGCCTCAAGCAGGCGCCAGACACGGGGGATATGGCCCAGATAGACCGGCTTGCCGTCGCGGACGCACAGGCGCACGAAGATGCCGATCACCTTGGCGTGGCGCTGGGCCGCCAGCACCGCCCAGGAGGCGGCGAAGGACTCTGTGTCCAGATGCGGCATGGCCTCCAGATAATAGGCCTTCAGCCCGTCCACCAGGCCCGGGTCCATGTCGCGGCGGGCATCTTCCAGCAGGCTCATCAGGTCATAGGTCAGGGGACCGGCCACCGCGTCCTGGAAGTCCAGGAGGCCGCAGGCCTCCAGCCCCGGGCGGCCCAGCAGCATCAGATTGTCCACATGGAAGTCGCGCAGCACCAGGGTGTCGGGCACCGCCCGGGCCAGGGGGAACAGCTCCTGCCAGATCGCCACATAATCGGCGCGGGCGGCCGCATCGGTCTCGGCGCCCAGGGCCTGGGGCATGAACCAGTCGGTCAGCAGGGTGGCCTCGGCCAGCAGGCGCTCGTCGTCATAGGGCGGCACGCCGGGGCAGACCGCATCGGCCCGCTTGTGCAGGTCGATCAACAGGTCCACCGCCAGCTCGTACAGCTCGTTCTCCTCGGCCCCGTTGGCCAGCATGCGGGTATAGGTGTCGTCGCCCAGATCCTCGAGCAGCAGCAGCCCGGCCTGCTCGTCGGCGGCAAGGATGGCGGGGGCGGAATAGCCCAAGGTTTTCAGATGCCGGGCGATACGCAGGAAGGGGCGCACATCCTCCTTGGGCGGCGGCGCGTCCATCAGCACGGCGCGGCGGCCGTCGGCCTGACGCAGGCGGTCATAGTGGCGGAAGCTGGCATCACCGGCCAGCCGGCCGCGTTCGGCCTCGCCCCAGCCGGCGGCGGTCAGGAAGGATCGGATCAGGCTTTCGCGCTCGCTCATTCAGGGCAACTCCCGGGTCTGCCAGCGGCCGCGCCCATCCAGGCGGGCCACGCGGCCGGTTCCATCTTCGGACAAGCTCAAGGTCACGTCCAGCCGGTCAGCGGGCAAAAGGCCGCCCAGCCGGTCGGGCCATTCCACCAGGCTGATGCCGTCATAAAAGGCGTCCTCGATACCCAGCTCAAGGGCCTCGTCCGGAGCGTCCAGCCGATAAAGGTCGAAATGCCAGACGGTGCCGGCCTCGGCCTCGTACATCTGCACCAGGGTGAAGGTGGGGCTGGGCACCTCCTCCTCGGGGTCGCCCAGCAGGGCACGCACCAGCCCCCGGGCCAGGGCGGTCTTGCCGACGCCCAGGTCGCCGTGCAGCGCCACCACGTCGCCGGGGCCCAGGATGCGGGCCAACCGCGCCCCCAGGGCGGCAGTGGCGGAGTCGTCGGGCAGGGACAGGGTCTGGGGCAAGGTCTGGGGCAGGCTGGACATGCATGGGTTGTACCTTGGGGGGAGGCTGTCCGCAATCGCAGGCTGGGCGGGCTTGCCCTCGGGCCTCCGAATGGTCATAACTCTGCCCCGGAAGAGTTAAGGAGACCCCCAGCGATGACCACTCCCCAGCACACGACCGATGCGGTGGTGATCGGCGCCGGCCCCGTGGGCCTGTTCGCCGTGTTCGAATGCGGCATGACCCGCATCCAGTGCCATGTGGTGGACTGCCTGGACATGGTGGGCGGACAGCTGGCGGCGCTCTATCCGGAAAAGCCCATCTTCGACGTGCCGGGCTTTCCCTCGATCCTGGCCCAGGACCTGGTGGCGCGCCTGGAGCAGCAGGCGGCGCCGTTCAAGCCGGTCTATCACCTGGGCCGCCAGGTGGTGGGGCTGAGCCGCCTGGGCGAACGCTGGCATGTGGCGCTGGACGACGGCACCGTGATCGACTGCGCGGCGGTGATCATCGCCGCCGGCGTGGGTGCCTTCGGCCCCAACCGTCCGCCGCTGGCCGGCATCGAGGCCTATGAGGGCAAGTCGGTGTTCTACATGGTGCGCAAGCGCGAGGATTTCCGCGGCAAGCGCGTGGTCATCGCCGGCGGCGGCGACTCGGCGGTGGACTGGGCCATCTCGCTGGCTGAACTGGCCGCCAAGGTGATGGTGGTGCATCGCCGCCCCAAATTCCGCGCCGCCCCCGATTCCGAACTGAAGCTGAAGCAGATGGCCGAAGCGGGCCAGATCGAGCTGGTGATCCCCTATCAGCTGGACGGGCTGGAAGGTGCGGACGGCCAGCTGTCGGCGGTGGTGGTCTCCACCCTGGAGGGCGAGAAGCGCCGCCTGGAGGCGGACGTGCTGCTGCCCTTCTTCGGCCTGGCCACCAATCTGGGCCCCATCAATGA